>NZ_CAJPHA010000008.1:0-310565 GCF_905339895.1 Burkholderia sp. BCC1988
CGGCGCGAGACGCGGCGCGCGGCGCAGCGGCCGGTACGCGACCCGCTCGATCGTGTAGCCCACGCACGCGCAGACGACGGCGGCGATGCCAAGGCCGATCGTCAGCGTCGCGACGTTGCCGAGTCCTGGGAAGTGGTTCTGCAGCACGGTGATCGCCGACAGGGCGACCATCGCGCCGATCATCAGCACGTCGCCGTGCGCGAAGTTGATGATGCCGAGAATGCCGTACACCATCGTGTAACCCAACGCGATGATGGCGTACACACTGCCGAGCACCAGCCCGTTGAGGATCTGCTGGACGAAAATATCCATTTAAAGCTCCTTGGCCCATGCTGCCGGAGGACGTTGCGCCCCGCGGGTAAGCGAGGAATCGCGCCTTCTCGGCGACACTGCGGGTACTAGTCGATACCGGTAAGGGTGGATCGCCCCGGCGCGCGCCGCCCGGCCTGTACGGCCGGACCTGCCGCCGGAACGGATACAGAAACGACACCGCACTGTTCCGGTGCCATCATGAGTCCCGTCGCTAAATCGTCACGACATCGAGGACGGTGTACTTGGCCTCCTTGAAGTCGTAGGGCAGCGTGCCGCAACGGCCGGTGTCCGGTTGCCCGAACGCCATGCCTTTTTCCGTCCGGGCCGGGACGAACCCCGCGTCCGGGCAGATCAGGTTCCGCGCCGCGTCGCCCGCGGGCTCGACCACCTTGACGGCGCACATGCCGATGTCGCCAAGGGTTTGCGCTCCGATGCCGGACGCCGTCGCCTGCGGTGCAAGCGGGCCGTCCGCCGCCGCCCGCGCGGCGCCCGAACCGGCATCGCGAAGGTGGCGCCCGACTTTCGTCAGGACTGCGTCGGAATCCGTGAAACGAAGCAGACCGCCCGCCGCGACGCGATGGGTCGCGGCGACACGCTGTTTCGTCGAATCGAAATGAAAGGGAATCAGTGACATCTGCACGTCGCCTGCGTTGCCCCGAAACCCGGGCGCCCGCCGTGCGGCGCGCCCTGCTGCTGCCGCATCATGGCCGGCGGCTCGTTGTCGGGCAATCAGCTTGCCCGTCGCCCGGTCGATGGCAGCGCCGCCGGCGCGTGCTGCCCGCCGTGCCGAATGCATGCCGATCTTCGGGCCCTGCGCGTTGAATTCCTCGATCGCCAAACGTGCCCCGTTGTCCTTGTCACTGTCCGATTGCGCAATGCGGCACACCGACCGCGCCGCACGACCGGGTCCGGCAGCGCGCACGTCGCTGGCCGCCGGTACTGCGGGTGCCGCAGTCTCCCTGCCCGCCTCGTCGTCGCTCTTTTTGCTACAGCCGGCAAGCATTGCAACCGGTGCGGCGACGGACATGGCGTCAGCCAACTTCACATGCATCGAGTAGGTCTCCCGCGCCTTGCCAAAACCCGATTTCAAAGCCATTCCGGCCTGAAAACGGGCGCATTGTAACTCCATTTATAGGCCGCCAATAATCCTGATTCGATGGGGTTTTCCTGCATTGCAACCAATTTTGAGAAGCGGCTACGCGCAGCAATAGCAACCGGGTTGCACCATTGCTGTGAACAATGGTTGCATCTCGTTTTCGCGACGCAAAAAAAAGCGCGCCGGGAGGCGCGCTTCGGGGGTATCGCGGGTGCGATGCGGCAATCAGGCGGCGGGCGGCAGGTTGAGCCCGCGCGGCAGCGGAAACGACACGTTTTCCTCGATGCCGTCGAGGGCGCGGACATTGCGCACGCCGAGCTCGCGCAGCCGCGCGATCACGGCCTGGGCGAGCACTTCCGGCGCCGATGCGCCGGCCGTCACGCCGATGCGGCGCTTGCCCGCGACCCAGGCCGGATCGATCTGGTCGGGTGCGTCGACCATGTACGCGGCCACGCCGCGCTTCTCGGCCACTTCGCGCAGGCGGCTCGAGTTCGAGCTGTTCGGGCTGCCGACGACGATCACGACGTCGCACTGCGGCGCCATGAACTTCACCGCATCCTGGCGGTTCTGCGTCGCGTAGCAGATGTCCTGCTTCTTCGGCTCGCGGATCTTCGGATACTTCGCCTTCAGCGCGCCGATGATCTCGGCCGCGTCGTCGACGGACAGCGTCGTCTGCGTGACGAGCGCGATGCGCTCGGGATCGGCGAGTGCGAGCTTCTGCACGTCCTCGACGCTTTCGACGAGATGCATGCCGCGCTCGACCTGCCCCATCGTGCCTTCGACTTCCGGGTGGCCCTTGTGGCCGATCATCACGATGTCGACGCCGTCCTGGCGCATCTTCGCCACTTCGACGTGCACCTTCGTGACGAGCGGGCAGGTTGCGTCGTAAATACGCAACCCGCGCACGTCCGCCTCGTCGCGCACGGCCTTCGACACGCCGTGCGCGCTGAAGATCACGGTGTTGCCGGCCGGCACTTCCTCGAGTTCCTCGACGAAGATCGCGCCTTTCTTCTTCAGATCCTCGACCACGTACTTGTTGTGGACGATCTCGTGACGGACGTAGATCGGCGCACCGTGCATCGCGATCGCGCGCTCGACGATCTCGATTGCGCGATCGACCCCTGCGCAGAAGCCGCGCGGCTGGGCCAGCAGGATTTCGGCATCGGCGGCGACGGTCTGCCCGGACAGCGTATCGGTGGTGCTCATGATTACAGGATTCCGATGATTTTCACTTCGAACGTGAGCGCTTGGCCCGCGAGCGGATGATTGAAGTCGAACAGCGCCGAGGTTTCGCTGACTTCCTTCAGCACCCCTGCATAGCGGCCGCCGTCCGGCGCGTTGAATTCGATCAGCTCGCCCGGCGTGAAATCGTCGCCGACCATCCCGTTCTCGCGCAGCGTCGACAGCGTCACGCGCTGGAGCATGTCGGGATTGCGGGGACCGAACCCCTGCTCGGGCGTTAGCTGAAAAGTCGAATGGTCACCGACCCTGAGGCCGAGCAGAATCTGTTCCAGCGAGGGCGCCAGTTGCCCGGCGCCGAGCAGCAGCGTGGCGGGCTTGTCGGAGAAGGTGTTGACGATGTCGGCGCCGTCGGCCAGTGCCAGCCGGTAATGCAGCGTGACATGGGAACCGGGCTTCACTTCGGATAGATCGATGATGCTCATGAATGACTCGTGTTCGTCGGCGCCCGAACTGGCCGAAAGGCCCGGCGCAAAGCCAATATTGTAAGTCACCTGAGCGCGCAAGGCTGAAAGTGCGACGACGTCGCGCACACGGCCGCCGCCAATGGAGTTTCGATCATGCCGTCATCCTCTCTCGCCGTCGCGCCGGTCGAATGCCGCGACACCGCCGACCCACCGGCCGCTGCGCCGGGCCGCGTCGTCCCGATCCACCTGCGCAAGCGCCGCCCGGCCGACTGGCGCCCCGAGCGGCCGCGCGAACGGCTGCTGGAGCGCGGGCCCGCCGCGCTGACCGACGACGAGCTGATCGCGCTGCTGCTCGGCACGGGCAAGCCCGGGCATGATGTGTTCGTCACCGCCCGCGCGCTCGTCAGGCAGTTCGGCACGTTGCGCGGCCTGCTCGAGGCGACCTCCGGCGACTTCGAGATGCACCCCGGCATCGGTCCCGCGCGCTCCGCACGGCTCGTCGCGGTCACCGAGATCGCGCGGCGCATGCTGGAGGAGAAGGCGCACGCGCGCCTGCAGATCGATTCGCCCGGCGCCGTCGAGGATTGCCTGCGGCTGAAGATCGGCTCGCGCCCGCACGAAGTATTCATTGCGGTGTACCTCGACGCCCGCAACGGCCTGATCGACATGGAGGAAATCACGCGCGGCTCGCTGACGCGCATGGCCGTCTATCCGCGCGAGGTCGTGCGCCGCGCGCTGCAGCAGAACGCCGCGGCGCTGATCGTCGCGCACAATCATCCGTCGGGCGCGGTCCAGCCGAGCGCGGAGGACCGCCGCCTGACGCGGGTGCTGAAAGACGCGCTCCAACTCGTCGACGTGCGGCTGCTCGATCACGTCGTCGTCGGCACCAGCGATACATTTTCGTTCGCGCGCGCCGGTTGGCTGTAGACTGTGGCCCGGCGACCCGCCCCACGGGCGCCGCAACGACGATGCGAAATTGGGTTTGATTTTTCTGAACTTTTTCTGCTAGAATCGTCGTCTGTCTTTTTTCCAACCAGTTCTAGCCATCGAAGGGCCTTGTCTTTACAGGCTTCGGCGTTCTGAGTGCAGCCATGGATCACGTGGCAGTACGATGGAACCTTCATCGGCGATCGAACCCCGAATTTAGCGTATTAGGAGTGCTCTCATGGCACGCGTATGCCAAGTAACTGGGAAAGCGCCGATGAGCGGCAACAACGTTTCCCACGCCAACAACAAGACGAAGCGCCGCTTCCTGCCGAACCTGCAAAACCGCCGGTTCTGGGTGGAGAGCGAAAACCGCTGGGTGCGCCTGCGCGTCTCGAACGCCGGCCTGCGCCTGATCGACAAGAACGGCATCGATTCCGTGCTCGCTGACCTGCGCGCACGCGGCGAAGCCTAAGCCCAAGGAGCACAATCATGGCAAAAGGCGCACGCGACAAGATCAAGCTTGAGTCGACCGCTGGTACGGGTCACTTCTACACGACCACGAAGAACAAGCGCAACATGCCGGAAAAGATGGCGATCAAGAAGTTCGATCCCGTCGTCCGCAAGCATGTGGAATACAAAGAAACCAAGATCAAGTAATCTCCGGTTTCTGCCAGCCTGACGGCGACCGAAAAGCCCCGCACATGCGGGGCTTTTTGTTTTGCGCGGTTTCGCGCGCACGCTCGGGCCCGACGCGGTATGCTCTCCCCTTTCCGCGGCCAAGGTCGACGGAACGCACAAGATCTAAAGCGTAACGATGGAGATGCAGCATGAAATTCGACGTGGCGATCGTCGGCAGCGGCCTGGCAGGGCTGTCGGTCGCACTCAACCTGGCCAGCACGCGACGTGTCGCGCTGATCGCGAAACGTTCGATGATGGAGGGGGCAAGCGATAACGCGCAAGGCGGCATCGCGGCCGTCCTCGATTCGGCGGACAGCATCGAGAACCACGTCGACGACACGCTGGTCGCCGGCGGCGGGCTGTGCGACGAAGGCGCGACGCGCTACATCGTCGAGCATGGCCGCGAAGCGATCGAATGGCTGATCTCCCAGGGCGTGCCGTTCACGAAGGACGATGCGGCCGAACTCGGTTTCCACCTGACGCGCGAAGGCGGCCACAGCCACCGCCGGATCATCCACGCGGCCGACGCAACCGGCCATGCGGTGCTCGCGACGCTGTCCGACCGCGCACGCCAGCATCCGAACATCACGTTCTTCGAAAACCACCATGCGATCGACCTGATCACGTCGGACCGGCTCGGGCTGCCCGGGCGCCGCTGTCACGGGCTGTATGCGCTCGACGTCGACAACGACCGCACGATCACGATCGAGGCGCCGCACACGGTGCTCGCGACCGGCGGCGCCGGCAAGGTCTACCTGTACACGACGAACCCCGACACCGCGACCGGCGACGGCATCGCGATGGCGTGGCGCGCGGGCTGCCGCGTGTCGAACATGGAATTCATCCAGTTCCACCCGACCTGCCTGTTCCATCCGTATGCGAAGTCGTTCCTGATTTCGGAGGCCGTGCGCGGCGAAGGCGGCCTGCTCAAGCTGCCGGACGGCACGCGCTTCATGCCCGCACACGATCCGCGCGCGGAACTCGCGCCGCGCGACATCGTCGCGCGCGCGATCGACTTCGAGATCAAGAAGCGCGGGATCGACTGCGTGTATCTCGACATCAGCCACCAGCCGGAAGCGTTCCTGCGCGAGCACTTCCCGACGATCCATGCGCGCTGCCTCGAATTCGGCATCGACATCGCGAAGCAGCCGATTCCGGTCGTGCCGGCCGCGCACTACACGTGCGGCGGCGTCGTCACCGATCTCGCGGGGCGCACCGATCTCGCGGGCCTGTATGCGGTCGGCGAGACGTCGTACACGGGGCTGCACGGCGCGAACCGGCTCGCGAGCAATTCGCTGCTCGAATGCCTCGTGATCGGCCGCGCGGCGGCCGAGGCGATCGAAGCGGCCGGCTTCGACGCAGCAACGCCGGCCAAGCTGCCCGCATGGGACGAAAGCCGCGTGTCGGATGCGGACGAGGAAGTCGTCGTCGCGCACAACTGGGACGAACTGCGCCGGCTGATGTGGAACTATGTCGGCATCGTGCGCACCGACAAGCGTCTCGAGCGCGCGAAGCACCGCTTGTCGCTGCTGCGCGACGAGATCCACGAGTACTACGCGAACTTCCGCGTGACGCGCGACCTGCTCGAGCTGCGCAATCTCGTCGACGTCGCGACGCTGATCGTGAAGAGCGCGTACTCGCGCCGCGAAAGCCGTGGGCTGCACTACAGCCGCGACTGGCCGCACACGCTGCCGAAGGCGCTGCCGAGCGTGCTCACGCCCCGCTCGCGCCGCTGACCGGTACGCCCTTCCCGGCTGCCGCCGCACAAAAAAAGCCGCTGGCGTCACGCGCGCCAGCGGCTTTTTTCGTCAGACGGTATGTCGTGCGGTCAGTCGACGATCCGCATCGAGTAGTCGGTCGCGCGCACGTCCTTCGTCAGCGCGCCGATCGAGATACGGTCGACGCCCGTCTCCGCGAACGTGCGCACCGTATCGAAATTGACACCGCCCGACACTTCGAGCACGGCCTTGCCGGACGCGATGCGCACTGCCTCGCGCATCATGTCGAGCGTGAAGTTGTCGAGCAGCACCGACTGCGCGCCATGCGCGAGCGCCGTATCGAGCTGCGCGAGCGTCTCGACTTCGACCTGCACCGGCACGCCTGATTCGAGCGCGAACGCCGCATCGAGCGCTTCGCCGACACCGCCGGCAGCCGCGATGTGGTTTTCCTTGATCAGGATGCCGTCGTACAGCGCCAGACGCTGGTTCTCGCCGCCGCCGACCCGCACCGCGTACTTCTGCGCGAGCCGCAGGCCCGGCAGCGTCTTGCGCGTATCGAGGATCTTCGTGCGCGTGCCTTCGACGCGATCGACGTAACGACGCGTCGCGCTCGCGACGCCCGACAGCAGCTGCAGGAAGTTCAGTCCGTTGCGCTCGGCCGTCAACAGTGCGCGCGCCGGCCCTTCGAGTTCGCAGACGGTCGAATCCGGCGTCATCCGGTCGCCTTCGCGATAGCGCCACTGCACGAGGATCGACGGATCGATTCGCGCGATGACGGCCTCGAACCACGGCACGCCGCACAACACGGCTTCCTCGCGCACGATGATGCGCGCACGGCGCCGCTCGCCGGCCGGCACGAGCCGCCCGGTCTGGTCGCCGGTGCCGACGTCTTCGGCGATCGCATCGGCGACGTTGCGCGCGATCGCTTCGTCGAACGCCGCGCCGTATTGTGCGCGGACGGCTTCGAACAGCGGAGAGACTGCGCCGGTCATGCAGCCCCCACGTTCGCGAACAGTTGCTGATCGCGCTGCAGATCGCCGCTCGCTTGCACGCGCTTCTTGTGCGCCGCGGCGAAATCGAGCATCCGGTCGATCGGCAGACGCGCGCGCGCGCCGATCGCCGGATCGACGAAGATCTCGTTGTGACCGCGCTCGAGCACGTCGGCGAGGTTCGCGAGGCCGTTCATCGCCATCCACGGGCAATGCGCGCAGCTCTTGCAAGTCGCGCTGTTGCCGGCCGTGGGCGCGGCGATGAAGGTCTTGCCGGGCGCCGCGAGCTGCATCTTGTGCAGGATGCCGAGGTCGGTCGCGACGATGAAGTGCGTCGCGTCGAGCTTCACGGCGGCATCGATCAGCTGCGTCGTCGAGCCGACGACGTCCGCCTGCGCGACGACGTTTTCCGGCGACTCCGGATGCACGAGCACCTTCGCGTCCGGATATTCGGCACGCAGCAGGTCGAGCTCGATGCCCTTGAATTCGTCGTGGACGAGGCACGAACCCTGCCACAGCAGCATGTCCGCGCCGGTTTTCTTCTGGATGTAGCTGCCGAGATGGCGATCCGGTGCCCAGATGATCTTCTCGCCCCGCGCGTGCAGGTCCGCGACGATTTCGAGGCCGATCGACGACGTGACCATCCAGTCCGCGCGGGCCTTCACGGCGGCGCTGGTGTTCGCGTAGACGACGACGGTGCGGTCGGGATGCGCATCGCAGAACGCGGAGAATTCGTCGATCGGGCAACCGAGATCGAGCGAGCAGGTCGCGTCGAGATCGGGCATCAGTACGCGTTTGCCGGGGCTCAGGATCTTCGCGGTTTCGCCCATGAAGCGTACGCCGGCGACGACGAGCGTCTGCGCGTCGTGGTCGCGGCCGAAACGGGCCATTTCGAGCGAATCGGCGACGCAGCCGCCGGTTTCGTCCGCCAGTTCCTGCAGCTCGGCATCCACGTAGTAGTGAGCGACGAGCACGGCCTTTTCACGTGCGAGCAGCGCCTTGATGCGCGCCTTCAGTGCGGCGCGTTCTTCGGCGGACGGCGCCTCGGGCACTTTGGCCCACGCCTGGCCTACCCCACAGACGGTTCCCGCCGAGACCGGCCGGTCGTACTCGACGGGTTTGATCGTCGATTGCATCTCCATATCTCCTGTCGACCCGAGTTAGCGCTAAAGCGCTTACTCGGGTCCCATGCTTCACGGTCGGCCCGAGTTGGCACTTTAGCGCTTTTGCTCCAGCCCATCCCTGCGCTCGCTCCGGGGCGCCACGTCAGCGCTGCCCCGAGCCTCATACGAATTCCGGCGCTTCCGGTCGCCCTTCGAAAACCGGCCGCCCAAATGAAAAAACCCCGCCAACGCGGGGTTTGTGACGTCCTGAGATTCTAATCGATTTCGAATCAGGCGTAGCGACGCAGGCGCGTCGCGAATTCCTGCAGCGCCTTGATGCCGCTTTGTTCCGCGCGATGGCACCAATCCTGCAATTGCGCGAGCAGCTGTTCGCGCGAAGCGGTCGAGCGATCCCAGATCGCGGCCAGATCCTGGCGCAGCTGGAAGTACGTGTGCAGCTTCTGGCTGTTCGCGAAGATCTCCGGCAGCAGCTTCTTCTGCGGTTCGTCGAGGCCGTCGGCGTCCTTGTGGAACCACTTGCGCGCGCCGCGCATCAGCTGGTACTTCTCGCTCGAACCGAGTTCCTTCAGGTGCGCGAGCTCCTGACGATAGGCACGCTTCACGGCCTTGCCGTAGCGCGCCATCACTTCGTAGCGGTTCGACAGCACGGCCTGCAGCGTTTCCTGGTCGAGCACCGTCTTCGGCTTGTTCAGGCGCGGCGTCGGTGCAACCTTCTTCACCTTCGCGAGACCGAATGCCGACATGATGCGGATGTACATCCAGCCGATGTCGAACTCGTACCACTTGTTCGACAGCTTCGCCGACGTCGCGAACGTGTGGTGGTTGTTGTGCAGCTCTTCGCCGCCGATCACGATGCCCCACGGGAACAGGTTCGTGCTCGCATCGGCCGAGTTGAAGTTGCGGTAGCCCCAGAAGTGACCGAAGCCGTTCACGACACCCGCGGCCCAGAACGGAATCCAGACCATCTGCACGGCCCACACGGTCAGGCCGAGCACGCCGAACAGCGCGACGTCGATCACCATCATCAGGCTCACGCCGAGGATCGGGTACTTCGAGTACACGTTGCGCTCGATCCAGTCATTCGGCGTGCCGTGGCTGAACTTGCGCATCGTTTCTTCGTTCTTCGCTTCCGCGCGATACAGCTCGGCGCCTTCGAGGAACACCTTCCAGATGCCGCGCGTCTGCGGGCTGTGCGGATCTTCCTCGGTTTCGCACTTCGCGTGGTGCTTGCGATGGATCGCGGCCCACTGGCCCGTCAGCATGCCGGTCGTCATCCACAGCCAGGCGCGGAAGAAGTGACTCGCGATCGGGTGCAGCTCCAGCGCGCGGTGCGCCTGGCAGCGGTGCAGGTAGACCGTCACGCCGATGATCGTGACGTGCGTGACGGCAAGCGCGAACAGCGCGACCTGCCACCACGAAAAGCGCAGGAGCCCGTGGGAAAGAAAATCGAGCAGGGAATTCAACAAGGCAGTTACCTGTGGTGAGAGCGATGCCGGCGCAGGCCGACGTCATAAAAATGAAAGCATACCGCGTGTAGACCGGAATTCTACTTCAACCGTTCCAAGTCTTTGTAAAAAATGAATATTCTCTTGTCTTGACGCAACGCAAACAGTCCATCGGCGGACCGGGAAAGGCGCGCGATCCGGTTCTGGCCGCGGGCCCCGTCCGATTCGCGCCGTCGGCCGCATCTACGCGGCCGACGCCCGCCCGTCCACCGATCGGCCATCGGCCACGGGCACGCCCTCGGCGACCACGCCGGTCGCGGCGAACCCCTCCGGCAAACCGACCACGCGCACTTCGCGCTGCGGGAACGGAATCGAGATCCCGTGCTCGCCGAACAGCCGCCAGATGTTGCGGTTCACGGACGAACGCACGCCCGACGTGCCCTTCGCCGCATCCTCGATCCAGAAGCCGAGCTCCAGGTCGATCCCGTCCGCGCCGAAGCTGACCAGATACGGCGTCGGCGCCGGCTCAGCGAGCACGCGCGGCACGCCCTTCGCGGCTTCCGCGAGCACCGCGAGCGCCTGCTCGACGTCGCT
Organism: Burkholderia sp. BCC1988; assembly: GCF_905339895.1. NCBI lineage: Bacteria > Pseudomonadati > Pseudomonadota > Betaproteobacteria > Burkholderiales > Burkholderiaceae > Burkholderia > Burkholderia sp. BCC1988. The sequence goes on from NZ_CAJPHA010000008.1 coordinate 10,530, forward strand.
GGTATAAGCAATCTGCACGGCGACCTTCGCGTAGCCGCGCGTCAGGTACGACGACTGATTCTGCACGACGTCGGTGATCAGCTTCTCGTTCGGGATCAGCGTCTCGTTGCCGTCGAGGCCGCGCACGACCGTATAGCGCGTGCGGATCTGCGTGACGACGCCCTGGAGCCCGCCGACGCTGATCGCGTCGCCGAGCCGCAGCGAACGGTCGAGCAGGATGATGAAGCCCGACACGTAGTTGCTGGCGATCTTCTGCAGCCCGAAGCCGAGACCGACACCGACCGCGCCGCCGAACACGCCGAGCACCGTCACGTCGATGCCGACGAGCGACAGCCCGATCAGGATCGCCGCGAACACGAGCAGCGCGCGGCCGATCCGCGACATCACGACCTTCAGGTTCGCGTCGAGCGTGGTGGCGCGCGCGAGGCGCTCCTCGAGCACCGAGCCGAGCCACATCGCGACCATCAGCGTCACGCACACCCACAGCGCGCCGGAGATCACCGACAGCAGCGTGAGGTGCGCATTCGCGACGCGGAACTGCACGCTGTCGAGCCACGCGATCACGTCGCGCTGGATCCCGAGCACCGTCAGCACCATCGCCGCCCACACGATCACCGACACGATCTTCTCGACGATCGACAGCCACGCATGCGTGTGGCCGTCGCGGGCGAACACGCGCCGCGCGAAGAAGAACAGCACGTAGATCAGCCCGATGCCGAACAGCGGCACGAGCGCGAGCGACAGCAGCGACGTCGACATGAACGGGTCGAACCCGAGCTGCGCGGCCAGCACGAACAGCCCGCCGAACAGCGGGAACAGCGCGCGCTTCAGGCTCTGCGCCCCGGCGCCCGGCATCCGGCCGGCGGCGCGTCGGCGCGCGTCGATGCGGCCGTGCACGAAGCGCGCGGCAACCCATGCGAAACACAGCGCGCCGACGAGGATCGCCGCCTGCCAGATCATCACCGGCTGGTTGAAGTCGCGGATCACCGACGCGAGCCGGTGCGACAGCAGGCGGTTCTGCAGATTCTCCATCGTCCGTGCGCCCCGCCGTTACTGCGCGGCGCGCCGTTCCAGCACCGCGGCGAAGAAGCCGTCGGTCGCATGGCGGTGCGGCCACAGCGACAGGTAATCGCCGGTCTCGAGTTCGATGCGCTGGTCGGCCAGCACCTTCTGCGCGGGCACCAGCACGAAGTCCGGATGGTCGGCGAGGAACTGCTCGACGATCGCCTCGTTTTCCGCGTCGAGCACGCTGCAGGTCGCGTACACGAGCCGGCCACCCTTCTTCACGAGACGCGCGGCGCTCGCGAGGATCGACGCCTGCTTCGGCGTGAGTTCCTCGATCGACGTGCGCGTCTGGCGCCACTTTAGGTCGGGGTTGCGGCGCAGCGTGCCGAGGCCGCTGCACGGCGCATCGACCAGCACGCGGTCGATCTTGCCCGCGAGCCGCTTGATCTTCGCGTCGTGCTCGCTGTCGATCAGCACCGGGTTCACGTTCGACAGCCCGCTGCGCGCGAGGCGCGGCTTCAGCTTCGTGAGGCGCTTTTCCGACACGTCGAACGCATAAAGGCGCCCGGTCGAGCGCATCATCGCGCCGAGCGCGAGCGTCTTGCCGCCGGCGCCCGCGCAGAAATCGACGACCATCTCGCCGCGGCGCGGCGCGACCAGCGAGCACAGCAGCTGGCTGCCTTCGTCCTGCACCTCGATCTGGCCTTCCTCGAACAGCTTCAGACGCGTGAGCGCCGGCTTGCCGACGACGCGCACGCCTTGCGGCGCGAACGGCGTCTCGCCCGCGTCAATGCCGTTCGCGCGCAGCGCGTCGATCACCTGGTCGCGCGTCGCCTTCTGCGCGTTGGCGCGCAGGTCGAGCGGCGCCGGGTAGTTCAGCGCGGCGGCGAGCTGCGCGAGTTCCTCTGCGTCGAAACGGGCGGACAGCGCCTGGTAGATCCAGTCGGGCAGGTTCGTGCGCACGCGCACCGGCAGGCTCGCCGGATCGATCTTCGACACGTGCTCGAGCCACGCGGCCTCGGTGTCCGACACGAACGGCTTCAGCGCATTGCGGCCGAGCGTCTGCATCAGGCCGAGCAGCGTCAGGCGCCGCGCGGGGCTGCCCGTGCCGCTCTCGGCGAGGTGCGAGAACTCCATCTTGCGGCGCAGCACCGCGAACACCGCCTCGGCGATCACGCCGCGCTCGGCGTGGCCGAGCTTCGGGTGCGCACGGAAGAACCGGCTCGTCGTCGCGTCGGCGGGGCCGGTGAACTTCAGCACCTCGGCCAGCAAGGTCTCGGTCTGGCCAATCAGGAATCCGTGCAGCTTCATACGCCCTCGCTCGTTTCGGTATGCGGTTGATCCGCGAAAATCCAGCGCGCCTCTTCCGGCGCGACCACTGCCCTGCCGTTCTCGAGGCGCAGGCGCCCCTCGACGAACCAGCGGACCGCACGCGGATACAGCACGTGCTCGACCGTCAGCACGCGCCGCGCGAGCGCGGCCGCGTCGTCGCCCGCGCGCACGGGCACCGCGCCCTGCGCGACGATCGCACCGCTGTCGAGTTCGGGAATCACGAAATGCACGCTCGCGCCATGCAGCGCGACGCCGGCATCCAGCGCCTGCTGGTGCGTGTGGATGCCCTTGAAGCTCGGCAGCAGCGACGGGTGGATGTTCAGCAACCGGCCCTCATATCGTCTGACGAAATCGGGCGTCAGGATGCGCATGAAGCCGGCAAGCACGACGAGATCGGGCGCGAAGCGGTCGATCTCGGCGGCGAGCGCCGCGTCGAAGCTGTCACGGCCGTCGAACGAACGATGGTCGACCACCGCGGTCGCCACCCCGTGCGACGCGGCAAAAGCCAGGCCGGCCGCGTCGGGCCGGTTGGCGATCACGGCGGCGACCTCGGCCGGCCAGCGTTCCTGCGCGCACGCGCGGACGATGGCCTCCATGTTGCTGCCGCGACCGGAAATCAGGATCACGAGTTTTTTCATCCGCGAATTTTACCATTCGCCCCCGCGTTTCCCCCCTTCTCGGCCGCCGGGCCGCCCGAACGTTTATAATCTTCTGCTTTGCGGCATCCCACCGCCCATTCCCCGACGCTGCATCCGCTATCGTGAAAGTCTTCCGCGGCCTGCCCAACGCCGAGAGCCGCGCGCCGTGCGCGCTGACGATCGGCAACTTCGACGGTGTCCATCGCGGCCACCAGGCCCTGCTCGCGCGCGTGCGCGCGGCAGCGGACGCGCGCGGCCTGCCCGTGTGCGTGATGACCTTCGAGCCGCACCCGCGGGAATTCTTCAACCCGGCCGGCGCGCCGCCGCGCATCGCGATGCTGCGCGACAAGCTGGAAGCGCTGCGCGAGCACGGGGTCGACCGCGTCGTCGTCGAGCACTTCAACCATACGTTCGCAAGCCAGTCGCCGCAGGCGTTCGTCGAGCGCACGCTGGTGAACGGGCTGCACACGCGCTGGATGATGGTCGGCGACGATTTCTGCTACGGCGCGAAGCGCGCGGGCACCTTCGACACGCTGAAGGCGGCCGGCGAGCAGTACGGCTTCGAGGTCGAGCAGATGGGCACGGTCGCCGGCAGCGACGGCACGCGCATCTCCAGCTCGGGCGTGCGCGCCGCGCTCGCGGCGGGCGATCTCGACGCGGCCGCGCAGGCGCTCGGCCACGGCTACGCGATCAGCGGCCACGTCGCGCACGGGCTGAAGCTCGGCCGCGACCTCGGCTTCCCGACCCTGAACCTGCCGATCGCGCACAAGCGGCCGGCGCTCGCGGGCATCTTCGTCGTGCAGGTGCACGGCCTGGGCCCCGCCCCGCTGCCGGGCGTCGCGAGCCTCGGGCTGCGCCCGACCGTCGACGATTCCGGCCGCGTGCTGCTCGAAGTCCACCTGCTCGACTGGCACGGCGACGCGTACGGCAAGCTCATCCGCGTCGAATTCCTGAAGAAGCTGCGCGACGAGGCGAAGTTCGACGATCTCGAGGCGCTGTCGCGCGCGATCGCGCTGGACGTCGCGAATGCACGTGCGTACTTCGTCGAGCGCGACCGCGCGCCGGGCAGCCGCACGACCGGCTTCTCGACCTCGGCGACCGACCGAATTAGCTGATCCGGCCGGCGGCGCCCCGCGCCGCACCCTCGCGCCGCCGACCCGCGCGCATCCCCGATTCACGACGCACGAGCGTCCCCCGATTTAGATAGCGATCCCATCATGAGCAACAAGAAAGCCGATTCGAAACCGCAGGCCAAGTATCCGGTCAACCTGCTCGACACGCCGTTCCCGATGCGCGGCGACCTGCCCAAGCGCGAGCCGCAGTGGGTCAAGGAATGGGAGGAGCGCGGCATCTACGAGAAGATCCGCGCGGCCAGCCAGGGCCGGCCGAAGTTCATCCTGCACGACGGCCCCCCGTATGCGAACGGCGACATCCACCTCGGTCACGCGGTCAACAAGATCCTGAAGGACATCGTCGTCAAGTCGCGCAACATGGCCGGCTTCGACGCGCCGTACGTGCCGGGCTGGGATTGCCACGGCATGCCGATCGAGATCCAGATCGAGAAGCAGTTCGGCAAGTCGCTGCCGGCGGCCGAAGTGATGAGCAAGGCGCGCGCGTACGCGACCGAGCAGATCGAGAAGCAGAAGGTCGGCTTCAAGCGTCTCGGCGTGCTCGGCGACTGGGCGAACCCGTACAAGACGATGAACTTCGTCAACGAGGCGGAAGAGATCCGCGCGCTCGGCAAGATCATCGAGAAGGGCTACGTGTATCGCGGGCTGAAGCCGGTGAACTGGTGCTTCGACTGCGGCTCGGCACTCGCCGAGGCGGAAGTCGAGTACAAGGATCGCACCGACCCGACGATCGACGTGATGTTCGCGTTCGCGGAACCGGAAAAGACCGCGCAGGCGTTCGGCCTGCCGGCACTGCCGCGCGCCGAGGGCGGCATCGTGATCTGGACCACCACGCCGTGGACGATCCCCGCCAACCAGGCGCTGAACCTCCATCCGGAAATCGTCTACGCGCTGGTCGACACCGAGCGCGGGCTGCTGATCATCGCGGAAGAGCGTGTCGAAGCCTGCATGGCCGATTTCAAGCTGACCGGCCGCGTCGTCGCGACCGCGCCGGGCGTGAAGCTCGCGAACCTGCGCTTCCACCACCCGCTCGCATCGGCCCACCCCGGCTACAAGCGCACCGCGCCCGTCTACCTCGGCGACTACGTGACGACCGACACCGGTACCGGCGTCGTGCACTCGTCGCCCGCCTACGGCATCGAGGACTTCCAGTCGTGCAAGGCGCACGGGATGACCGACTCGGACATCATCAACCCGGTGATGGGCGACGGCCGCTACATCGAATCGCTGCCGCTGTTCGGCGGCCTGTCGATCTGGGACGCGAACCCGAAGGTCGTCGACGCGCTGCGCGAGGCCGGCTCGCTGCTGCGCAGCGAGCACTACAAGCACAGCTACATGCACTGCTGGCGTCACAAGACGGCGATCATTTACCGTGCGACGTCGCAGTGGTTCGCCGGCATGGACGTGACGCCGCGCGACGGCGGCAAGACGCTGCGCGAAACCGCGCTCGAAGGCATCGACGCCACCGCGTTCTACCCGTCGTGGGGCAAGCAGCGCCTGTTCAGCATGATCGCGAACCGTCCCGACTGGACGCTGTCGCGCCAGCGCCAATGGGGCGTGCCGATGGCGTTCTTCGTGCACAAGGAAACCGGCGAGCTGCACCCGCGCACGCTCGAGCTGCTCGAGGAAGTCGCGAAGCGCGTCGAGCAGTCGGGCATCGAGGCGTGGCAGACGCTCGATCCGCGCGAGCTGATCGGCGACGACGCGAACCTGTACGAAAAGAACCGCGACACGCTCGACGTGTGGTTCGACTCGGGCACGACGCACTGGCACGTGCTGCGCGGCTCGCACAAGGATCAGCTGCAGTTCCCGGCCGACCTGTACCTCGAAGGCTCGGACCAGCACCGCGGCTGGTTCCACTCGTCGCTGCTGACCGCATCGATGATCGACGGCCGCGCGCCGTACAAGGGCCTGCTCACGCACGGCTTCACGGTCGACGGCGAAGGCCGCAAGATGAGCAAGTCGCTCGGCAACGGCATCGACCCGCATGAAGTCGCGAACCGTCTCGGCGCCGAAATCATCCGCCTGTGGATCGCGTCGACCGACTACTCGGGCGAACTCGCGATCTCCGAGGAAATCCTGAAGCGCGTGACCGAAGGCTATCGCCGCATCCGCAACACGCTGCGCTTCCTGCTCGCGAACCTGTCGGACTTCGACTTCGCGCAGCACGCGGTGCCGGTCGACGAATGGCTCGAGATCGACCGCTACGCGGTCGCGTTCTCCGCGCAACTGCAGACGGAACTGCTCGGCCACTACGAGAAGTACGAATTCCACCCGGTCGTCGCGAAGCTGCAGACGTACTGCTCGGAAGACCTCGGCGGCTTCTACCTCGACGTGCTGAAGGACCGCCTGTACACGAGCGCGGCCGATTCGCGCGCACGCCGCTCCGCGCAGACCGCGCTGTACCACCTGACGCACGGGCTGCTGCGCGTGCTCGCGCCGTTCCTGTCGTTCACCGCGGAAGAAGCGTGGAAGGTGTTCCAGCCGGCCAGCGACACCGTGTTCACGGAAACCTACTACGCGTATCCGGAAGTCGCCGGCGCGGCCGCGCTGATCGAGAAGTGGGCGCTGCTGCGCGACGTGCGCGGCAACGTGACGAAGGCGCTCGAGGAAGCCCGCACCGCGAACCGCATCGGCTCGTCGCTGCAGGCCGAAGTGGCCGTGCACGCGAGCGGCGCGCGCTACGACGCGCTGACGAGCCTCGGCGACGACCTGAAGTTCGTGCTGATCACGTCGGCGGCAACGGTCGTGAAGGTCGACGACGAAGCGCAGGAAAGCGTCGACGTGGCCGCGTCGAAGTACCAGAAGTGCGAACGCTGCTGGCACTACCGCGAGGACGTCGGCGCGCACGCCGATCATCCGACGCTGTGCGGCCGCTGCTTCTCGAACCTGTTTGAAAACGGCGAAATCCGGAGCGCTGCGTAAATATGGCGAAAACCCTGTCGAAACCGGCCAGCGGCGCGCTCGCGCCCTGGCTCGGCATTTCGCTGATCGTGATCCTGTTCGACCAGCTGTCGAAGATCGCGATCCTGAAAACGTTCGCGTACGGCGCGCAGCATGCGCTGACGTCGTTCTTCAACCTCGTGCTGGTGTACAACCGCGGCGCCGCGTTCGGCTTCCTGTCGACCGCGAGCGGCTGGCAGCGCTGGGCGTTCACCGCGCTCGGCGTCGGCGCGACGCTCGTGATCTGCTTCCTGCTGAAGCGCCACGGCCAGCAGCGGCTGTTCAGCGTGTCGCTCGCGCTGATCCTCGGCGGCGCGCTCGGCAACGTGATCGACCGGCTGATCTACGGCCACGTGATCGACTTTCTCGATTTCCACCTCGGCGACTGGCACTTCCCGGCGTTCAACCTCGCCGATTCCGCGATCACGATCGGCGCGGTGCTGCTGATCTACGACGAACTGCGTCGCGTGCGCGGCTCGCGCTGAGCGCGCATACTCGGTGGCGACGGCCGGCTTCGCGCCGGCCGTTCCGTTTGACCCTTGGAGGCCTGAGTTGGCACACGCAGAACTCGCAGGAAAACACCTCGTTCTCGGCCTGACGGGCGGCATCGCCTGCTACAAGATCGCCGAACTCACGCGGCTGCTCACGAAGGCCGGCGCGACCGTGCAGATCGTGATGACCGACGCCGCCACGCAGTTCATCACGCCCGTCACGATGCAGGCTCTGTCCGGCCGGCCCGTGTACACGAGCCAGTGGGACGCGCGCATCGACAACAACATGGCGCACATCGACCTGTCGCGCGAAGCCGACGCGATCGTGATCGCGCCCGCGTCGACGGATTTCCTCGCGAAGCTCGCGCACGGATTCGCAGACGACCTGCTGTCGACGCTGTGCGTCGCGCGCGACTGTCCGCTGCTCGTCGTGCCCGCGATGAACCGCCAGATGTGGCAGAACCCGGCCACGCAACGCAATGCCGCGCAACTGCGCGCTGACGGCGTGTCGGTCCTCGGCCCCGATTCGGGCGCGCAGGCCTGCGGCGAAGTCGGCGACGGCCGCATGCTCGAACCCGAGGCGATCTATGAGGCGATCGTTGCGCACTTCGCGCCGAAGCTGCTCGCGCACCGTCGCGTGCTGATCACGGCCGGCCCGACGTTCGAGCCGCTCGATCCGGTGCGCGGCCTCACGAACCGCTCGAGCGGCAAGATGGGTTTCGCGCTCGCGCGCGCCGCGCAGCAGGCCGGCGCCGACGTGCATCTCGTCGCGGGGCCGGTCGCGCTCGACACGCCGTGGGGCGTGTACCGCCAGGACGTGCAGACCGCGCAGCAGATGTACGACGCGGTGATGCAGGCGGTAGCCGACGCCGACATCTTCATCGCGGTGGCCGCGGTCGCCGACTGGCGCGTCGATCAGCCGGCCGAGCACAAGATGAAGAAGACGGCCGACCGCAAGATGCCGGCGCTCGCGTTCGTCGAGAACCCCGACATCCTCGCGTCGGTCGCGGCGCTGCCCGATCCGCCGTATTGCGTCGGCTTCGCGGCCGAAAGCGGCGACCTCGACGTGCACGGCGACGAGAAGCGCAAGCGCAAGAACGTGCCGCTCCTGGTCGGCAACCTCGGCCCGCTGACGTTCGGCCGCGACGACAACGAAGTCGTGCTGTTCGAGGCAGCCGGCCTCACGCGCCTGCCGCGCGCGCCGAAGGACGAACTCGCGCACGTGCTCGTCGCGGAAATCGCGAAGCGCCTGCCGGACAACCGCCTGATCTGATCACCCGCGCGGCGGCCCGCGCCGCCGCGCCCTTCCCGACCGATTCGACGACCGCATGAAACTCGACCTGAAGATTCTCGACGCGCGCATGCGCGACTACCTGCCCGCCTACGCGACCACCGGCAGCGCGGGCCTCGACCTGCGCGCGTGTCTCGACGCGCCCGTCACGCTGCAGCCGGGCGAAACGACGCTGGTTCCGACGGGCCTCGCGATCCACCTCGACGACCCCGGCTACGCAGCGCTGATCCTGCCGCGCTCGGGCCTCGGCCACAAGCACGGGATCGTGCTCGGCAACCTCGTCGGCCTGATCGATTCCGACTACCAGGGCCAGCTGATGGTGTCGACGTGGAACCGCGGCCAGACCGAGTTCGTGCTGAACCCGTTCGAGCGGCTCGCGCAGCTCGTGATCGTGCCGGTCGTGCAGGCGCAGTTCAACATCGTCGACGACTTCGCGCAAAGCGATCGCGGCGAAGGCGGCTTCGGCAGCACCGGCCGTCACTGAACGGCGCAACGCAAAAAGGGGCCTCGCGGCCCCTTTTCTTTCGTCGGTTCGGTCCGGCTTCGCTCACCGCTCGGCCGTCTGCGCGATCCGCGCGGGTACGAGTTCGCGGCGCCGCGCCTGCGCGATGCTCGCGTAGATCACCAGCGCGACCAGCACGCCGAGCAGCACCGCCGACGAGCCGACCGTGCCGAGCGCGAGTCCACCCTTGGCGACCGGTTTCGTCAGCAGGTCGCCGACCGTCGCCCCGAACGGACGCGTGAGCACGAACGCCGCCCAGAACAGCAGCACGCCGGAAATGCGCGTGAAATAGTGCGCGAGCACGATCGCCGCGAGCAGTCCGCCGATCAGCAGCGCGCCGCCGCCGAAGCCGAGGCCCGAGCTGTCCGCGAGGAAATCGCCGAGCGCGGTGCCGAGCGTGTTCGAGAACAGGATCGCGATCCAGTACAGCAGCTCGACCTTGCGCGTGCGGATCAGGTCGACCGACAGCGATTCGCCGCTCAGGCGCCACACCGTGAAGATCGCCAGCAGGATCGCGACGAGAATCGACGAGCCGGCCGCGTAGCCGAGGCCGAGCGTGCGGTCCATGAAGTCGGACATCGTCGTGCCCGCCGTGCTCGTCGCGACGATCACGGCCCAGTAGATCGCCGGCCGATATTGCGTCGTCCTGAGCTGCGCGCCCAGCGTGACGAGAAAGAAACCGAACAGCAGGATCGAGCTCACCGCATAGCCGACGTTCAGCGTCATCGAGAGCAGGTCGCCCCCGGTTTCGCCGAGCGTCGTCGCGCAGATCTTCATGATCCAGAACGCGAGCGTGATTTCGGGAAGTTTGTTCATTCGAACCCCTTTTACAGATGGCGCCGGGCTGGCGTGCGCCGGCCCGGATCGCGGACAGGTTCGAATGTAATCGCCGCCGGCTTAACGGAACCTTAGCGCGGCGGGCGTTGCGATGCCGCGCGGGCTGCAGCCCCACGGCGGGAACGCACGCGTCAGCGCGCGTGCTGGCGCCGATAGTGCAGCGCGTACGCGAGCGTCAGCAGCACGACGAACACGACGCCGACCACCATCGTCATCCGGAATTCGCGCGTGAACGCGGTCGTCAGCAGGATCGCGCCGACGAGCCCGGCACCGAGCAGGCTGCCGAACGGGTGTCCCCACATCCGGAACGCGAGCGCCGGGCCGCGGTACCGCGCGCGAAAGCGCAGATGCGTGACGAAGATCATCATCCACGTGAACAGCGCGCCGAACATCGCGATCGCCATCATCACGGTAAACGCGGTGTCCGGCGACAGCGCGACCAGCACGGCCGCGACCGCGACGCCGCTGGTCGAGATCCACAGCGCCGCGCGCGGCACGCCGTTGCCGCCGAGCCGGCCGAACACCGCCGGCGCGAGCCGCGCGCGCGACAGGCTGAACATCATCCGCGTCGTCACGTAGAGCTGGCTGTTCATCGCCGACAGCGCCGCGATCAGCAGCACGAAGTTGATCACGCCGGCCGCGTACGGCACGTGCGTCGCGGCCATCACCTTCACGAACGGGCTTTCGTCGGTGCCGGCCTGGGTCCACGGCACGATCGCGAGCATCAGCGACAGCGTCAGCAGGTAGAACAGCACGAGCCGGAACACCGTCGAGCGGAACGCGCGCGTGACCGCGTGCTGCGGATCGCGCGCCTCGCCGGCCGCGATCGCGACCGCCTCGATGCTCATGTAGCTGAAGATCGCGACGATCACCGCGACCCAGGTGCCCCACGGCCCTTTCGGCATGAAGCCGTCGTGCGCGGTGTAGTTCGCGAAGCCGATGCCGGAAGCCGCCGGCGCCGACCACACGAGATACGCGCCGAGCACGATGAACACGACGATCGCCGCGATCTTCAGCAGCGAGAATGCGTATTCGACCGAGCCGTACAGCGTGACGCTCGCCAGGTTCACCGCGATCAGCAGCGCGGAGAAGCCGATCACCCAATACCAGCCGGGCACGGCCGGAAACCAGTACTTCATGAAGACGGCGATCGCGCTGATCTCGGTGCCGATCGCGAACACGACCGCGAACCAGTATGCATAGCGCACGAGAAAGCCCGCGAGCGGGCCGACGTAGTGCTCGGCATACGCGCCGAACGAACCGGCCGTCGGATGCGCGACCGTCATTTCCGCGAGCGCGCCCATCAGCAGCAGCGCGATCAGCGCGCCGATCGCGTACGAAACCAGCACGCTCGGGCCGGCGAGCCCGATCGCGAACCCGCTGCCGAGGAACAGCCCCGTGCCGATCGCGCCGCCGATCGCGATCATCGCCATCTGCCCGGACGTCAGCGCATGGCGCAAGCCTTGTTCGCGCGCGACGATGTTGTCGAACGATCGTTGTTGTTGTGTCACTGCGTTACCACTCCCCTGCACCACCATCGCGCCACCGGCGCCAGATAAAACGAAACGGCGCGGAGAACTTCCCGCGCCGTTCGCATGAACCACGAATTATCGCTTATTCGACTTCGACCGCCTCTTCGTTCGGCTTGTGCGGCGGATTCGCCAGCTTGTCGAACGACAACTGCACCTTGTCGTTTTCGTCCACGTCGACCGTCACGTGGCCACCGTTGACGAGCTTGCCGAACAGCAGTTCGTCGGCCAGCGCGCGACGGATCGTGTCCTGGATCAGCCGCTGCATCGGCCGCGCCCCCATCAGCGGGTCGAAGCCGTGCTTCGCGAGATGCTTGCGCAACGCGTCGGTGAAGAGCGCGTCGACCTTCTTCTCGTGCAGCTGCTCCTCGAGCTGGATCAGGAACTTGTCGACCACGCGCATGATGATTTCCTCATCGAGCGAGCGGAAGCTGATGATCGCGTCCAGACGGTTGCGGAACTCCGGCGTGAACAGGCGCTTGATGTCGGTCATCTCGTCGCCCGTTTCGCGGCGCGTCGTGAAGCCGATCGTCGCCTTCTGCATCGACTCGGCGCCCGCGTTCGTCGTCATGATGATGATGACGTTGCGGAAATCCGCCTTGCGGCCGTTGTTGTCCGTCAGCGTGCCGTGGTCCATCACCTGCAGCAGCACGTTGAAGATGTCCGGATGCGCCTTCTCGATCTCGTCGAGCAGCAGCACGCAGTGCGGCTTCTTCGTGACGGCTTCGGTCAGCAAGCCGCCCTGGTCGAACCCGACGTAGCCCGGCGGCGCGCCGATCAGCCGGCTCACCGCGTGACGCTCCATGTATTCCGACATGTCGAAGCGGATCAGCTCGATGCCGAGCGTGAACGCGAGCTGGCGCGCCACTTCGGTCTTGCCGACGCCGGTCGGGCCGGAGAACAGGAACGCGCCGATCGGCTTGTCCATCTTGCCGAGGCCCGCACGCGCCATCTTGATCGACGCGGCGAGCGCGTCGATCGCCGGATCCTGGCCGAACACGACGCTCTTCAGGTCGCGGTCGAGCGTCTGCAGCTTGCTGCGATCGTCCTGCGACACGCTCTGCGCCGGCACGCGCGCGATCTTCGAGATGATTTCCTCGATCTCGCTCTTGCCGATCGTCTTCTTCTGCTTCGACTTCGGCAGGATGCGCTGCGCGGCGCCCGCTTCGTCGATCACGTCGATCGCCTTGTCCGGCAGGTGACGGTCGGTGATGAAGCGCGCCGACAGTTCGGCCGCGGCCGACAGCGCGCCCGACGAATACTTGACGCCGTGATGCTCCTCGAAGCGCGACTTCAGCCCGCGCAGGATCGCGACCGTCTGCTCGACGGTCGGCTCCGTGACGTCGACCTTCTGGAAGCGCCGCGACAGCGCCGCGTCCTTCTCGAAGATGCCGCGATACTCGGTGAACGTGGTCGCGCCGATGCACTTGAGCGTGCCCGACGACAGCGCCGGCTTCAGCAGGTTCGACGCGTCGAGCGTGCCGCCCGATGCGGCGCCCGCGCCGATCAGCGTGTGGATTTCGTCGATGAACAGGATCGCGTGCGGCCGTTCCTTCAGCTCCTTCAGCACCGTCTTCAGACGCTGCTCGAAGTCGCCGCGATACTTGGTGCCCGCCAGCAGCGCGCCCATGTCGAGCGAATACACCTGCGCGTTCGCGAGGATGTCCGGCACTTCGCCGCGCGTGATGCGATAGGCGAGCCCTTCCGCGATCGCGGTCTTGCCGACGCCGGCCTCGCCGACGAGCAGCGGATTGTTCTTGCGGCGGCGGCACAGTACCTGCACGACGCGCTCGACCTCGGGCTCGCGGCCGATCAGCGGATCGATGCGGCCGTCCTTCGCCATCTGGTTCAGGTTCTGCGTGAACTGCGCGAGCGGGGTTTCCTTCTGCGCATTCGCGTCTTCGCTTTCCGCGTTCGCGTCGGACGACTTCGCGGCTTCGCCGCCGTTCGTCTTCGCGATGCCGTGCGAAATGAAGTTCACGACGTCCAGGCGCGTGACGCCCTGCTGCTGCAGGTAGTAGACCGCGTGCGAATCCTTCTCGCCGAAGATCGCGACCAGCACGTTCGCGCCGGTCACTTCCTTCTTGCCGTTCGACGTCGACTGGACGTGCATGATCGCGCGCTGGATCACGCGCTGGAAACCGAGCGTCGGCTGGGTATCGACATCGTCGGTGCCCGGGACGGTAGGTGTGTTGTCGTGGATGAAATTGCGCAGGTTCTGACGCAAGTCCTCGATGTTGGCCGCACACGCGCGCAACACCTCGGCTGCCGTCGGATTATCCAGCAGGGCCAGCAGCAGATGCTCGACCGTAATGAACTCATGGCGCGCCTGGCGTGCTTCCATGAACGCCATGTGCAGGCTGACTTCCAATTCCTGGGCAATCATGCTTCCTCCATCACGCACTGCAGCGGATGCCCGGCCTGCCGCGCATGGGTAACGACTTGCTCAACCTTGGTCGACGCGATGTCCCGCGTATAGACCCCACAAACCCCTCGCCCTTCGCGATGGACCTTCAGCATGATCTGCGTGGCCGTCTCGCGATCCTTCTTGAAATACTCCTGTACGACCATCACGACGAACTCCATCGGCGTGAAGTCGTCGTTCAGCAGCACCACCTTGTACATCGAAGGCGGCTTGAGCTTCTGCTGCTTGCGTTCCAGGACGGTGCTGTCCTGCTTGTCCGGGATAATCGCCATACACCCATTCTAAACAACTCGGACAGGCCCGCAATCCTGCCGTTACCCGACCGACCGGCCGGTGCCCTCCCTGGTTCCCGACGACCCGCGATCGTCTTCGCACCATACGAAAGCCGGCTGCGGTGCCGGCTTTCACGCGTGGCGCGGAACACGAACCGTCAGGGGGAAACTGCACCGGACGTCGCATCCGCGTCCAGTATCCCACAAGCCGGGACGACTCGATCGCGTGTCACTCGAGCCTGGTATATGAGCCGATTATGCGTCTTTTCAAGTCCGCGCGCTCGACGGGATGCTGCAAAGCAAAGCCGGAAAAACCCTGAAAATGGGTTCTTTACAACGTCCCTCTAAACGTCTAAAAATTCCCCTTGACACTCAAATAAAGAGCGCCAACAATCAAGCTGGCACTTTTTTCAACTCGCCGGTTGGCGAAATGAAAGAGGCCGAAGGTGAGCTTGTGAGGGGGGAACGGCTGTATTTTCCGGTCGTTTAGCTTTTCGAGCGTGCTCGTGGTAAGTAGCAGCGACTGTGTGACAGGGGAAGTAGGAAATGGCAACTGGTATCGTTAAGTGGTTCAACGACGCGAAGGGCTTCGGTTTCATCACTCCCGACGAGGGCGGTGAAGATCTGTTTGCGCACTTCTCGGCCATCAACATGCAGGGCTTCAAGACCCTGAAGGAAGGCCAGAAGGTGAGCTTCGAGGTCGTTCAAGGGCCGAAGGGCAAGCAAGCGTCGAACATCCAGGCCGCGTAAGGCACCGGATATCAGACGAAGAAACCCGGCATTGCGCCGGGTTTCTTTTTTTTCAGGCCGGCCACTCGTTAATTCGATTGGCCGGCCTTTTCGTTCAATCCCGATAATCGAACACGTATTGTCTTGTTGCACGCGCAGATCGAATGCCGTCATGCGCGTGAAACATATTCGATATCCGTTACACGACCTTCAGCGTGCCCATCATCCCGAGATCCTCGTGTTCGAGAATGTGGCAATGAAACATGCGCTCGCCGGGCATGTCTTGCGTGACGAGTAGCGTCACGGTCTCGCCGCTGCGCACGTTGACGGTATCGCGCCATGCGCGGAACGGTTCGCTCGTGCGCGTGCCGTCCGACGCGCGCTCGATCACCTGGAATTGCGTGCCATGCAAGTGGAACGGGTGATCCATGTCGGTGGCGTTGCGCAGGGTCCAGCGCTCGACGTCGCCGCGGCGGCTGGTCAGCGTCGCGCGATGCGGCGCGTAGGTCGCACCGTTGATCATGAAACGCATGCCCGCCGGGCGGCCGTGTGCCGGCCCTGTCATCATCGCGTCCATGTCCATCTTTTCGCCGAACTCGATCGTCTTCTGCGCGACCGGCTCGCCGAGCGCGGGCACCCTGCGCAGCGTCGCGGGCAGCGCGCGCGCCGCTGCAGGCGCGAACGCGACATCGGCGAGCGCCAGCGCCGGATCCGGCGGCAGGCTGCCGTGGCCGCCGTCGTGCGACATTGCCATCTTGCGGCGGTCGTATTCGGCCGCCTGCAGCACCGCGCGTGACGCGCGGTCGCCGGCGCGCACCAGCAGTTCCGCACGCTCGCCCGGCGCGAGCAGCAGCGACGTCACGCGGCGCGGCGCATCGAACAACCCGCCGTCGGTGCCGACCTGCTCGAACGCGCGGCCGTCGTCGAACGCGACGCGCAGGTAGCGCGCGCTGCATGCGTTCCACACGCGCCAGCGCTCGTCGCCCGCGACGTCGATCCGCGGCCGGCGCGCCCCGTTGACCAGCACGAACTGGCCTTCGCGGCCGTTCATCCAGTCCATCATGTCGTTCGGCGGGATCGTGCCGTCGCGCGCGAGCTTCAGGTCGGATACGAACAGGTTGCGCTCGGGCCAGCCGGCGAGCGGGTCGTCGGCGGCGCGCACGATGAAGGGCCCAGCAAGCCCGCGGAATACCTGTTCGGCCGTCATCATGTGCGGATGGGGGTGATACCAGTAGGTGCCGGCGCTGCCCTTCGGCAGCGTGAAGCGGTACACATGCGACGCGCCCGGCGCGACCGGATCGGACGGATTGCCGTCCTGGTCGGGCGGCACCGGCAGGCCGTGCCAGTGGATCGTCGACGGTTGCGGCAGCTTGTTCACGAAGCGGATCTCGACCGTGTCGCCCTCGCGCACGTCGATCAGCGGGCCGACGACGGGCCCTTGCGTGTCCGCGCCGAACTGCCAGAACGTCGTCGGACGCGCACCGTGCAGCATCGGACGCGCGACCGGCTGCGCGACCAGCGTCGCGCGGAACGTGCCGGGTTCGCGGCTTTCGTTTGCCAGGATGCGCAGCGACGCGAGCGGCGTGCCGGCCGGCAGCGCATCGGCCGCGGCGAGCGCGGCCGGCGCCGGCTTCGCGTGCCGCGCGTGGTCCGCCATTCCCGACATGCCCGGCATGCCCGGCATGTCGTCCATTTGATCCATGCCGGCCATGCCCGCGTGGCCGGCATGCTGCGCCCATGCGGCGCGCGCAAACAGCGAAGCGGCCGCGACACCGATGGCGTGCGACAGGAAGGTTCTCCGTATCATCAATCGTTCCTCGTTATTCGTGCTGCATCGCGCGGCCGTCGCGACCTGCGCGCGTGCCGGCACGGGGAAGCGCCCGTGCGACGCGCAATCCGATGCCCGCGTCATCATAACCGCAGCACTCGGTCGAAACGCCGCGACACCGCGCGAGCGTCGATACGCCGCACGACGCTGCCGGCCCGACGATTCGCGCGCCGCGCGGGCCGCGTTTTCGCTCATCGAAAGACGCCGCGGGCCCCGCTGCCCTCACGCCGGCCGGGGCGATCGACGCCTTGCATCCCCGCTTTGGTCACGCCCGATCGAAGGCATTTGCTGCCGCTGCGCATCGCGTCATCGACGCGTCGCGCGCCCTCTTTGCCTGAACCCCTCGATTTTTCACGATGTGGAACAAGTCTCTGCTTTATAAAAATTCGTGGTGCACGGCACAAATTCGCTGTTTCGCGATGCCAAAAATCATTCCGCAATACAAAACACACGAAATATCCAATTGTTTTAAAAGGAGAATTTTTGTTTCGAGAATGCGTTCTACGCGCACCATCGAGCGCGCTCGCGGACGTAGACTTTGTTCCATGCACTGACGCTTCGCCACGACGTTCGATACGGAACCCGGCGCAAGCAGCCAGTCGGGCCACAGCCGGACGCGCCGGCGGGCGGCACACCAGAATCGCTTGTGATCAGAAAGGGAGAACGGAAATGAAGGGATTTCGCTTTGGTTCAGCGCTCGGGTCGTTCTACATCCTGCCGGCAAACGGCGGCTGGGAAGCGACGTTCGGCAACGCCTCGCTCGGCGCGTTCTCGTGCCCGGAGGTGGCAGCCGACCACATCTCCCGCGGCGACTGCGAACAGCCGTCCGAACTGGATACGGCCACGCTCGAAGTGCCGCACGAAATCGCCGAATGGGAAATCGTTCACGTCTGAATGGCACGCCTGCAACGAAAAACGCCCCGGGTGACCGGGGCGTTTTCATTATCGGCGGGACGGCGAGCCGCCAGGCCCGCCGCATCTGCTGCTGCCGTTGCCAGGGTGCGCGCGGTGGCGCGGCCGGCGTCAGGCGACTGCGTCGACGATGCCGTTCAGCGTTGCGCTCGGGCGCATCGCCTGGCTCGTCAGCTCGACGCTCGGACGGTAGTAGCCGCCGATCGCCTGTGCCTTGCCCTGCGCGGCCGACAGTTCTTCCAGGATGCGCGCTTCGCTGTCGGACAGCGACTTCGCGACGCCTTCGAACTGCGCCTTCAGCGCGGCGTCCTCGGTCTGCTCGGCCAGCGCCTGCGCCCAGTACAGGCACAGGTAGAAGTGGCTGCCGCGGTTGTCGAGGCCGCCGACCTTGCGCGCCGGCGACTTGTTCTCGTCCAGGAACTTGCCGGTCGCCTGGTCGAGCGTCTTCGCGAGCACGAGCGCCTTCGGGTTCTGGTAAGCGTTGCCGAGGTGTTCGAGCGACGCGGCCAGCGCGAGGAATTCGCCGAGCGAATCCCAGCGCAGGAAGCCTTCCTCGACGAACTGCTGCACGTGCTTCGGTGCCGAGCCGCCCGCGCCCGTCTCGAACATCCCGCCGCCGGCCATCAGCGGCACGATCGACAGCATCTTCGCGCTGGTGCCGAGTTCCATGATCGGGAACAGGTCGGTCAGGTAGTCGCGCAGCACGTTGCCCGTGACCGAGATCGTGTCCTTGCCCGCGCGGATGCGCTCGAGCGAGAAACGCGTCGCGTCCACCGGCGTCATGATGCGGATGTCGAGGCCGTTCGTATCGTGATCCTTCAGGTAGCGTTCGACCTTCGCGATGATCTGCGCGTCGTGCGCACGTGCCGGATCGAGCCAGAACACGGCCGGCGCGCCGGTCGCGCGGGCGCGGTTGACCGCGAGCTTGACCCAGTCCTGCACCGGTGCGTCCTTGGTCTGGCACATGCGCCAGACGTCGCCCGACTCGACCGCGTGCTCGAGCAGCACGTTGCCGGCTTCGTCGGTGACGCGCACGACGCCGTCGGCCGGGATCAGGAACGTCTTGTCGTGCGAACCGTATTCCTCGGCCGCCTGCGCCATCAGGCCGACGTTCGGCACGCTGCCCATCGTGACCGGGTCGAATGCGCCATGCTGCTTGCAGTCCTCGATCACGGCCTGGTAGACGCCCGCGTAGCAGCGGTCCGGAATCACGGCCTTCGCGTCGTACAGTTCACCGTCCGGGCCCCACATGCAGCCCGACTCGCGGATCATCGCCGGCATCGATGCGTCGACGATCACGTCGCTCGGCACGTGCAGGTTCGTGATGCCCTTGTCGGAGTTGACCATCGCGAGGCGCGGACGCACCGCGTACTCGGCCTTGACGTCGGCTTCGATCGCTTCGCGCGTGTCGGCCGGCAGGTCCTTCAGGCGCGCGTACAGGTCACCGATCCCGTTGTTCGGGTTGAAGCCGGCCTGCGCCAGCACGTCCGCGTGCTTCGCGAGCGCGTCGCGGTAGAACACCGACACGAAGTGACCGAACAGGATCGGGTCCGAGACCTTCATCATGGTCGCCTTCAGGTGCACCGAGAACAGCACGTCCTGCGCCTTCGCGTCGGCGATCTGCGCTTCGATGAAGCTGCGCAGCGCCTTGCGGCTCATCACCGAGGCGTCGATGACTTCACCGGCCTTCACGGCCGTCTTTTCCTTCAGCACCTTCTTCACGCCGTCGGCCGTCGTGAGCTCGATCTTCACGCTGCCGGCATCGGCGATCAGCGCCGACTTCTCGCTGCCGTAGAAGTCGCCTTCGGTCATGTGCGCGACGTGCGCCTTCGACGTGGCCTTCCATGCGCCCATCTTGTGCGGGTGCTTGCGTGCGTAGTTCTTGACCGACAGCGGCGCGCGACGGTCGGAGTTGCCTTCGCGCAGCACCGGGTTCACCGCGCTGCCCTTGATCTTGTCGTAGCGGGCCTTGACGGCCTTCTCTTCGTCGCTCGACGGCTCTTCCGGGTAGGCCGGCAGCTTGTAGCCCTGCGCCTGCAGTTCGGCGATCGCGGCCTTGAGCTGCGGCACCGATGCGCTGATGTTCGGCAGCTTGATGATGTTCGCTTCCGGCTTCAGCGTGAGCTGGCCCAGTTCGGCCAGATCGTCGGAACCCTTCTGCTCCGGCGGCAGGACGTCGGCGAATGCCGCGATGATGCGGCCGGCGAGCGAGATGTCGCGCGTTTCGACGGCGACGCCCGACGAGCGCGTGAAGGCCTTGACGATCGGCAGCAGCGAATAGGTCGCGAGCGCGGGCGCTTCGTCAGTGAGGGTGTAGATGATCTTGGGCGAAGTGGACATGGTCGATGCGTTGCTACGTGAAAATTTGGGACTGAGGAGCGCCGGCGGTAACCGGCGGGGAGCGACCGGGTCGATCGCGAAAGGGGTGTGCCGGCTAGCCGGGCGGTGGTGTTGCGAGGGCCGTCATGTTCTACCTTGCAGGGCACCCGGGCCGCATCGCGGCGCCGCGGCCCGCATGCCGGACCGCCCTGCCAACAAACCTGCCGTTCATGAAACGCCCCGGCGCCGGCAGTAGGCGCCGGGGCGGCCGGCGGTCTGCCGGCCTGCCCCGGAAGGGACTTACATGTTCTCGATCAGCACTTCGCCGAAGCCGGAGCACGACACCTGCGTCGCGCCTTCCATCAGACGCGCGAAGTCGTACGTGACGCGCTTCTGCAGGATCGACTTCTCCATCGCGGCGATGATCGTGTCGGCCGCTTCCGTCCAGCCGAGGTGGCGCAGCATCATTTCCGCCGACAGGATCTCGGAACCGGGGTTCACGTAATCCTTGCCCGCGTACTTCGGCGCCGTGCCGTGGGTCGCCTCGAACATCGCGACCGAATCCGACAGGTTCGCGCCCGGCGCGATCCCGATGCCGCCGACCTGCGCGGCCAGTGCGTCGGAGATGTAGTCGCCGTTCAGGTTCAGCGTCGCGATCACGTCGTATTCGGCCGGACGCAGCAGGATCTGCTGCAGGAACGCGTCGGCGATCGAATCCTTGATGACGATCTCGTTGCCCGTCTTCGGGTTCTTCACGCGCATCCACGGGCCGCCGTCGATCAGCTCGCCGCCGAACTCCTTCTGCGCGAGCGCATAGCCGGCGTCACGGAACAGGCCTTCCGTGAACTTCATGATGTTGCCCTTGTGCACCAGCGTGACCGACTTGCGATCGTTGTCGATCGCGTACTGGATCGCCTTGCGCACGAGACGCTCGGTGCCTTCGGTCGACACGGGCTTGACGCCGATCCCCGAGGTTTCCGGGAAGCGGATCTTCTTCACGCCCATCTCTTCCTGCAGGAACTTGATGACCTTCTTCGCCTGCTCGGAGCCCGCGGCCCATTCGATGCCCGCGTAGATGTCTTCCGAGTTCTCGCGGAAGATCACCATGTCGATCTTTTGCGGCTCGCGCACCGGCGACGGCACACCCTTGAAATACTGGACCGGGCGCAGGCAGACATAGAGGTCGAGTTCCTGGCGCAGCGCGACGTTCAGCGAACGGATGCCGCCGCCGACCGGGGTCGTGAGCGGCCCCTTGATCGACACCACGTATTCCTTCAGCACCTGCAGCGTTTCGTCCGGCAGCCACACGTCCGGACCGTACACCTTGGTCGCCTTCTCGCCCGCGAAGATCTCCATCCAGTGAATCTTGCGCTTGCCCTTGTAGGCATGCGCGACCGCCGCGTCGACGACCTTGATCATGACCGGCGTGATATCGAAGCCCGTACCGTCGCCTTCGATGTAGGGAATGATCGGCTGATCGGAAACGTTGAGCGAGAAGTCCTTGTTGACGGTGATCTTGTCACCGCCCTCCGGAACCTTGATGTGCTGATACGGCATGATCGACTCCAGTGACGTGGCTGAGCAGGTGATGCTGGTCGAAACTGCGCGCGCGGCGAGGTGGCCTTGCCACCTTCGTGACGGCAACAGCGAGCCGCTATTCTAGCGCCCCAACCGGGGCCGGCGGCACGAAGCGCGACGCTGCGTATCAAGTCTTCCCTTATGTCTTATATAAGACAGAGGACTTGCCGTTCCGTATTATGCATTAAGATTCCGCCATTTGCCATAGACCGCCCGTCCCGCCGCCCCGCGGCACGCCGGGCGGGCGCCCCGCCATGACCCTGATCGCCCTCAACAAGCCGTTCGGCACGATTTGCCAGTTTTCCGCGCACGAGACGCGGCCGTCGCTCGGCGACTGGGTAACCACGCCCGGCGTCTACCCGGCCGGCCGGCTCGACGCGGACAGCGAGGGCCTGCTGCTGCTCACCGACGACGGCGCGCTGCAGGCGCGCATCGCCGAGCCGCGCCACAAGCTCGTCAAGCGCTACTGGGCGCAGGTCGACGGCGCGCCGGGACCGGCCGACCTGAAGGCACTCGCGCGCGGCGTCGATCTCGGCGACTACGTGACGCGCCCGTGCCGCGCCGAATTCATCGAACCGCCCGAGGCGCTGTGGCCGCGCAACCCGCCGATCCGCTATCGCGCCGCGATCCCGACCACGTGGATCGAACTCGCGATCACCGAAGGCAAGAACCGGCAGGTGCGCCGGATGACGGCCGCGATCGGCTTCCCGACCTTGCGTCTCGTGCGTGTCGGCATTGGCGCGCTCGACATATTCGCGCTCGGCATTGCACCGGGCGAAACAATCGCGCTGCCGCCGCGGGCCCCGTGGGACGGTTTCGCACGCACCGAATGACGAATTCGGGACGCGCGAATTTTTCGTCATCTTTTTCGTCAACCGCCGGCGAAGATCGTGCGTTAAACCACGCAGATGCCAACCTTAGCTATCCGGCATTGGCAGCCGAACCGGTATTTCCGTGTTTGCGTCACGAAAGCGACGTTTTCTTCGAATACGATTCGGCGCCCGCAGCGCAAAGAGAAATTTCTCGAAGCGTCTGTCAACCGAAAGGTGGATGGCACCGTTAGACGACATGACTCCTATTGCCGGGTCATTTGGTTAATTAACTAAAGCTGAGGAACACAACATGAACAAACTGATCGCCGCTCTGGTCGCTGGCCTCTTCGCAACGGCAGCATTCGCACAAGCTTCGGCTCCGGAAGCTGCTTCGGCAGCTGCTCCGGCAGCTGCTTCGGCACCGGCAAAGCACGCTGCCAAGAAGCACCACGCAAAGAAGAAGCACCACGCAGCTAAGAAGGCAGCTAGCGAAGCCGAAGCACCGGCAGCTGCTTCGAACTAAGCAAGCTGTTTGTAATAACGCAGTCAAGAACACGCAGTCTTGCCGTTCTTACGGCGTTGAAAGGCAGATCACCGCGAGGCGATCTGCCTTTTTCTTTTTTGTGCCCGCCGGCGCGCTTCGCGTACCATGCGGGTCTCGTTTTCCCGATAGGAGCCCTGCTGTGCGATTCTCCCTGCGCTCGTCGCTCGGCCGCCTTGCGCGCGCCGCCGTGTTTCCCGCCGCGCTCGCCGTCCTCGCACTCGGCATGCAGACCGCCCACGCCCAGATGCCGCCCGGCGCCAAGCAGCCGGGCGAGTTCCCGCGCGTGAAGCTGCGCGCCGGCATGTACGTGATCGACGCGGCCGTCGCCGCGAACGACGCCGATCGCGAACAGGGGCTGATGTACCGGTCGCAGCTCGCGCCGAACGAAGGCATGCTGTTCGTGTTCAACGAGAACGCCGTGCACTGCTTCTGGATGAAGAACACGCTGATCCCGCTGTCGATCGCGTTCGTCCGCGCGGACGGCACGATCACCGACATCGACGAGATGAAGGCCGAGACGACCGACAACCACTGCCCGCGCAACAACGGTGTCTATGCGCTCGAAATGAGCAAGGGCTGGTTCGCGGCGAAAGGCATCAAGCCGGGCATGAAGCTCGACGGGCTGCCCAAGGCCCAGTAATCGCCATCGCCGCGGCACCGCCGCGCATCGACCGCAGCCGGCCGCCCTGCTTGTTGGGCGCCGGCTTTTTTTTCGCCGGCCGGCGGCCGCGGCCGCCTTGATACGGCGCACCCTGCCCGCATCTGCAAAAGCCACGGACAAGCGCTATGCTTTAAATCTCGCTTGTTTCAGCCCGGGCCGGCGCCGCCGTCCCGCTTACGATCCGAACCACCAGGAGGTTCACGTGCCCCGCAAAACCCCCATCGAGCGCTATCGCAATATCGGGATCAGCGCTCACATCGATGCCGGCAAGACCACGACGACCGAGCGCATCCTGTTTTACACCGGCGTGAGCCACAAGATCGGTGAAGTGCACGACGGCGCGGCCACGATGGACTGGATGGAGCAGGAGCAGGAACGCGGCATCACGATCACGTCGGCTGCGACCACGGCCTTCTGGAAAGGCATGGCCGGCAACTACCCCGAACACCGGATCAACATCATCGACACGCCCGGGCACGTCGACTTCACGATCGAGGTCGAGCGCTCGATGCGCGTGCTCGACGGCGCGTGCATGGTCTACGACTCGGTCGGCGGCGTGCAGCCGCAGTCCGAAACCGTATGGCGCCAGGCGAACAAGTACAAGGTGCCGCGCATCGCGTTCGTCAACAAGATGGACCGCATCGGCGCGGACTTCTTCCGCGTGCAGCGCCAGATCGGCGAGCGCCTGAAGGGCGTCGCCGTGCCGATTCAGATTCCGATCGGCGCGGAAGATCATTTCCAGGGCGTCGTCGATCTCGTGAAGATGAAGGCGATCGTCTGGGACGACGAAAGCCAGGGCGTGAAGTTCACGTACGAAGACATCCCCGCGAATCTCGTCGAGCTCGCGCACGAATGGCGCGAGAAGATGGTCGAGGCCGCCGCGGAAGCCAGCGAGGAACTGCTCGAGAAGTACCTGCACGACCATGAATCGCTGACCGAGGACGAGATCAAGGCCGCGCTGCGCCAGCGCACGATCGCCAACGAGATCGTGCCGATGCTGTGCGGCAGCGCGTTCAAGAACAAGGGCGTGCAGGCGATGCTCGACGCGGTGATCGACTACCTGCCGTCGCCGGTCGACGTGCCGGCCATCCTCGGTCACGACTTCCACGATCCGGAGAAGCCGGCCGAACGTCACCCGAGCGACGACGAGCCGTTCTCGTCGCTCGCGTTCAAGATCATGACCGATCCGTTCGTCGGCCAGCTGATCTTCTTCCGCGTGTATTCGGGCGTCGTCGAATCGGGCGACACGGTGCTGAACGCGACGAAGGACAAGAAGGAGCGGCTCGGCCGGATCCTGCAGATGCACGCGAACGAGCGCAAGGAAATCAAGGAAGTGCGCGCGGGCGACATCGCGGCGGCAGTGGGCCTGAAGGAAGCGACGACGGGCGACACGCTGTGCGATCCGGCCAAGCCGATCATCCTCGAGAAGATGGAATTCCCGGAGCCGGTGATCTCGCAGGCCGTCGAGCCGAAGACGAAGGCCGACCAGGAGAAGATGGGCCTCGCGCTGAACCGTCTCGCGCAGGAAGATCCGTCGTTCCGCGTGCAGACCGACGAGGAATCCGGCCAGACGATCATTTCGGGGATGGGCGAGCTACACCTCGAAATCCTGGTCGACCGGATGAAGCGCGAGTTCGGCGTCGAGGCGACGGTCGGCAAGCCGCAGGTCGCGTATCGCGAAACGGTGCGCACGACGGCATCCGATGTCGAGGGCAAGTTCGTCAAGCAGTCGGGCGGGCGCGGCCAGTACGGGCACGCGGTGATCACGCTGGAGCCGAACCCCGGCAAGGGCTACGAGTTCCTCGACGAGATCAAGGGCGGCGTGATTCCGCGCGAATTCATCCCGGCCGTCGACAAGGGCATCACCGAGACGCTGAAGAGCGGCGTGCTCGCGGGCTACCCGGTGGTCGACGTGAAGGTGCACCTGACGTTCGGCTCGTACCACGACGTCGACTCGAACGAAAACGCGTTCCGGATGGCCGGCTCGATGGCGTTCAAGGAAGCGATGCGCAAGGCCAAGCCGGTGCTGCTCGAGCCGATGATGGCCGTCGAGGTCGAGACGCCCGAGGACTTCATGGGCAACGTGATGGGCGACCTGTCGAGCCGGCGCGGCATCGTGCAGGGGATGGAAGACATCGCGGGCGGCGGCGGCAAGCTGGTGCGCGCCGAGGTGCCGCTCGCGGAAATGTTCGGCTATTCGACGTCGCTGCGCTCGGCGACGCAAGGCCGTGCGACGTACACGATGGAGTTCAAGCACTACGCGGAAACGCCGGCGAACGTGTCGGAAGCCGTGATCAACGCGAAAGTGAAGTAAGCACGGCGCGCCTGCGCACTGGTGCGCGGCAAGTACGAGCCCGTCCGGTTCCGGACGGGCTTTTTTTCGTCCGTCGAACGCAGCGATGCGACCGGCCGGCGACGTTTTTGATCG
Source organism: Burkholderia sp. BCC1988 (assembly GCF_905339895.1). Lineage (NCBI taxonomy): Bacteria > Pseudomonadati > Pseudomonadota > Betaproteobacteria > Burkholderiales > Burkholderiaceae > Burkholderia > Burkholderia sp. BCC1988. The sequence goes on from NZ_CAJPHA010000008.1 coordinate 36,736, forward strand.
GCACGCCAGGCATTTTTTTCGCATGCCACAATGCATCGCGATTCGTCCGACGGAACCCTGCCGATGCCACGCCCCCCTGCCCTGCGCCGCCTGCTGATGCTGTATGCCGGCCTCATCGCCGCGAACGTCGCCGTCTGGCTGTGGGCACTCGCGGTGCTGCGCGACCATCCGCTGCTGCTCGGCACCGCGGCGATCGCGTACGGGCTCGGCCTGCGTCATGCGGTCGACGCCGATCACATCGCCGCGATCGACGTCGCGACGCGCAAGCTGATGCAGGAAGGCCGGCGTCCGGTGACGGTCGGCCTGTTCTTCTCGCTCGGCCACTCGACGATCGTGATCGCCGCGACGCTCGGCATCGCGCTGAGCGCGTTCGCGCTGCGCGACCGCTTCGACGCATTCCGCGAGATCGGCGGCACGATCGGCACGGCCGTGTCGGCCACCTTCCTGCTCGTGCTCGCGTGCATCAACCTGGTGATCCTGCGCGACGTGTGGCGGCGCTATCGCGGCGCGCCCGATCACGCGCACGACGCCGCGCATGCACATCCTCCGGCCGGCCTCGTCGGTCGGCTGCTGCGTCCGCTGTTCCGCTTCGTGTCGAAGAGCTGGCACATGTATCCGGCCGGGGTGCTGTTCGGCCTGGGTTTCGATACTGCAACCGAAATCGCGCTGCTCGCGATCGCGGCCGCACAGGCGAGCCACGCGCTGCCGCTCTATACGGTCATGCTGTTTCCCGCGCTGTTCGCCGCCGGCATGACGCTGATCGACTCGACCGACAATGTCCTGATGATTCATGCGTACGGATGGGCGATGGACGACCCGCGGCGCAAGCTGCTCTACAACGCGAGCATCACGCTGCTGTCGGCGGCCGTCGCGCTGGCCATCGGCGGGATCGAGGCCGCCGGCCTGCTCGCCGACAAGCTGTCGTTGACGGGCCCCGTACGCGATGCGCTCGATGCACTCGGGGAACGCTTCGGCGCGATCGGTTACGGCATCGTCGCACTCTTTCTCGTCGCCTGGATCGCGTCGATCCTCTGCCATCGCTGGCCGCGCGCTGCCGACACGACGGCGCGCCAGACGTAGTCAGACGTTTCAGTTCGGAAACAAAAAGCTCACGACGACGTATCGCACGCTGTCGCGCACTGCGTGCGCGCCTTGCGCCGCGGGCATAGCCGGCCGGTGGCACGAATCTCGCAGTTAGGGATTCGCACGGCGGGCCCGCGTGCCGACTCGTGCTCGCGGCTGGCCTCTGGCGCCGGCCGGACACACGTCGGCCGCCGAAACGACACTGCATCGTTGCTGGTCCCCTGCTCCACACGTTGATGAACGCGCGTGTCGAGGCATCGCGCGCATCGGGAGGCCAATGATGAGCAGAACGAAACAACTGTCCCGCACGACGGGACGGTGCTATCGCATGACCCTGCTGGCCGCAGCCGCGATTGCGTGCTGCTGCTCGTATGCCGTCGCGCAGGACACGACAACCGTCGTTCCTGTGACCGTGCTGCCGGGTGACGGCACTTCCACCACCCCATCCGCCCAGATCGAGCAGAACGCGGCGCCTGACGCCACGTCCAGCGCGGACACCGTGATGATCTTGGCCGAAAACGCTGCGTCATGTGCGGCCAACCCGGCCGCTTGTGCGGTGCGTGTGTATGCCGGCGGCGGCAATGGCGGAAATGGCGGCCTCGGTAGCGGCGGAACGACCGGAAGCGGGAGCGCCAGCACGGGTAGCGGCGGAAACAACGGCAATGGCGCCGTCGGCCCCGCAGGCGTCGGCGGGACAACGGGCGGGACGAACGGCTCGGTTGGCTCGGGGGGCACCGGCCGCGGCGGCAATGCCTCCGGCAGCGGGGGCTCAGGCGGTGGTACTTCGGGCGGTGGTACTTCCGGAGGCGGTACTTCCGGGGGCGGTACTTCCGGAGGCGGTACTTCCGGAGGCGGTACTTCCGGAGGCGGTACTTCCGGAGGCGGCCATGGTGGCGGTGGCGGCTCCGGCGGTGACGGAGGCCATGGCGACGGAGGCCACGGTGACGGAGGTCACGGCGATGGAGGCCACGGCGACGGAGGTCACGGCGGTGGCGGCTCCGGCGGTGGCGGAGGCCACGGCGACGGAGGTCACGGCGGTGGCGGCTCCGGCGGTGGCGGAGGCCACGGCGACGGGGGTCATGGTGGTGGCGGCTCCGGCGGTGGCGGAGGCCACGGCGACGGAGGTCACGGTGGTGGCGGCTCCGGCGGTGGCGGAGGCCACGGCGACGGAGGTCACGGTGGCGGCGGCTCCGGCGGTAGCGGAGGCTCCGGTGGCGGAGGTCACGGTGGCGGCGGCTCCGGCGGTAGCGGAGGCTCCGGTGGCGGAGGCTCCGGTGGCGGAGGTCACGGTGGTGGCGGCTCCGGCGGTGGCGGAGGCCACGGTGGCGGTGGTTCCGGCGGTGGTTCCGGTGGCGGTTCCGGTGGCGGTTCCGGCGGCGGTTCCGGCGGTGGTTCCGGCGGTGGTTCCGGCGGTGGTTCCGGTGGCGGTTCCGGCGGTGGTTCCGGCGGTGGTTCCGGCGGTGGTTCCGGCGGTAGTTCCGGCGGTGGTTCCGGCGGTGGTTCCGGCGGTGGTTCCGGCGGTGGTTCCGGCGGTGGTTCCGGCGGTGGTTCCGGCGGTGGTTCCGGCGGTGGTTCCGGCGGTGGTTCGGGCGGTGGTTCCGGCGGCGGCGGCCATGGCACCGGCGGTCACGGCAACGGCGGTGGCAACGGTAATGGCAACGGTAGCGGCGGCGCTGGCAACGGTGGCGCCAACGGCGTCGGCAATGGCAATGGAAGCGGCAGTGCCGGCGGCAACGGCGGATCGTCCAGTGGCCATGGCCACTGACCGACGCGTCGCCTGCCCCCGACGCGGTCAGAGCATTTCGAGCGCGCGCTTGCTGCGCGGCGGACGGAAGTACCCGTCGAGTTGCGCGCGCTCGTCATCGCTCAACACGAGATCGAGCGCGGCGCGATTGTCGCGCACGTGCTCGATCCGCGACGCCTTCGGAATCGCGAACACGCCCGGCTGCGCAAGCACCCAGGCGAGTGCGACGCGCGTGACCGACACACCGCGCTGCCGCGCGATTTCATCGAGCGGAGAACGCTTCGGCAGCCGTCCGTGATCGACCGGGCTGTAGGCCATCGCCGGCATCCGGTGATCGGCGAGCCACGGCAACAGGTCGAATTCCGGGCCGCGCCGCGCGATGTTGTAGAGAATCTGGTTGGTCGCGCACGCGCCCCCGCCCGCCTCGTCGACGAGCTCGGCCATGTCGGCCGTATCGAAGTTGCTGACGCCCCAGTGGCGGATCTTGCCCGCGCGTCGCAGCGCCTCGAACCCCTCGACGGTCTCCTCGAGCGGCACTGAACCACGCCAGTGCAGCAGGTACAGGTCGAGACGATCGGTACGCAGACGCTTGAGGCTCGCGTCGCACGCGGCGACGACGCCGCGCCGGCTCGCATGATGCGGATACACCTTGCTGACCAGGAACACGTCGTCGCGCAGGCCAGCGAGCGCCTCGCCGACGAGTGCCTCGGTCGCACCGTCGCCGTACATCTCGGCGGTATCGACCAGCGTCATCCCGAGATCGATCCCCTCGCGCAATGCGGCGATCTCGTCCGCGCGGCGCGCGGGCCGCTCGCCCATTTCCCAAGTGCCCAGGCCGAGTTTCGGAATCGTCTCGCCGTCCGGCAGGACGACCGTGGCGATCGTGTCTGTCATGCGCTCCTCGCTGCGGATTCGTGGCCGCGCACCCGCGGCCGAAGCATCAAATACGACGCATCAGTGTAGTCAATCGATGCGGCGTCCACCTGTTACACGGCAAAAACCGGCTATAACGGCGCCGCATGATGACTTAGAATGGCCGGCACCCTGATCGATACCCATTCCATGAAGGCACCCACGGACGACCGCTGGCAGGACCTGCGCCCCGACCCCGACAACGACACGCCGCTCTACCTGCAGCTCGCCCGCAAGCTCGGCGACGCGATCCACGACAATCGCTGGGCGGCCGGCGAGGCGCTGCCGTCCGAACGCGTGCTGTCCGAAGCGCTCGGCGTGTCGCGCATTACCGCGCGCAAGGCGATCGCGCTGCTCGTCGAGCAGGGCCTGATCCGCCGCACGCAAGGCGCCGGCAACTTCATCCGGCCGCGCTACGAGGATCCGCTGTCGCGGCTGTCGAGCTTCAGCGAGATGCTCGAGCGCCGCGGATTCAAGCCGAGTTCGCAATGGCTCGAGCGCGAAATCCAGCCCGCGAATCGCGACGAAGTGATCCAGCTCGGCCTGTCGCCGGCCGCCTCCGTTACACGGCTGAAACGCCTGCGCCTCGCCGACGGCATCGTGATGGCCGTCGAGAATTCGACGTTCCCCGCCACGCTGATTCCCGATCCGCAGGCGATCGGCGGTTCGCTGTACAGCTATCTCGAAGCGCGCGGCACGCCGATCGTGCGCGCACTGCAGCATTTCCGCGCGGTCAACGCGACCGACGAGATCGCGCAACAGATGGGCATCGCGCCGCACGACGCGCTGCTGCTGATCACGCGGATCGGTTATACGGCCGACCAGCGCGCGATCGAACTCACCGATACCTACTGCCGCAACGACTACTACGACTTCGTCGTCGAACTGCGCAAGTAACGCCGGCAATACTCACGGCGTACAGCGCCGCCGGCGCTCACAGCCAGCATGCTTCGTCCGTGCCGAGCGGCACGGGCGGCCGCGTGAAGCGCGGCGGTGTCGCCGACAGGCGTTCGGCCGGACGCACGGCATCGATCGTGCCGAACGGCGACGCGCTCCGGTCGATCCGGTCGCGCACGTCGTCGAACGTGAAATCCGGCGCCCGCAGGCCGTCCGGCACCGTGCCGAACGATTGCAGCCAGCGCCCCGTCTGCGCGAGCGACAGCCGCACGTGCCAGCTCCCCCCTTGGGTCGCACGGCGCGCGAGCGCGATCATCGCGCCGAACGCCGCGAGATAACCCGTCGCATGATCGAGCGCCTGGCATGGCAGATGGCGCGGGCCGCCCGCGTGCGCGGCGTGCTGCTCGTGCCAGGCGATACCGCTCGCCGACTGCACGAGACTGTCGAAGCCACGCCGCATCGACCACGGCCCCGCGTGCCCGTATGCGGACACCGACACGCAGACGATGCCGGGTCGCAGCTCCGCCAGCGCCTGCGGCGAAAACCCGCGCGCCGCGAGCGCGCCGGGGCGATAGGCCTGCAGGAATACGTCGGCGTCGCGTGCGAGCGCGCGCAATGTGGCGACACCGCGCGCCTCGCGCAGGTCGATCCACGTCGAGCGCTTGCCGCGCCCGTTGTCGATCACGAGCGACGCGATGTTCGGCAGGTGCGGGCCGTTGACGAGCAGCGTCTGTGCACCGTGCGATGCCAGCGTGCGGCCCGCGACCGGCCCCGCGATGATGCGCGTGAGATCGAGCACGCGCACGCCCGCGAGCGGCTGGTCGGGCGCGCCGTGGCCGATCGCCTCGACGGGCGCGTCACCGATCCGCTCGATCTCGAACAGCGGCAGCGACGCGAGTGCCCGTGCCTGGTCGTGCGCCGCCCATTCGTCAGGGGTTCTGATCAATGCCGCGCACAGGCCGGCCTCGGCGAGCGCGGTATCGAGTGCCGCGCCGTCCCACGTGCGGATCGCCGCGGCCACGTCATCGCGCTGCGGGCCGCTGCCGAGCACGTCGAGAATCCCGTGCAGATGATGCGGAAAGTTCGCATGCAGCTGGATCCAGCGCCCGTCGCGCGTGTCGTAGAAGCCCGTCACCGGATGGCGCGGCTCGGGCGGCAGGCCGTCGTCCACGCGCAGGTAGCGTTCGCTGCGAAACGCGACGAGCGCGTCGCGCATCGACACGTCGACGCGCTGCGCGACGCCCGTGCGCAGCCGGTGGCATTCGGCCGCCGCGAGCCCGGCTGCCGCGATCGTCGCCGCGGCGAGCGTGCCGACGTGGAATGCCGACGGCAGCGTCGGGTCCTGCCCCGCCACGGCCGCGCGGGCCAGTGCGCGCGGTTCGCCGTGCGCGAGTTGCCACAAGTGGGTCAATGCGAGTTCGGGGGTCATGGTGGAAGCGCGCCGTGGAGGAGACGCATTCGAGTCTAGAATTCGCGACAGGCGCGATCAATCTTGATTGCGCGAATCAACGCATAACGAATAGTTGTAGCCGGGCCGCGCTTCATGCGCCCCGACAGGAGCGATCGGCATGACGTCCCTCAGCGCGCCGCAAGCCGCCGGCATCCTCGGTGTCAGCGTGAGCACCCTTTACGCGTATGTGAGCCGCGGCCTGCTGCGCTCGCTGCCCGACGGCGCGAGCAAGCGCCGCCGCTACGACGCGGACGAGGTGCGCCTGCTCGCGCGCCGCCGCGCAGATGCAAAACGCGCGGGCGGCGTCGCCGAACGCTCGCTCGACTGGGGCGTGCCCGTGCTCGAATCGCGGATCACGCAGATCGCCGATGGGCGCCTGCGCTATCGCGGCGCCGATGCGATCGCGCTCGCGAACGACGCGACGCTAGAGGAAACGGCGGCCCGCCTGTGGGATTGTCCGCCCGCGCGGCTCGCTGCGGCAGCGCTTGCGTCGACCGGTTTCGACACCGCGCAGTGGGAAGACTGGGCCCGCCGCTGGGCCCATCTCGCGCCGCTCGAGCGCACGCTGGTGCTGCTCCCCGCAGCGGCCGCCTCGCTGCCGCGCCTGTGGGCGCAGGGGCGCGACGCGCAGTTCGACGCGGCCGCGCTGCTGCTGCGCGTGACGACGGCCGCGCTGGCCGGCATCGCGCCGGGCGACGCGCCCGTGCATCGACAGCTCGCCGCCGCGTGGCGGATCCGGCGGCGCGACGAAGCCGACCTGCTGCGCCGCGCACTCGTGCTGTGCGCCGATCATGAACTGAACCCGTCGACCTTTGCGGTGCGCTGCATCGCGTCGACCGGCACCCACCTGTTCGGTGCAATCGCGGGCGGGCTCGCGGCGCTGTCGGGCCCGCGCCACGGCGGCGAGACGTTCCGCGCGGGCGCCCTGCTCGACGAAGCCGCGCGGGCCGCCGACCTCGACCGCTACCTCGCGCTGCGCGTCGCACACGACGAACGCGCGGACGGCGCACGCACGGCGCTGTCCGGTTTCGCGCATCCGCTCTATCCCGACGGCGATCCGCGCGCACGTGCGTTGCTCGACGCACTGCACGCGACGCTGCCCGCCCGGGCGCCGCTGCGCACGGCCCGTGCGCTCGCCGCGCGCGTCGAGGCGGCGACCGGCCTGCGGCCGTCGATCGATTTCGCGCTCGCGGTGCTGGAGCGCACGCTTGCGCTGCCCGACGGCGCCGCGTTCACGCTGTTCGCGGCCGGCCGCACCGCCGGCTGGATCGCGCACGCGCTCGAACAGTACGCTAGCGGCAAGCTCATCCGGCCCCGCGCGCGCTACGTCGGCAGCGACGCGGCTGCCTGAGCGCGGCCGCCGCGCCATGCGGCGAACCGCCGCCATGCGCTCGGCGCAGCCTGCACGGCCGGCGCCGCCTGCAGGCCGAACGCGAACACCGCGCCGCCCGCCGCCGCGCTGATCCAAACGCGCATGCCGGGCAGCAGCGCGAGCGTCTCACCGGCATGCAACCAGTGATCGTCGGGCCGGCCCTCGATCGTCAGCCACAGACCGCCGTCCGCGACCTGCAACGCGGTGCGATCGACGATCCGCCACCGCCCGGCCGGTTCGTTGCCGTCCATCTCGTAGAGTCGCAGTTCGCGCATGGCCGCCTCCGGGTCGTGTGGGTTCGATGACGCCAGTATTTCGGACAGTGGCGAAACACGGACAGATACGCCTGCAGACACTTTCGGCTGAACTGTACCGGTCCGCCGCCGGACAGGCGTCCGGACCGATCCTGCGTGGCGCGGCGGCTTTGCCTACAATGGCGGCTGTCCCGCGCCACCGGTCCGTCCCCATGTTCCAACGCCCGCCCGCCGCCGCTCCCGGCGAAAAGAACCTCACCATAATGCTCTGGCTCGTTGCGACGGGCTTCTTCATGCAGACGCTCGATGCGACGATCGTCAACACGGCGCTGCCGTCGATGGCAGTGAGTCTCGGTGAATCGCCGCTGCGGATGCAGTCGGTCGTGATCGCCTACTCGCTGACGATGGCGGTGATGATTCCCGTCTCGGGCTGGCTCGCGGACACGTTCGGCACGCGGCGCGTGTTCTTCAGCGCGATCCTGGTGTTCTCGCTCGGTTCGCTGCTGTGCGCGAATGCGCATACGCTGTCGCAGCTCGTCGTGTTCCGCGTCGTGCAGGGGGTGGGCGGCGCGATGCTGCTGCCGGTCGGGCGGCTGGCCGTGCTGCGCACCTTCCCGGCCGAACGCTACCTGCCAGCACTGTCGTTCGTCGCGGTTCCCGGGCTGATCGGGCCGCTGATCGGGCCGACGCTCGGCGGCTGGCTCGTGAAGATCGCGTCGTGGCACTGGATCTTCCTGATCAACGTGCCGGTGGGCGTCGCCGGCTGCGTCGCGACCTTCTACTCGATGCCCGACGCGCGCAACCCGGCCGTCGGCCGCTTCGACCTGAAGGGCTATCTGCTGCTGACGATCGGGATGGTCGCGATCTCGCTGTCGCTCGACGGGCTCGCCGATCTCGGGATGCAGCACGCGGCCGTGCTCGTGCTGCTGATCCTGAGCCTCGCGTGCTTCGTCGCGTACGGGCTGTACGCGGTGCGCGCGCCGCAGCCGATCTTCTCGCTCGAGCTGTTCAAGATCCATACGTTCAGCGTCGGCCTGCTCGGCAACCTGTTCGCGCGGATCGGCAGCGGCGCGATGCCGTACCTGATCCCGCTGCTGCTGCAGGTGAGCCTGGGCTATTCGGCATTCGAAGCCGGGCTGATGATGCTGCCGGTCGCGGCGGCCGGGATGTTCTCGAAACGGATCATCACGCGCCTGATCACGCAGCACGGCTACCGCAAGGTGCTGCTCGCGAACACGATCATGGTCGGGGTGATGATGGCGAGCTTCGCGCTGATGCGCGACACGGTGCCGGTGTGGGTGAAGGTCGTCCATCTCGCGCTGTTCGGCGGCTTCAACTCGATGCAGTTCACCGCGATGAACACGCTGACGCTGAAGGATCTCGGCACCGGCGGCGCGAGCAGCGGCAACAGCCTGTTCTCGCTCGTGCAGATGCTGTCGATGAGCCTCGGCGTCACGGTCGCGGGCGCGCTGCTGGCCACCTTCACCGGGATGCTGCGCACGGTGACGCCGAGCAACACGCTGCCCGCGTTCCATGCGACCTTCATCTGTGTCGGGATCATCACGGCCGCGTCCGCGTGGATCTTCGCGCAACTCGCGCCCGACATCCGCGGCGGCACGCAGCACAAGACCGATCCGTCCGAACGCGCGTGACGCACGGCGCGCGCCGCCGCAATCGCCACGGCGGCGCGCCGCGCACCATGTCGGTGCAGCACGGCTGCACCGCGCGCGCCCTGCCGGCCGCGACGGCCCGCCGCACGGGGCACGATGCCGTGCATGCTTCTTGCTCGCCTATTCTGTAGGTAAACTGGCAGTCTTCCTTCGGCCGACATCATGAGCATGATCGACATCGATCCACCCGGCTTCCAGCCGCCCCGCCCCGTCGCCGGCGACGACGGGAAGCGGCGCACCGTGCTGTACGGCGCATACACCGTGTTCAGCGTGTTCCAGCCCGTTTTCTCGGTGTCGCACCGCCGCGCGATCGGCTATCACGCGTCGCTGCGCGCGCACGACGAGGACAGCCGCCAGGTCGCGTCGCACGAGGTGTTCACGCAGGCGGCGCGGCGCGGCGACCTGCTCGAGCTCGGCCGGCTCGCCGAATCGCTGCATCTCGGCAACTTCCACGCGTTCGACAGTCACGACGAATGGCTCTTCCTGAGCCTGCACCCGGCGGCACTGATGGACACCGTCTACGGCGACGCGCTGCTCGCGAACCTGAAGGCGCTCGGCCTGCCGCCGCATCGCGTGGTGCTCGAGGTGCCCGAGCAGGCGGGCGGCGAGACGCCGCGCTATGCGGCGATCGTCGACGGGCTGCGCAAGGCCGGCTTCCTGATCGCGCTCGGCGGCTTCGGCGCGAAACATTCGAACATCGACCGCGTGTGGCACCTGCACCCCGACATCGTCACGCTCGACCGCGGGATCCTCGCGCAGGCAAGCGAACACTCGCATCTCGAGCGCGTACTGCCCGGGCTCGTGTCGCTGCTGCACGAATCCGGCCAGCTCGTGCTGATGGGCGGGCTCTCGACCGAGCGCGACGCGATGATCGCGCTCGAATGCGACGTCGATTTCGTGCAGGGACAGTACTTCGCGGGGCCGAGCGTCGACCCCGTGCAACCGCAGGCCGCCGCAGGGTGCATGGATACGCTGTCGGCCGCGTTGCGGCTGCGCGTCGCGCAACGCGAGCGCACGCAGGCCGAACGCCTCGCGCCGTATGTCGCCGCGCTGGAGGAAGCGAGCCGGAAGCTCGTCGCGGGCGAATCGCTGATCGACGCGGCCGGCGCCGTGCTCGGGTTGCCGGAAACCGCGCGCTGCTTCCTGCTCGATGCATCGGGCCGCCAGATCGGCGACAACGTGCTCGCGCGCGGCAGCGTCTCGCAGCGGGCAAAGCGCTTCCGGCCGCTGCTGCATTCGGAAGGCGCGAGCTGGGAGCGCCGCCCCTACTTCATCCACGCGATGCGCGCGCCCGGCCGCGTGCATCTGACGCCGCCGTACCTGTCGATCAACGAAGCGCACCTGTGCGTGACCGCATCGATCGCCGCGCCGGCCGCGACCGGCATGCAGGTGCTGTGCGTCGACATCAACTGGGAAGCGGCACTCAGCCGCGAATGAGTTCGCGCGGCCGCGCTCACGCGGCGCCGTCGAGGGCGTTGGCGCGGCGCGCGATCAGCCGGTGCACGCGCTTGCCGGACGACGCGCTGACCACCTCGTGCTCGTCGATCACGTGTATGCCGGCGCCGAGCGCCGCATGCATGCGCGCCGAATCGAGCGGCGTATACAAGCGGCCGCGCTCGTCGCGCAGCGCGCCGTTGCCGGCCACCCGCCAGCTCAGGTACAGCGTGCCGCCGGGCATCAGCAGCGCGGCCAGCCGCGCCGCCGCCGCTGCGGCATCCGCCTGTTCGAGGTGCATGACGACCGTCTCGCACAACACGTTCCGAAACGCGCCGGCCGGCACGCCGGCGAGCGCCGGCAGCGCAGCCAGCTCGAAGCTCAGCGACGGATGGCGCAAGCGCGCCTCGGCGAGCAGCGCGGCGCTCGCGTCGTAGCCGCGCACGTCGAATCCGCGCGAAGCGAGCCACGCGGTGTCGCGTCCCGCACCGCAGCCGACGTCGGCCGTCGGCCCGGGCGAGAAATATTGCTCGAGCAGCGCATACATGTCGTCGGGGGCGGCCTGGTCGAGCCAGTCCTGCGCGTATTGCGCGGCATGGGCTTCGTAGGCATCGAGAGTCGGGCGATCCACCATGGCGATTGCTCCGCGTACGCGTCCTGTCGTGCGACGCACCCCGCATCTTAGCCGTTGCGCGTCGCGCGTGGGATGGCGGGCGACGCGCGGCCCCGCGCCGCTCGCAGGTCGCCGGCGCGGTCAGTTCGGCCCACGGCGCATCGCCGCGCCAGGGCCGGCCGCGATGCCGCCGCGAACCGGCCGCCGAGGGCGCAGCCGACCGCGTCCGCGCCGAACCCGCAGGCCGGCGCGGCCGACGCGTCAGACATGCGAATGCGCGCCGCCGTGCACGGGCCCCGCGCGCCGCTCGACCTCGCGGCGCACGTCGCCGCGCAGGCCCGCGAAAAACGCGACTTCGGCGACGACGAACAGCGGCCCGACCATCAGCCCGACCAGATCGTCGACGAACGCGGGCTTGCGCCCCTCGAACCAGTGCCCGACGAACTGTACGATCCAGCCAACCACGAACGCGCCGATGCCGATCCCGAGCCATTGCGCGGTCGGCAGCAGCGCGAGCGTCTGCGCGGCCCACAGGCCGAGGGCGAACAGCGCGGTCATGACCGCCCCGAAGCGCAGGTCGAGGCGCAGGTAGAACACCGCGAACGCCACCGCCAGCAGCAGCGCCGGCGACAGCGCGACACCGGCCAGCGTACCGAGCGCCGGCCGCGACAGCAGCACCTCGACCGCGAACACGATCATCGGAATACCGACCAGATGCGTCGCGATGTTGCGTGCGTCGCGATGGTAGGCCGCATACTGGGAAAGGTGGTCTTCGAGCGTCTTCATGGTGTCTCCTGAACGATCATTGGGCGCTATGATGCGCGTCACGCCCAGGAACCTCTGTCAGCTACCCGACATCGCGTGCCCATGCCCTCGCCGCTCGCCCCGTACCTGCCGCAGATCGAAGCGCACCCGTGGTTCGCCGCGCTGCCGCCGGCGTTGCGCGACGACCTGCTCGCCCGCGCCGCGTTGCGGCACCTGCCGGCCGGCCACGCGCTGTTCCGTCGCGGCGACCCGCCATGCGGGCTGTATGCGGTGCTGGCCGGCGCCCTCACCATAGGCGCGGTCGATCCGCAGGGCAAGGAAGCGCTGCTGACGGTCGCCGAACCCGTCACGTGGTTCGGCGAGATCGCGCTGTTCGACGGCCAGCCGCGCACGCACGACGCGATCGCGCTCGACGACACGCTGCTGCTGCACGTCCCGCAGCGCGCGCTGCTCGCGATTCTCGACACGACGCCGCAATACTGGCGGCAGTTCGCGCTGCTGATGGCGCAAAAGCTCCGGCTGAGCTTCCTGACCGTCGAATCGATGAGCGTGATGCCGGCCGCGCAGCGGCTTGCCGCACGGCTGCTGATGATCGCCGACGGCTACGGCGGGATCAGCGCCGGCCGCACGCGCATCCGGCTGTCGCAGGAAAAGCTCGCGGCGATGCTGTCGCTCACACGGCAGACCACCAACCAGCTGCTGAAGGCGCTGCAGGCCGACGGCGTCGTGCGGCTGCATGTCGGCGAGATCGAACTCGTCGACGTCGATGCGCTGCGCCGGGCGAGCGGGCTGCCTGACGGCACCCACTGACGGCACGCACTGACGACGCGCCGCCTCCGTCCTGACGCGCCCGTCGTGACGCCATCGCGCGATCGCCGCAACGCCGCATTCCCGCCGCCATCGCTTCGCGCTATCGTGGCGGCTCGTTCGTCCTTCTCCCCGCATACGCGCTTGAACACGTCCACCCTTACCGCCCCTTCCCGCCACGCGTGGCCTGTCTTCGTCGCGTTCCTGCGGCTCGGCCTCACGTCGTTCGGCGGGCCCGTCGCGCATCTCGGCTACTTCCGCGACGCGTTCGTCACGCGGCGCGGCTGGCTGACCGAACGCGCGTATGCCGATCTCGTCGGCCTGTGCCAGTTCCTGCCGGGGCCGGCGAGCAGCCAGGTCGGGATGGCGATTGGCCTGTCGCGCGCGGGTTATGCGGGAATGTTCGCCGCATGGCTCGGCTTCACGCTGCCGTCGGCGCTGCTGATGATGCTGTTCGCACTCGGCATGCACGCTGCGGGCATGCCGGTCGCGGCCGGCGCGCTGCACGGGTTGCGGATCGTGTCGGTCGCGGTGATCGCGCAGGCGGTGTGGGGCATGGCGCGCACGCTGTGCCCGGATGCGCGCCGCGCCACACTGATGGCGGTCGCGGCCTGCCTCGCGCTGCTCGTGCCGGCCGCATGGCTGCAGGTGGCCGTGATCGCCGCGGCCGGCGCGGCCGGGCTCGTATTGTTGCCGCAGCCCGAGCGCGGCGCGCACGATCCGCTGCCGCTGCACGTGTCGCATCGCGCGGGGGCGCTGTGGCTCGTGCTGTTCGCCGCATTGCTCGTCGCGTTGCCGTTCGCGGCGGGCGCGCTGCATTCGCATACCCTCGCGGTGGCCGACGCATTCTTTCGCACCGGCGCGCTGGTGTTCGGCGGCGGGCACGTCGTGCTGCCGCTGCTGCAGGCAGCCGTCGTCGCGCCGGGCTGGGTCGGCGATGCGGCGTTCCTCGCCGGCTACGGTGTCGCGCAGGCCGTGCCGGGGCCGCTCTTCACGTTCTCGGCGTTCCTCGGTGCGTCGCTGCGCGACGCGCCGAACGGCTGGCTCGGCGCGACGATCGCGCTCGTGTCGATCTTCGCGCCGTCGTTCCTGCTGGTCGCGGGCACCGCGCCGTTCTGGGAACGCCTGCGCCGCAGCACACGCATGCAGGCCGCGCTCGCGGGCGTGAACGCGGCGGTGGTCGGGCTGCTGCTCGCCGCGCTATATCACCCGGTGTGGAGCGAGACGATCGTGTCGCCGCGCGACTTCGCGGCGGCGCTCGTCGCGTTCGTCGCACTCGTGTTCTGGCGGGTGCCGCCGTGGGCCGTCGTGATCGCGAGCGCGGCGCTCGGCTGGTTGGCGACGACGCTCGCGTGATCCGGCAAATGCCACGCATCGATTCCCGCCCGACAAAAACAAAAAAGCCCTCGTGACGAGGGCTTTTCTTCGGGTGCCGCGCGCCGCAACGGCGCGCAGTACGCATGGACTTACGCGAAGTTCTTCGCTGCGAAGTCCCAGTTGACGATGTTCCAGAACGCTTCGACGAACTTCGGACGTGCGTTGCGGTAGTCGATGTAATACGCGTGTTCCCACACGTCGATCGTCAGCAGCGGCTTGTCGGCCGTCGTCAGCGGCGTGGCGGCGTTGCTCGTCGACACGATGTCGAGCGAACCGTCGGCCTTCTTCACGAGCCATGCCCAGCCCGAACCGAACGTGCCGACTGCGGCCTTCGAGAACGCTTCCTTGAACGCGTCGTACGAACCCCACTTCGCGTTGATCGCGTCGCCCAGCGCGCCCGACGGTGCGCCGCCGCCGTTCGGCGACAGGCTGTTCCAGAAGAACGTGTGGTTCCAGATTTGCGCGGCGTTGTTGAAGATGCCGCCCGACGACTTCTTCACGATCTCTTCCAGCGACAGGTTTTCGAATTCCGTGCCCGGGATCAGATTGTTCAGGTTCGTCACATAAGCCTGATGATGCTTGCCGTAGTGGTACTCGATCGTCTCTTTCGAGATGGTCGGCGCGAGTGCGTCTTCAGCGTACGGGAGCGGCGGGAGCGTATGAGCCATGGCGATTCCTTCGTTGAGTATGTAGGGAGGCTGTGTTGAATGCTGCCGAGCGTCCGATTGTAGGCGAGTCCGAATATCCCCGCAAACTCACGGGCATTTATCCGCGGTATGCAGAAAATCGGCGTTCCCGCTTCATCCGGCAGGACGAGAAGACGGATGCGCAGCATCCGTTCCCGCGCCGGGCGCCGGACCATCCGGAGCGCCGGACGCGCGACCTTCGTTCCGCTTACGCCGCCGTCGTCAGATCGTATCGGTCAGTCGCGGCTGCACGTCGGCGAGCGATACGTCGGCCGAGCCTTCGGCGAGATGCACGGTCAGGCGGCGCTGCGGTTTCAGCGCGTTCGGCGCGCGCACCGCGCGGCCGGTCTGCGTGTCGATCAGCGCCGCGTAGCCGCGCTCGAGCGTGCGCTGCGGGCTCAGCACCTCGAGCCGCGCCGCGCAGGCCGACACGCGCGCGGTATCGCGCTCGTGACGGCGCTGCAGCGCCACCGCGAGACGTTGCGACAGCCCGGCGAGTGCCTGACGCGCCTGCGCCGGGTCGGGCCGCGCGCGCTGCCAGCGCAATTGCGCGAGCGCGAAACGCGCACGCGCGTCGCGCACCGGCCGCGACGCGGCCGAGGCGAGCCGCACCGCCAGTTGCTCGACGTGGGTGCGCTGCCGCTGCAGCCGTTCGGCCGGGCTGACGAGCCGGCGCGCGAGCCAGTCGAGCTGCTGCGCGCGCTGCTCGAGCCCGCGTTCCAGGCAGCGCGCAAGCGCGCGCTGCCGGTCGGCCACCTCGCGCAACAGTAACGCGCGCTGCGGACTGGCGAGCTCGGCCGCGCCGGTCGGCGTCGGCGCGCGCAGGTCGGCCGCGAAGTCCGCGATCGTGAAATCGGTTTCGTGGCCGACGCCGCTGACGACCGGCAGTTCGCTCGCCGCGATCGCACGCGCGAGCGCTTCGTCGTTGAACGACCACAGATCCTCGATCGACCCGCCGCCGCGACAGACCAGCAGCACGTCGACCTCGCGCCGCGCGTTCGCCGCCTGCACGGCCGCGACGAGCTTCTCGGCCGAGCCCGCACCCTGCACGGGCGCCAGATAGACGATCACCGGGATGTGCGGCGCGCGGCGCGCGAGCGTGGTCAGCACGTCACGCAGCGCGGCGGCCTGCAGCGACGTGACGATGCCGATCGCGCGCGGGTGCGCCGGCAGCGGCCGCTTGCGCTCGGGCGCGAACAGGCCTTCGGCCTCGAGCTGCGCCTTCAGCCGCAGGAACGCCTCGTACAGGCGCCCCTGGCCCGTCCGCCGCACGGCCTCGACGTTGAGCTGCACTTCGCCGCGCGGCTCGTACATCGTGACGACCGCGCGCACCTCGATCCGGTCGCCTTCGCGCGGCGTGAATTCCGCGTACTGCGCGCGACCGCGGAACATCACGCAGCGCATCTGCGCCTGCTGGTCCTTGATCGAGAAATACCAGTGGCCGCTCGCGGCGCGCGTGAAATTCGACACTTCGCCCGAAATCCACAGCAGCGGAAACGAGCGCTCGAGCATCGTCGAAATCGCGCGATTGAGCGCCGAAACGGGAATCACTTCGTCGCCGCCGCGGGTCGCGCCGGGAGCGGAAAAAGGAGAGTCGGAAAGCATGGGCGGTCGGATGAATGCTGGCGGCGACACGATAGTCCGACACGCGCGCGGCGTCCAGCGCCGGTCGCCCGCGCTGCACCATTCGGAAGGTGTCCACACTCTGGCAATCGTCCATCAAAAACGCTTCAAAACCGCGGAAAAACCCAGACGATTCCTCACAACACATTGATTTTTATAGTTTTTTAAACCTTGCAGTTTGATTTGCCGCCGATTCGATGTCCGCCCGGCGGGCGTTTCACGCGGACAGGCCGGGAGTTTTTCACAGAGTTATCCACAGCCCGTTCCGTTCCGGCCCCATCGGGTGCGTCGCCCGGCCGCGCTTGCCGCGCCCGCGTGCGGCGCGCTAGAGTGCCGCCTTCCGAACCCCTAGCGGCATGCGCCGCCCCACGGAGAATCCGTCTTGACGAATCCGTCCCACGCCGCGGCGCACGACGCGCCGCGCCCGGCCCGATGAGCGCGCCCGGCGGCCCGCTCGCGCGGCTCGAAGCGCGCCTCACGCGCGAATGGCAGCGCCGCGGCGCCCTCGCGTGGGCGCTCACGCCGTTCGCGTGCGTGTTCGGCCTGTGCGCGGCGCTGCGCCGCACGGCCTACGCGCAGGGCTGGAAGCAACCGGTCGACGTCGGCGTGCCCGTCGTCGTGGTCGGCAACGTGACCGTCGGCGGCACCGGCAAGACGCCGACCGTGATCGCGCTCGTCGACGCGCTGCGCGCGGCCGGCTTCACGCCGGGCGTCGTGTCGCGCGGCTACGGTGCGAACGTGAAGGCGCCCACCGCGGTCACGCCCGCGTCGCGCGCGCGCGCGGCCGGCGACGAACCGCTGCTGATCGCGCGCCGCACCGGCGCGCCCGTGTGGGTGTGCCCCGACCGCGTCGCGGCCGCGCAGGCGTTGCGCGCCGCGCACCCGGACGTCGACGTGATCGTCAGCGACGACGGCCTCCAGCACTACCGCCTCGCGCGCACGGTCGAGCTCGTCGTGTTCGACCACCGGCTCGGCGGCAACGGCTTCCTGCTGCCGGCCGGCCCGCTGCGCGAGCCGCTGTCGCGCCACCGCGACGCAACGCTCGTCAACGATCCATACAGCGGCGCGCTGCCGCCGTGGCCCGACACCTATGCGCTCGCGCTCACGCCGGGCGCCGCGTGGCACCTCGACCAGCCGGCGCTGCGCCGCCCGCTGTCGCAGTTCGCGCACGAGCGCGTGCTCGCCGCGGCCGGCATCGGCGCGCCGGAACGCTTCTTCGCGACGCTGCGTGCGGCCGGCCTCGCGCCGGCGACGCGCGCGCTGCCCGACCATTACGCGTTCGCCGACAATCCGTTCGTCGACGACGCGGTCGATGCGATCCTGATCACCGAGAAGGATGCAGTAAAATTGGGCGCTTCCTGGCGCGACGCTCGGCTGTGGGTCGTCCCCGTCGAAGCCGCGCTCGATCCTCGCCTCATTGCCCTCGTTGTGGAGAAACTCCGTGGACGCTCGCCTGCTTGAAATCCTTGTGTGCCCTATCTGCAAAGGCCCGCTCCACTATGACCGCGCCGCGCCGGAGCTGATCTGCAACGCGGACAAGCTCGCCTACCCGATCCGCGACGGCATCCCCGTGATGCTCGTCGACGAAGCGCGCCAGACCGTCGAAGGCACGCCGGTCGACCCCGCCGGCCCGGCCGGCAGCTAAACGCCGCACCGCTGCACCGGCGCCCGGCCGCGCTTCTTCGCGGCCGCGTGCCGGCCCTGCCGGGCGGCCCGCCTTCGACGCGCCGCCCGCCCCGCTCTTCTCACCGCTCAGCCCCGATGACTCATCCGCAGCCCTTCATCGCCGTCATTCCTGCCCGGCTCGCGTCGACGCGCCTGCCGAACAAGCCGCTCGCCGATCTCGGCGGCAAGCCGATGGTCGTGCGCGTCGCCGAGCGTGCGCGCGAAGCGGGCGCGCAGCAGGTGCTCGTCGCGTCCGACGCGCAGAGCGTGCTCGACGCGGCCCGCGAGCACGGTTTCGAAGCGGTGCTGACGCGTGCCGACCATCCGTCCGGCACCGACCGGCTCGCGGAAGTCGCCGCGACGTTCGGGTGGAGCGACGACACCGTCGTCGTCAACGTGCAGGGCGACGAGCCGCTGATCGACCCGGCGCTCGTCCGCGACGTAGCGTCGCACCTCGCCGCGCACCCGGACTGCGCGATCGCGACCGCCGCGCACCCGATCCACGACGCGGCCGACGTGTTCAATCCGAACATCGTGAAGGTCGCGCTCGACGCGCGCAACGTCGCGATGTACTTCTCGCGCGCGCCGATTCCGTGGAGCCGCGATGCGTACCAGCCGCACTGGCCCGACGTTGCGGCCATGCCGGCGCCGGCCTTTCCGGTCTATCGCCACATCGGACTCTACGCCTATCGCGCGCGTTTCCTGCGCACCTATCCGTCGCTCGCGCAGGCGCCGATCGAGCAGGCGGAGCAGCTCGAACAGCTGCGCGCGATGTGGCACGGCGAGCGCATCGCGGTGCTGATCACCGAGCATGCACCCGAAGCCGGCATCGATACGCCGGCCGATCTCGCACGCGTGCAGGCCCTTTTTCGGCCGGGTTCAAAATAACCCGTGGCATAATCAGGCGATTGTGCGAGCCGTCCGCGACCCGCGCGTCCTAGCTTGACCCCGCCACGGCCTGTCCCGGCAGCCGCGCGTCGCCTTTCGCCGACGCGCCGCATCAGACCGGTCCGCCGCGCGCAAGGCAAGCCCCGCGCACGCTGTCGCCGACGCTTTTGCGTCTCGCCACACGAATCTACATACCGGAGATATCACCATGCGTTTGATCCTGTTGGGTGCGCCCGGCGCGGGCAAGGGTACCCAGGCAAACTTCATCAAGGAAAAGTTCGGCATCCCGCAAATCTCGACGGGCGACATGCTGCGCGCGGCCGTCAAGGCCGGCTCGCCGCTCGGCGTCGAGGCGAAGGGCTACATGGACGCCGGCAAGCTCGTGCCGGACGCGCTGATCATCGGCCTCGTGAAGGAGCGCCTGAAGGAAGCCGACTGCGCGAACGGCTACCTGTTCGACGGCTTCCCGCGCACGATCGCGCAGGCTGACGCGATGAAGGAAGCCGGCGTCGCGATCGATTACGTGCTCGAAATCGACGTCCCGTTCTCGGAGATCGTCGAGCGCATGAGCGGCCGCCGCACGCACCCGGCATCGGGCCGCACGTACCACGTGAAGTTCAACCCGCCGAAGGTCGAGGGCAAGGACGACGTGACGGGCGAACCGCTGATCCAGCGCGACGACGACAAGGAAGAAACCGTCCTGAAGCGTCTCGAAGTGTACGAAGCGCAGACCAAGCCGCTGATCACGTACTACGGCGACTGGGCGCAGCGCGGCGAGGAAAACGGCCTGAAGGCCCCGCAGTATCGCAAAATCTCGGGCCTCGGCAGCGTGGACGAAATCCGCGAGCGTGCGTTCGACGCACTGAAGTAAGCACCGCGTCGTGCACCGCAAGCCGCCCTTTCGGGGCGGCTTTTTTTTCGTCTGCCGCATCCGTTTCGTCTGACCTGGGTTCGCACGACCGTGCCGCTGAAGCCGGCGTGCGACGCCGCACCGTACAATCGACCGATCGCGTGCGCCGCGCAAACCGGCGTACCGGCCTTTACTCCGATCGACCGGCATCGGACCCAACCAAGGAGACAGTGATGGAGATTCGCGACAACGTCTTTCTGATCACGGGCGGCGCATCGGGCCTCGGCGCCGGAACGGCCCGCATGCTCGCTCAGGCCGGCGGCAAGGTCGTGCTCGCCGACCTCAACGAAGCAGCCGGCGCGGCGCTCGCGGGCGAACTCGGCGGCGTATTCGTGCGCTGCGACGTATCGAGCGAGGCCGATGCGCAGGCGGCCGTCGACGCCGCGACGCGCGCGGGCACGCTGCGCGGCCTCGTGAATTGCGCGGGCATCGCGCCCGCCGCGAAAACCGTCGGCAAGGACGGCGCGCATCCGCTCGACGTGTTCGCGAAGACGATCAACGTGAACCTGGTCGGCACCTTCAACATGATCCGGCTCGCGGCCGCCGCGATGGCCGCGACCGCGCCGAACGCCGGCGGCGAACGCGGCGTGATCGTCAGCACCGCGTCGGTCGCCGCGTACGACGGGCAGATCGGCCAGGCCGCGTATGCGGCGTCGAAGGCCGGTGTCGCTGGCATGACGCTGCCGATCGCGCGCGACCTGTCGCGCCACGGCATCCGCGTGATGACGATCGCGCCCGGGCTGTTCGAGACGCCGATGCTGCTCGGCATGCCGAAGGACGTGCAGGACGCGCTCGGCGCGATGGTGCCGTTCCCGCCGCGGCTCGGCAAACCGGACGAATACGCGATGCTGGTGCGCCAGATCGTCGAGAATCCGATGCTCAACGGCGAAGTGATCCGCCTCGACGGCGCGATCCGGATGCAGCCGAAGTAAGTGCAAGCAAGCAGCTGCAAAAAAAACGCCCGCGATGCGGGCGTGTCGACGTTCGGGGCGCCGGTGAGACTGCAACGGCTCAGTCCTCGCCGTCGCGCTGCATCCGCTGCCGCAACTCGGTCACCTGCGACTCGACGACGGTCGCGTCCTCCGCATCGGGCCGCTCGCCGAGATACTGCTCGAGATCCTCGAGCGCGGGGCGCAGGTAGTCGAGCCGCGCATACGCGAAGCCGCGGTCGCGCACTTCGTCGAGCTGTTCCGGCAGCAGGATCACGAGCCGCTGCTGGACCGCGAGCAGCCGCTGCCAGCGTTCCGTCTGCAGATAGATCGTCTTCAGGTTGCGCAGCATCCGCGCGATGATCTCGCGGCTCGTGGCCGGCTGCAGCAGCGCGCGCAACGCGCTGTCGACCGCGCCCGCCGCACGCGCGACGTAGGGCTCGAGCATCTCGACCATCTCGGCCTCGGACAGCGAATGGCCGTTGGTCGGATCGATGATCAGGTCGCCGTCCGGCAGCGTCACGCGCAGCAGGAAGTGGCCGGGGAACGACACGCCGCGCGCCGGCACGCCGATCTGCTCGGCGAGCTCCAGGTACAGCACCGACAGCGAGATCGGAATCCCGCGCCGCCGTTTCAGCACCGCGTTCAGGTGGCTGTTATCGGGGTCGTAGTAATCGTTGTGATTGCATGCGAAGCCGAGTTCGCGGAAGAAGAACTCGTTGAGCGCGGCGACGCGGTCCTTCAGGTCCGCATCGTCGGCGAGCCGGCGGCTCAGCCGCGCGGCCAGGATGTCGAGTTCGGCCAGCGTACCCTGCAGGTCGAGGTCGGGATACGCGTCCTGCGCAAGCGACAGCGCGGTTTCCGTGACGGGCAGACTGTCGTCGTCCGCCACGAGCGTGCTGAAGTAGTCGAGGACGCGGGTCATTGCGGTCGTCACTTGGCGCGCCTTCTGAAGTAAGCGTATTTGAAGCCCATCACCCACAACATACCGAAATATAGTGCAGCGAACAGCACGAGGCACGCGGCCATCAGTGCAATGCGATCGAGCGGCTGCGCACGCATGCCGGCCCAGTCGAAGTTGATCGCGCACCAGTGCATCAGGCCGGCGAGCACGAGCGCCGCGCCGATCAGCTGCACGAAGAAGCGCAGCCAGCCGGGCGACGGCTGGTAGATGCCGCGCTTGCGCAGCCCGAGGAACAGCAGCAGCGAGTTCAGGCAGGCACCGACGCCGATGCTCAGCGTGAGGCCCGCATGGCCGATCAGCGGCACGAACACGTAGTTCGAGATCTGCGTGACGATCAGCACGCCGATCGCGATCTTCACCGGCGTCTTGATGTCCTGCTTCGCGTAGAAGCCCGGCGCGAGGATCTTGATCAGGATGATGCCGACGAGACCGATCCCGTAGGTCGCGAGCGCGCGCGCGACCATCGTGACCGTATGCGCGTCGAACTTGCCGTAGTTGAACAGCGTCGCGGTGAGCGGCGTCGCGAAGAAGAACAGCGCGAGCGCGCTCGGCGCCGCGAGCAGGAACGTGACGCGCAGCCCCCAGTCGAGCAGCGCCGAATATTCATGCGAATCGGCGTCGACGTGCGCCTTCGACAGGCTCGGCAACAGGATCGTGCCGAGCGCGACGCCGAGCAGCGCGGTCGGGAACTCCATCAGGCGGTCGGCGTAGTTGATCCACGAGACCGCGCCCTGCCCGAGCCGCGACGCGATGTTGGTGTTGATGATCAGCGACAGCTGCGCGACCGACACCGCGAACGTCGCGGGCACCATCTTGGCGAGCACCCGCTTCACGCCGGGATGACGCAGTGCGCGCACCGGGTTGAGGCCGATCAGCGGCACCATGTCGATCTTCTTCAGCCCCGGCAGCTGCACGATGAACTGCAGCACGCCGCCCACGATGACGGCCCACGCGAGCGCGTAGACCGGCACCTTCAGGTGCGGCGCGACGAACACGGCCGCGGCGATGAACGCGACGTTGAGCAGCACCGGCGCGAACGCCGGCAGCGAGAAGCTCTTGTAGGTATTGAGCACGCCTGACGCGAGCGTCGTCAGCGAGATGAACACGATGTACGGGAACATGATCCGCGTCATCGTGACCGCGAGCGGGAACGCCTGCCCGTCGGTATGCAGGCCGGACGCGACCGCGAACACGACCCACGACGCGCCGGCGATCCCGACGACCGACAGCACGGCGAGCGCCCACGCGAGCACGGTCGACATCGCGTCGACGAGCGCCTTGGTCGCATCGTGCCCCTGCTGGTTCTTGAACTCGGCCAGGATCGGCACGAACGCCTGCGAGAACGCGCCTTCGGCAGACAGGCGGCGCAGCAGGTTCGGAATGCGGAAAGCGACGTAGAACGCGTCGGTGTATTGACTGGCGCCGAACGCACGGGCGATCAGCGTCTCGCGGGCCAGTCCGGTCACGCGCGACAGCAGCGTGAAGCCGCTGACCGTCAGCAGGGCTCGGAATAGATTCATGGGGCGCTTATTATACGGACGTTGCGTGGCCCGGCACGGACGGATGGCGAAAAGGGCGCGCGTCGCCTGCGCCCCCGTCCGGCCGACGTCACGTTGACCTTGCCACGCGCTTGATTTTGTTGCTATAATCGCCGGTTTCTGAGCCTGTTACATGCACGGCGCCTGTCGTTTTCATGTCTCGGCCTCGGTTAAAATCACCGTTTTTTATGCGCCCCTGGGCAATCGCTCTCAGGGGACGGATCGAAAAGCAGCGCTTGGCCGTCAGGCTCCAAGCTCTGGAAACAGGACAGGATAAGGAACCGTCATGGCTAACTCCGCACAAGCACGCAAGCGCGCCCGCCAAGCCGCGAAGGCAAATTCGCACAACTCGGCGCTGCGCTCGAAATTCCGTACCGCGATCAAGTCGGTTCGCAAGGCTGTTGAAGCCGGCGACCAGGCAAAGGCTGCCGAGCTGTTCAAGGCTGCCGTGAAGACGATCGACACGATCGCCGACAAGAAGATCGTTCACAAGAACAAGGCCGCTCGCAGCAAGAGCCGCCTCGCCGCAGCCGTCAAGGGTCTGCAGGCAGCAGCGTAAATCCGGCGTGCCCGCTTCGGCGGGCGCTCCTGTTTCCTGCGATCGCAAAAAAGCCCGCCTAGGCGGGCTTTTTTGCTGTGCGTCGCCCGCGCATCGCGCCGGGCGACCGCCAGGCAGGGCGCGGCATGCGCCCTCGCCCGTCGAACTCACTTCTTCTCGTGGTAGTCCGGCAGCTCGCACGCCTCGGTGACGACGAGGTTGTTGTCCTTCGCGAAATTCAGCACGAAATCGAACGCCATCGGCTCGACGTCGCGCAGCCGGGAATCGAGGATCACGCATTTGAGGTCGCCGAGCATCGTCGGGCGCACGTACAGCGAATATTTCAGGCGCGCGTTCGGCCCGCTCGCACCGGGCCCGAAGCAGGCCATCACGCCGGCCAGACGCTCCGACCAGTCGCTCGGGCGAAACTTTTTCCCGTCTTTCGTAATGCCCTGGATGAAGAATTCGGTCGGAGGGGTTTCAGCCATGTGGTTACCCAAGTGACGGCCCGGCGATGTCCAGGCGACAGCGCCCGGATACGCGAACACAAAGCTCGAGCGGACAGCGGCACTCGCGCTCCGATATCCCGAAAAAACAGGCTGTCGAGGCGTGCCGCCGACGCGCCGCACCGGATTTGTGCAGCGCATGGCTTGTGTCCGGCAGAGCGCGAAGAGGCTTGCCTGCCGGGCTGGAGAAAACTTTTGGATTATACCGCAGCGCGGCATCGCGCGTCGTCTCGCCGCCCCTCTTCCGGCGCCTTCCAGCGTGCGCCACGATCCCAACCCGGTTTTCGTCGCGGCTCGTCAAAGCACAGAAAATCCTTTATGCTGCTTTGAGTTATCCACACCCGACGGCGGCGCCGTCCGGCCGCGCGGCCGGTTCAGACCCGCCGTATTTCGTTTCATGACCGCCAAAACCATTCGTCACTACCTGCAGTTCAAGGATTTCTCGCTGGAAGACTACGAGTACGTGCTCGAACGCACGGGTATCCTGAAGCGCAAGTTCAAGAACTACGAGACCTATCACCCGCTGCACGACCGCACGCTCGCGATGATCTTCGAGAAGAGCTCGACGCGCACGCGCCTGTCGTTCGAAGCCGGCATCTTCCAGCTCGGCGGCCACGCGGTGTTCATGAGCACGCGCGACACGCAGCTCGGCCGCGGCGAGCCGGTCGAGGATTCCGCGCAGGTCATCTCGCGGATGGTCGACATCATCATGATCCGCACGTTCGAGCAGGACGTGATCACGCGCTTCGCGGAAAACTCCCGCGTGCCGGTGATCAACGGCCTGACCAACGAATACCACCCGTGCCAGGTGCTCGCCGACATCTTCACGTACTACGAGCACCGCGGCCCGATCGCCGGCAAGACGGTCGCGTGGGTCGGCGATGCGAACAACATGCTGTACACGTGGATCGAAGCCGCGCAGATCCTCGGCTTCAAGCTGCGCCTGTCGACGCCGCCGGGCTATGCGCTCGACATGAAGCTGGTGGCGCCGGACAGCGCGCCGTTCTACGAGGTGTTCGACGATCCGAACGAAGCGTGCAAGGGCGCCGATCTCGTGACGACCGACGTGTGGACGAGCATGGGCTTCGAAGCCGAGAACGAAGCGCGCAAGCAGGCGTTTGCCGACTGGTGCGTCGACGAGGAAATGATGGGGCACGCGAATCCCGACGCGCTCTTCATGCACTGCCTGCCCGCGCACCGCGGCGAGGAAGTGACGGCCGGCGTGATCGACGGCCCGCAGAGCGTCGTGTGGGACGAGGCGGAAAACCGCCTGCACGTGCAGAAGGCGCTGATGGAGTTCCTGCTGCTCGGCCGCCTCAAGCACTGACCGCCGCGCGTATTGCGTGCGCATTACGCGCGCGTCGCCGCCATCCGCGCGGCATGCGGAAAAAAGCGCCGATCGTCGTCGATCGGCGCTTTTTTGTTGGGTCGGACGAACGCGAATGAACCGCGCAGCGCAACACCGCGTTACAGGCACACGGGCTCGGGTTCGAGCTCGACGCCGAACCGTTCGCGCACGTCGTCCTGGATCGCGCGCGCCAGCGCGAGCACGTCGGCGCCCGTCGCGCCGCCGCGATTGACCAGCACGAGCGCCTGCCGGTCGTGCACGGCCGCCGCGCCGAGCGCGCGCCCTTTCCAGCCGCAGCGGTCGATCAGCCAGCCGGCCGCGAGCTTCACCTGCCCGTCCGGCTGCGGATACGACACGACTTCGGGTGCGCGCGCGCGCAGCGCGTCGAACTGCGCGACGTCGATCACCGGATTCTTGAAGAAACTGCCCGCGTTGCCGAGCACGAGCGGATCGGGCAGCTTCGCGCGGCGAATCGCGACAACGGCGTCGAACACGTCGCGCGGGGTCGCGGCGTCCGGCGCGATGCCGCGTGCGTCGAGCTCGCGCGTGACGTCCGCGTAGCCGAGCCGCGGCGTCCAGCGCTTGGGCAGCCGGAACGTCACGGCGACGATCGCGAAGCGGCCGCGCCCTTCCCGCTTGAAGAAGCTGTCGCGATAGCCGAACCCGCAGCGCGCGGCGTCGAAGCGCTCGCTGCGCCCCGTCGCGAGCTCGACGGCGACCAGCGAGTCGAAATAGGTCTTCATCTCGAGGCCGTACGCGCCGATGTTCTGGATCGGCGCGGCGCCGACGGTGCCCGGAATCAGTGCAAGGTTCTCGAGGCCCGGCATCCCGTGCTCGAGCGTCCACGCGACGAACGCGTGCCAGGTCTCGCCGCCGCCGGCCTCGACGTACCATGCGTCGTCGTCCTCGCGCATGACGCGACGGCCGGCGATCTCGTCGAGCAGCACGACGCCGTCGAAATCGCGCGTGAACACGACGTTGCTGCCGCCGCCGAGCACGAGCTGCGGCAGCGATGCGACGCGCGGGTCGCGGTGCAGCGCCTCGAACTGCGCCGCATGCGTGACGCGCGCGGCAAAGCGCGCCTTCGCGGAAATGCCGAACGTGTTGTGCGCGGCGAGCGGATGGTCGGGGAGCAGCGACAGGGCGGAATCGTCAGGAGGCATCGGCATTCGCGTTCACGTCCGCCGGGCGGGCAGACAGCCGGCCTTGGGCAAACGGAGGGGCATCGGTAAAATGGCAAACAGTCCGCAATTATAGCGAGTGCCCGCGCGCGAGCCGGGCGCCCGCATCTCAAGGGAGAATGCCATGCCATCGTTCGACGTCGTTTCCGAAGCGAACATGATCGAAGTGAAGAACGCCATCGAGCAGTCGAACAAGGAAATCTCGACGCGCTTCGACTTCAAGGGCTCCGACGCGCGCGTCGAGCAGAAGGAGCGCGAGCTGACGCTGTTCGCCGACGACGATTTCAAGCTCGGCCAGGTCAAGGACGTGCTGATCAACAAGCTCGCGAAGCGCAACGTCGACGTGCGCTTCCTCGACTACGGCAAGGTCGAGAAGATCGGCGGCGACAAGGTCAAGCAGGTCGTCACCGTGAAGAAGGGCGTGACGGGCGACCTCGCGAAGAAGATCGTCAGGCTCGTGAAAGACAGCAAGATCAAGGTGCAGGCGAGCATCCAGGGCGATGCGGTGCGCGTGGCCGGCACGAAGCGCGACGACCTGCAGAGCGTGATCGCGATGCTGCGCAAGGACGTGACCGACACCCCGCTCGACTTCAACAACTTCCGCGACTGATCGACGCGGTCGGCCGCGCCGTCAAGCGCGCCGTCGACCACGCCGTCGAACAGTCACGCCGCGCCGCCGGGCCCCGCATGCGGGGCGCCCCGGCGGGCGGCGGCAATCCCCTTCCTCAGGCCTTCCCGCCGTCCTGCGCGCCGCCGTCGGATGCCGCCTTCTTCTTGTCGCCGATCCGGCTTTCCTGCCCCGCCAGCAGCTTCGAGATATTGCCGCGGTGACGCCACACGAGCAGCACGCTCATCGCGAGCACGGCCCACGCGACCGGGTTGTGGCCGGTGCCGAACAGGAACACGTCGAACACCGGTGCGAACACGGCCGCCACCAGCGCCGCGAGCGACGAATAACGGAAGAAGAACGCGACGATCAGCCAGGTCAGCGCGGTCGCGAGGCCGAGCACCGGGTGCACGGCGAGCAGCACGCCGGCCGCTGTCGCGACGCCCTTGCCGCCCTGGAAGCGGAAGAACACCGGATAGAGGTGGCCGAGGAACACGGCGATCGCGACCCACGCGACGGCGACGTCGGACAGCCCGAAGTGCCGCGCGAGCCAGACGGCGATCCAGCCCTTGAACGCGTCGCCGACGAGCGTCAGGATCGCGGCCTTCTTGTTGCCGCTGCGCAGCACGTTGGTCGCGCCGGGATTCTTCGACCCGTACGAACGGGGATCGGCCAGGCCCATCGCGGCGCTGACGACGACGGCGAACGACACCGAACCGATCAGGTAGGCAACAAGTGCGGCGAGCAGGATCTGCATGCGGAAAACTCTTCTTTCAACGTATCGGTAAAGGGACGGCCGGGCGCGGCGGGCCGGCCCGTCGGGGCAGGCGCCGCCGCGGCGAACCGCCGGCAGGCCGCGGCAGCCGGCCGTGCGGGCCGACCGGCCGAAACGGCGCCCATTCTACCGAACGAGCGCGGCCTGCCACGAAGGTGAAACCCTCAGTCGACGCTCGCGCACTGCACCGGCGTCGCGCCGAGCAGCGTCGTGAGTACCGCCGGCGCGAGGCTGACGAGATAGCCGCGGCGGCCGCCGTTCAGGTAGATCGTCGGCAATTCGAGGATGGTCGACTCGACGTACACGGGCATCGTCTTGCGCGTGCCGAACGGCGACGTGCCGCCGACCAGATAGCCGGAATGGCGGTTCGCGACGTCGGGCTTGCACGGCTCGACGCGCTTCGCGCCGATCTGCCGCGCGAGGTTCTTGGTCGACACCGTGCGGTCGCCGTGCATCAGCACGATCAGCGGCTTCGCGTGCTCGTCCTCCATCACGAGCGTCTTCACGACGCTGTGCTCGTCGACGCCGAGCTGGCGCGCCGACTCGCCGGTGCCGCCGTGCTCGACGTAATCGTACGGATGCTCGCCGAACGCGACGCCGTGGCGGCGCAGCAGCTGGGTCGCGGGTGTCTCGGACACGTGTCTGGATTTGCTCATGGCGGCATTTTAATGGCGAACGACCGGCGGGCGGGCGGCGTTGCGGCCATCGC
The DNA here is from genome assembly GCF_905339895.1 of Burkholderia sp. BCC1988. Classification (NCBI taxonomy): domain Bacteria; kingdom Pseudomonadati; phylum Pseudomonadota; class Betaproteobacteria; order Burkholderiales; family Burkholderiaceae; genus Burkholderia; species Burkholderia sp. BCC1988. Next base: position 65,981 of record NZ_CAJPHA010000008.1, read on the forward strand.
ATGCATCGCACACCATTGCACACGAGCGCATCACGCTTTCGCCTTCGCCTTCGCCTTCGCCTTCGCCTTCGCCTTCGCGACAGCGTACCGGGCGCCGGCGGTATACTCGCGGCCCTTTTGTCCCGGGGCGAGCGCAGCCGCAGCCGCGTCGAGCCGATCCGCGCCGCACCGGCATCATTGCGGACATCGCGAACCGCTATTGCCCGATTGACCGATTGTGGCGCGCCCGCCGCCATGGCACGATCGTTCGCAAAACTCGCCGCGCCACCGCCCGGCCCTTCTTCTGGAGACGCCATGTCCTCGCCTGTCCGCTCATCCGCGCCGCTCGACGTCGCGGCACTGCTCGCCGCGCTGCCCGGCCGCATCGCCGACGTGCCCGCCCGCTGGGCCGCGCAAGCGCCCGCGCATCCGGCGCTGATCGAGGACGCGCGCCGCGTGTCGTACGGCGAGTTGGCGCGGGCCGTCGATGCGGCCGCCGAGCAGCTCGCGCGCCTCGGCGTGCGCGGCGGCGATCGCGTGATGATCGTCGCGGAAAACAGCGTCGCGCAGATCGTGCTGCTGTTCGCGGCCGCGCGCGTCGACGCTTGGGCGCTCGTGTCGAACGCGCGGCTGTCGGCCGGCGAGCTCGATGCGATCGCCGCGCACGCGCGGCCGAAGCTGATCGCGTTCGCGACGGAAGCATCGCCCGATGCGCGCACGCACGCGGCACGCCACGGCGCGACGCCCGCCGACGCGCTGCCGGTCGACATCGGCGCGTGGTCGTACCGCGTCGACGCGAGCGCGCCCGACGAGCCGGTGGCACCCGACGGCGCCGCGCAGTGCGCGGCGCTGATCTACACGACCGGCACGACGGGTACGCCGAAAGGCGTGATGCTGTCGCACCGCAACCTGCTGTTCATCGCGGCGACGTCGAGCGCGCTGCGCGGCGTGTCGCCCGACGACGTCGTCTATACGGTGCTGCCCGTGTCGCACGTGTACGGGCTCGCGTCGGTCTGCCTCGGCAGCCTGTACGCGGGGGCGACGCTGCGGCTCGCGCCGCGCTTCGCGCCGGAGGCCGTGCGCGTCGCGCTCGCCGACGAAGGCGTGACGATCTTCCAGGGCGTGCCCGCGATGCACGCGAAACTGCTCGAGCACCTGCACACGCACGCGCTCGCATGGCGCGCGCCGCGACTGCGCTTCGCGTATTCGGGCGGCTCGCCGCTCGACGCCGACCTGAAGGCGCGCGTCGAGCGCGTATACGGCGTGCCACTGCACAACGGCTACGGCATGACCGAGAGCAGCCCGACGATCACGCAGACGCCGCTCGACGCACCGCGTACCGACTGCTCGGTCGGCGTGCCGATCCCGGGCGTCGAGATGCGGATCGTCGCACCGGACGGCACCGACGTGCCGCCGGGCGAAGTAGGCGAAATCCGCGTGCGCGGGCCGAACGTGATGCTCGGCTACTACCGCAACGCGGACGCGACGCGCGCGGCCGTGTCGCCGGACGGCTGGCTCAGCACCGGCGATCTCGCGCGCCAGGCAGCGGACGGCTCGGTGACGATCGCGGGCCGCAGCAAGGAGCTGATCATCCGCTCGGGCTTCAACGTGTATCCGGTCGAGGTCGAACAGGTGCTGAACGCGCACCCGGACGTCGTGCAGGCGGCCGTCGTCGGCCGTGCGGTCGAGGGCAACGAGGAAGTGCTCGCGTTCGTCGAGCTGGTGCCGGGCGCGGCCGCGACCGAGGCCGCGCTGCAGGCGTGGTGCGCGGAACGGCTCGCGCCGTACAAGCGCCCCGCGCGCATCCGCGTGCTCGATGCGCTGCCCGCCGCATCGACGGGCAAGGTGCTGAAGCACAAGCTGCGCGACCTCGCGTGACGCGCGGCGCCGGCCGCACCGCGCACGTGGGCCGGCGCGCGCCGCGCTAGCCGCGCGGGTGGTGTTGCGCGTGCAGCGTCTTCAGCCGCTCGCGCGCGACGTGCGTGTAGATCTGCGTGGTCGAGATGTCGCTGTGGCCGAGCAGCAGCTGCACGACGCGCAGGTCGGCGCCGTGGTTCAGCAGGTGCGTCGCGAACGCGTGCCGCAGCGTATGCGGCGACAGGTGCGCGCGCACGTCGGCCTGCTGCGCGTGGCGCTTGATGATGTTCCAGAACTGCTGGCGGGTCATCCCGTCGCCGCGCGCGGTCACGAACAGCGCGTCGGCCGCGCGCGCGCCGAGCAACGCGGGCCGCGCGTCGCGCAGATAGCGTTCGATCCAGCCGTGCGCGACTTCGCCGAACGGCACGAGCCGTTCCTTCGAACCCTTGCCCATCACCCGCACGACACCCTCGTTGAGCCCGACCTCGACGGTCTTCAGCGTGACGAGCTCGCTCACGCGCAGCCCGCTCGCATACATCAGCTCGAGCATCGTGCGATCGCGCAGGCCGAGCGGCGTGCCGATGTCGGGCGCACCGAGCAGCGCTTCGACCTGCGCCTCGGACAGCGTCGACGGAAACCGCGCGGCCTGCTTCGCCGACGTGATCCGCAGCGTCGGGTCCGCGCTCGCGTGACGCTCGCGCACGGCCCAGCCGTAATAGCGCCGGAACACCGACAGCCGCCGGTTCGACGATGTTGCCTTGCCGTCGCTGCGCGCGGCGATGTAGCCCGTCACCATCGCTTCGTCGGCCGAGTCGAGCGACGTGTCGTGCGTCGCGGCCAGCCATTGCGAAAACAGCGCCAGGTCGCGCCGGTACGCATCGAGCGTGTTGCGCGCGAGCCCGTGCTCGAGCCACAGCGCATCGCAGAACACATCGATCGACGCGCGGCTCGCGAGCAGCGCGGGCGATGCGTCGGACGCGGAATCGGAGTCGGAGTCGGGGGAAAGCAACGGTTCGCTCATCAGTACGGCACGCCTTCATGCGCCAGCAGCCAGCGCTTCACTTTCTGGTAATAGCCATTGTCGTCGTGATTCGCGAAACCGCCGAGGCCGCCGGCCGCGACGACGCGATGACACGGGATCACGAGCGGGAAATAGTTCGCGCCGCACGCCTGGCCGACCGCGCGCGGCGCGCTGCCGATCCGCTTCGCGACCTGCCCGTAAGTCAGCACCGTGCCCGGCGGAATGTCGCTGATCACGTTCCACACGCGGTGCTGGAATGCGCTGCCGACATCGGCGAGCGGCAGGTCGAAGCGCGCCGACGCGCGCTCGAAATAACGTTCGATCTGCTCGACCGCGCGCTTCGCGAGCGGCGAATCCGGATCGACCGACTTGACCGACTCGGGCAGATAGACGATCTCGCGCACCACCGCGGCATCGGTGCGGATGCCGACCTTGCCGAACGGCGCGTCGATGACTGCGTTGAACATGAACTTCTCCTGACCGGTGAACCACGCGGCGCCGCCGCGCGCCGACGACACTTTACGCCGCCTTCATGCGGCACGCAGCGCCCATTCGACATGCTCGCGCACGACCGGCGACGGATCGTCGGCCCGTGCGCGCAACGCGGCGACGATCGCGGTGCGCGCTTCGGGTGCGAGCCGATCGGCCGGCGCGCGCAACGCATTGCCGAGCCCGACCGCGAGATTGCGCAGCCAGCTTTCGTAACCGATGCGCCGGATCGCGCTGCCCTGCATCCGCGTGTCGAACGCATCGGCGTCCCACGCGAACAGCTCGACGAGCGTCGCGCGGTCGAGCCCGTGCCGCACGTCGAAATCGGCGACGGGCGCGGCCTGCGCGAACTTGTTCCACGGACACACGAGCTGGCAGTCGTCGCAACCGTACACGCGGTTGCCGATCAGCGGCCGCAGCGGCTCCGGAATGCTGCCTTTCAGTTCGATCGTCAGGTACGAGATGCAGCGGCGCGCGTCGACGCGATACGGTTCGACGATCGCGCCCGTCGGGCACGCGCCGATGCAGCGCGTGCAGCTGCCGCAGTGCGCGCCGGGCGTCTCGGGCGCGCGCTCGGGCGCCGTTTGCGCGTCGGTCGGCAGCGGCACGTCGACGTAGATTTCGCCGAGGAAGAACAGCGAACCCGCGTCGCGCTGCAGCAACAGCGTGTGCTTGCCGCGCCAGCCGACCCCGGCCTTCTGCGCGAGCTCGACCTCGAGCACCGGCGCCGAATCGGTGAACACGCGGTAGCCGAATGCGCCGATCTCGCGCTCGATGCGCTCCGCGAGCGTCTGCAGCCGGTTGCGCAGCACCTTGTGATAGTCGCGGCCGCGTGCGTAGATCGACACGACGGCCGCCTGCGGATCGTCGAGACGCGCGCGCTCGCGTGCGCGCCAGTCGTGCGGCGCGAGCGCGCCGGATGACGCATCGGACGCGTCGGCGGCGAGCGTTTCGGCCGGCAGATAGGCGAGCCGCGCGGAAATCACGCGTCGCGTACCGGCCACAAGTTCGGCCGGCCGCGCGCGTTTCATCCCGTGTTTCGCCATATAATCCATTTCGCCGTGGTACCCGGCTTCCAGCCAGGCGGCGAGGCCTGCTTCGGCATCCGAGAGATCGGTATCGCTGATGCCTATCGCCCCGAAACCCAATTCGCGCCCCCACGCCCTGATGCGCGCGGCGAGCGCAGTCAACGTCGCATCATCGAGCGCGCACGGCGCCGCGCCTTCGGCACGAGTCGAAGGCCTGTCGGATGCGGCGAGTTCCGGTAATCGGTTCATCGCACTATTTTACGAGAATGCCAGCCACGTCCCATACGCCTCATGCCGACACGCTGCCCGCCCCGCTCGCGGAGCGCGTGATCGCACTCGCCGACGAAGCGGCGACCGAGGCCTTCGGCACCCGCTTCGCGCACGCGCTCGACGCGGCGCGCAGCGAACTCGCCCATGCACACGCGTTCAACGGGCTGCAGATCCAGCTGATCGGCGACCTCGGCGCGGGCAAGACGACCCTCGTGCGCGCGATCCTGCGCGGCCTCGGCCACCCGGGGCGCGTGCGCAGCCCGACCTACACGCTCGTCGAACCGTACGCGTTCGCGCGCGACGACGGGGAACTTGAGGTCTATCACTTCGATCTGTATCGATTCAACGATCCGGCCGAATGGTCCGACGCAGGCTTTCGCGAGTATTTCAATTCCAGCGCGATCTGCCTCGTCGAATGGCCGCAGCAGGCGGGCCCCCTGCTCGGCGTGCCCGATCTGGTTTTCTCGCTCGACGTGGATGGCGACGGCCGCGCCCTCACCGTCCGTGCGTACAGCGCTTCAGGAAAGGCATGTCTCGAAAGATGTTGATCAAACCGTTCCGCTCGATCGAATCGGCGGCCACCGCCACGCACAACTGGCGGCGCCGCCAGATCCTGTGCGCGGGCGCGTCGACGCTGGTGCTCGGCCTCGTCGCGCCGCGGCTCGCGCACGCGTCGTCGGTGCTCGGCGTGCGTGTATGGCCCGCGCGCGATTACACGCGCGTCACGATCGAATCCGACCAGCCGCTGCAGAATAGCCAACAGCTGCTGCAGGGTCCCGACCGGCTCGTCGTCGACCTGAACGGGCTCGATCTCGACCAGGCGCTGCGCGACCTCGTGTCGAAGATCGCGCCGAACGATCCGCAGATCCAGTCGGTGCGCGTCGGCCAGTATCAACCGCACGTGGTGCGGATGGTGTTCGACCTGAAAGGCTCGGTGAAGCCGCAGGTGTTCACGCTGCCGCCGGTCGGCACCTACAAGTACCGGCTCGTGTTCGACCTGTATCCGGCCGTCGCGCCCGATCCGCTGACCGACCTGATCGCGCAGACGGAACGCAAGGAACAGGCGCTCAACGACACCGCGCGCGCGCAGCAGGTGCAGCCGCCGAGCGCGCTGAACGGGCCGGCGACGCCGCCCGTCGCGGGCAACGACAACAGCGACGCGTTCTTCCAGCGCTTCGCGCAGAACACGCCGGCCGCGCCGCGCACGCCGCCGGCCGCCGCGACGCCGTCTTCGCCTGCCACGCCCGCGAAGCCGGCCGTCAAGCCGCCGCCCGTCATCGCGCGCCGCGACGACAGCGAGGACGACGGCGACACCTACAAGTTCACCGCGCCGAAATCCGGCAAGGGCGGCACCGTGCGCCTGCTGACGGTCGCGATCGACCCGGGCCACGGCGGCGAGGATCCGGGCGCGATCGGCGGCGGCGGCACGTACGAGAAGCACGTCGCGCTCGACATCGCGAAGAAGCTGCGCGCGAAGATCGACGGCGCGCCGAACATGCGCGCGATGATGACGCGCGACGCCGACTTCTTCGTGCCGCTGAACGTGCGCGTGCAGAAGGCGCGCCGCGTCGGCGCGGACCTGTTCGTGTCGATCCACGCCGATGCGTTCACGACGCCGTCCGCGCGCGGCTCGTCGGTGTTCGCGCTGTCCGACCACGGCGCGTCGAGCGCCGCGGCGCGCTGGCTCGCGAACAAGGAGAACTCGTCCGACCTGATCGGCGGCATCAACATCAAGACGCAGGACGCGGCAGTCAGCCGCGCGCTGTTCGACATGTCGACGACCGCGCAGATCCGCGATTCGCTGCGCTACGGCAACTACGTGCTGAAGGAAGTCGGCGGCATCAACAAGCTGCACAAGGGCTCGGTCGAGCAGGCCGGGTTCGCGGTGCTGAAGGCGCCCGACATTCCGTCGATCCTCGTCGAGACGGCGTTCATCAGCAATCCGGAAGAGGAAAGCAGGCTGAACGACGACAGCTATCGCGACCAGATGGCCGACGCGATCTTCCGCGGCATCAAGCGTTACTTCGCCGCGAATCCGCCGCTCGCGAAGAGCCGGATGGCCTGACCGGCCACCCTTCCCCGCCGCCGGCACGCGCTGCGTGCCGGCGCGTCACGACGCCGCGAAGCGGCGCGCGAGCTTCCCGCCGAACACGTTCACCGCGAGCCCGCCCATCACGAGCGCGGCGCCGATCAGCTGCGCGTCCGTCAGATGCTCGTCGAGCAGCAGCGCCGACGACGCGAGCCCGACGATCGGCACCAGCAGCGAGAACTGCGCGACCTGGGCGGCCGGATAACGCGACATCAGGCGGCTCCACAAGCCGTAGCCGAGCAGCGTCGCGACGAACGCGAGATAGACGACCGCGAAGATCGACGCGCCGTTCAGCCCGAGCAGCGCGGCCTCGATCCGCTGCGGCCCCTCGAACCACAGCGACAGCAGGAAGAACGGCACCGGCGGCACGAGGCTCGCCCACACGACGAGCGACACCAGGTCGGCCTTGCCCAGCTTCTTCGTGACGATATTGCCGAACGCCCACATCGCGGCCGAGCAGAGGGTCAGCAGGAAGCCCGCGAGCGTCATCGCGCGGCCGCCCTGCGCAGCGATCACGACGAGTCCGGCCGCGGCGACCGCGAGCCCGACCAGGCTCTGCACGCGCAGCCGCTCGCCGAGGAACAGCATCGCGAACACCAGCGTGAAGAATGCCTGCGACTGCAGCACGAGCGACGCGAGGCCGGCCGGCATGCCGACGTACATGCCGGTAAACAGGAGCACGAACTGGCCGAGCTGGATCGTCGCGCCGTACAGGATCAGCATGCGCCACGGAATCTGCGGCCGGGGCACGAAGAACACCGCGGGCACCGCGGCGAGCGTGAAGCGCAGCGCGCCGAGCAGCATCGGCGGCATGCCGTGCAGGCCGACCTTGATCACGACGAAGTTCACGCCCCACGCCAGGATCACGACCAGCGCGAGCAGCAAGTCCTTCGGGGCCATCATCGGCGTCTCCTCATTTTGTCGGATGGTTTCCTGAACGCCGCTCAGTCTACCGAATTTCGCCGCGCGACCCGATACCCGCGCGGCGCACATGGAATCGGCGCCAGGCACGGCGCCGTGGACGCGCCGCACGACGCGTGCCTGCCCCGCGGCCGCATCGCGCGGCGGACATCCGGCTGCCCGTTGCACGCGTGGCCGCCGTGCCGCCAGTACAATGACCGGCATTCCTGCCGTTCCCCACGAGGCCCGCCATGACCGATCCGATCAAAGCCCTGCTGAAGCCGCACATCCGCGACATCGGCAACCTGCAGGTGCGCCGCACGCTGCCCGCGCTCGCCGCACGCCTCGTCGGCCCGTTCATCTTCTTCGATCACATGGGGCCCGCGACGCTGCCGGCCGGCACCGGGCTCGACGTGCGCCCGCATCCGCATATCGGGCTCGCCACCGTCACCTACCTGTTCGACGGCGCGATCCTGCACCGCGACAGCCTCGGCTCGCTGCAGGAGATCGTGCCGGGCGACGTGAACTGGATGACGGCCGGCCGCGGCATCGTCCACTCGGAGCGCACGCCCGACGCGCAGCGCGCGAGCGGCCACACGGTGCACGGGATCCAGACCTGGGTCGCGCTGCCGGTTGCCCACGAGACCACCGAGCCGTCGTTCGAGCACCATGCGGCCGACACGCTGCCCAAGCGCGACGAGAACGGCGTGTCGCTGACGGTGATCGCCGGCGACGCGTTCGGCCTGCGCTCGCCCGTCACGACGTTCTCGCGCACGCTGTACGTCGCCGCCGAATTCGTGGCCGGCGGCCGCCTCGAACTCGACGCATCGCACGAGGAACGCGCGGTCTACGTGGTCGACGGCGACCTGTCGATCGACGGCACGCCGGTGCCGGCCGAGCAGATGGCCGTGCTCGCACCGGGCGCCACCGTCACGCTCGCGAGCGGCAACGGCGCGCGCGCGATGCTGCTGGGCGGCGACAAGATCGACGGCGAGCGCTTCATCGAATGGAACTTCGTCGCCAGCAGCCGCGACGCGATCGAGCGCGCGAAACGGGCGTGGACGAACCAGGAAATGGGCAAGGTGCCCGGAGAAACCGAGTGGATTCCGCTGCCCGAGTCGAAGCCGCGTTGAAAAAGGGGCGCGCCACCCCCATCCTGACGACATTCGAACCGAAGAGAACGACATGGACACCACGCTTGCCACTTTCGAGAAAGACGTCATCGAGGCGTCGCTGGACACGCCCGTGCTGGTCGACTTCTGGGCGCCGTGGTGCGGCCCCTGCAAGACGCTCGGTCCGCTGCTCGAAAAGCTCGAAGCCGACTACGAAGGCCGCTGGAAGCTCGTGAAGGTGAACGTGGACGAGAACCAGGAGCTCGCCGCGCACTTCCAGACGCGCAGCATCCCGCACGTGATCGCGTTCGCCGACGGGCGCCCGGTCGACCAGTTCATCGGCGTGCTGCCGGAAGGCCAGTTGCGCGCGTTCCTCGACCGGCTGCTGCCCGCGCCCGACGAAGCAGAGCGCCGCGCCGCACAATACGCGATCGCCGAATCGCGCTACGACGATGCGATCACCCACCTCGAAGCGGCGCTCGCGCTGAACCCCGGCTTCGACGACGCGCGGCTCGACCTGATCGAACTGCTGCTCGCGAACAACCAGGTGGACGCCGCACGCGCCGAGGCCGAACGCCTGTCGCCGCAGACCGTGCAGGGCACCGATCCGCGCTACCAGGCGATCAAGACCCGTTTCGATGCGCTCGACGCGACGGCCGACCTGCCGCCGACCGACGCGCTCGAGGCGCGCATCGCGGCGAACCCAGCCGATCTCGACGCACGCTTCGACCTCGCGCAGAGCCTGATCGCGCGCCGCGCGTACGAAGGCGCGCTCGAGCAGTTGCTGGAAATCGTGCTGCGCGACCGCGCGTATGGCGACGACCTCGGCCGCCGTACGATGATCTCGGTGTTCGAGCTGGCGGGCGATCGCCCGGAACTCGTCGCCGCGTGGCGGCGCAAGCTGAGCATGGCGCTCAACTGACGAACGACCGGCCGGGCCGCGATGGCCTGGCCGACTCGCCTCGTCGCGCGCGGCGGGTCCGCCGCGCCGCAACATTCCTTGGCGCGTCGCTCGACGCCCCGATCAACCCGCGGCCCGCGCCGCGATCGCCCGCAACGCATGCGCGGCGGCCGCGAAACCGAAGCTCGCGGTCACGCACACGCTCGAACCGAACCCCGCGCAGTTGAGCCCCGCGACATGCGCGGCGGTCGACGGCTCCGCGCCATCCTCGATGTCGCACGCGGCCGCTTCCGGATAGATCAGCGGCTCGTCCGAATACACGGCGCTGACCTTGAAGCGCGCCTTCGGCCCGCGCGGAAAGCCGTGCTGCTTGCGCAACTGCGCACGCACCTTCGACAGCAGCGGATCCTGGATCGTCAGCGCGAGATCGTCGATGCGGATGCGCGTCGGGTCGAGCTGCCCGCCCGCGCCGCCGACCGTGACGAGCGGCTGCCCTTTCGCGACGCACCACGCGATCAGCGCGACCTTCGTGCGCACGCTGTCGATCGCGTCGATCACGTAGTCGAAGCCGCCGCCGAGCAGCGCGTCGAAGTTGTCGGGTTCCGCGAAATCCTCGATCCGGTTCACGCGGCACGCGGGATCGATCAGCGCGATCCGCTCGGCCATCGCGTCGACCTTCGGCTTGCCGTAATTGCCGTCGAGCGCGTGGATCTGCCGGTTCGTATTGCTTTCGGCGACATTGTCGAGATCGATCAGCGTCAGCGTGCCGATCGCGCTGCGCGCGAGCGCCTCGGCCGTCCACGACCCGACGCCGCCGATGCCGATCACGGCCACGTGCGCGCCCTCGAACGCGGCCAGCGCCGGGGCGCCGTACAGCCGCGCGATGCCGCCGAAGCGGCGCTCGCGATCCACGTCAAGCTGGATTGTCGGGGTCGGGGTAAGATCAGAGGAACTGAGCGGGGCGGTGTCGGCAGCGGACATGGCAGCAAGGAAAACGTAAGTCGAGCAGCCCTCTATTTTGCCTGAACTCCCCGCCGGCACGCGCCACTGTGCACGCACGATTCTCGCGCGTTCGCTATACTGGCCCCAGATTGAAGCGTTTGCATAACATGACGACTCTCGCCGATCTCCGCATCAACTATTCGCGTGCTTCGCTCGACGAAGCCGATGCCGCCCCCGACCCCTTCGCCCAGTTCGATCGCTGGTTCAAGGAGGCGCTCGCCGCCAAGCTCCCCGAGCCCAACACGATGACGCTCGCCACCGTCGGCGACGACGGCCGGCCGTCGGCACGCATCGTGCTCATCAAGGCTGTCGACGAACGCGGGTTCGTCTTCTTTACCAATTACGAAAGCCGCAAGGGGCGCGACCTCGCCGCCCATCCATATGCGGCACTGCTGTTCTACTGGATCGAGCTCGAGCGCCAGGTGCGCATCGAGGGCCGGATCGAAAAGACCAGCGCCGACGAAAGCGACCGCTATTTCGCGTCGCGCCCGCTCGGCTCGCGCATCGGTGCGTGGGCGTCCGAGCAGAGCGCCGTGATCGACAGCCGCGCGACGCTCGAAGCGCGCGAGAAGGACGTGGCCGAACGCTACGGCGAAAACCCGCCGCGCCCGCCGCACTGGGGCGGCTATCGCGTCGTGCCCGACGCGATCGAGTTCTGGCAGGGCCGCCCGTCGCGGCTGCACGACCGCCTGCTCTATACGCGCGACGCCGCTGCGGCGTCGGGCTGGACGATCTCGCGCCTGTCGCCGTAAGCCGAACCGCGGCCGCGGTGCCGCTCGCCGGTCGTGTCTCGTGTTGCATCCGGGCGCCCGCCTCGCAGGAGGCGGGCGCCGGTCAAGATACTTGGCTGTATTCGATTCAACGAACAAACGGAGAATCCAAATGTTCTGGGAAAAGAAGCTGGCACAGTGGGCGGACGAAGTACGGGCGAAAGCGAACATACCGGCGCGCCTCGTGCTGTGGAACGGCGATCAACTCGATTTCGGCACCTTCAGCGCGCCGCAGGTCACGCTGAAGGTCAACAGCGCGTCGGCGCTGCCGCTCCTGCTCGAACCGAGCCTCGACAATCTCGGCGAGGCGTACGTGAAGGGCAAGATCGACATCGAAGGCCGGCTGTCGGACATCATCAACATCAGCTATTCGCTCGCGCGCAGCACGGTCACCAGCGCGAGCAAGCTCGCGCGCGTGAAGCGCTACTTCAATCACACGAAGAACACCGACCGGAAGGCGATCCAGTATCACTACGACGTCTCGAACGAGTTCTACCAGCTGTGGCTCGACGAGAACATGGTGTACTCGTGCGCGTACTTCGAGAACGGCGACGAGGATCTCGCGACCGCGCAGATCAAGAAGATCGACCACATCCTGACCAAGATCCAGCTCGAGCCCGGCCAGCGCCTGCTCGACATCGGTTGCGGCTGGGGCGCGCTCGTGCTGCGCGCCGCGCAGAAGTTCGGCGCGACGTGCCTGGGCGTGACGCTGTCGCAGAACCAGTTCGATCTCGCGACCGCGCGCGTGAAGGCCGCCGGGCTCGAGGACAAGATCGAGATCCGCCTGCAGGACTACCGCGAGATCGACGGGCAGTTCGACCGCATCACGAGCGTCGGGATGTTCGAGCACGTCGGCCGCAAGAACCTGCCGCTCTATTTCTCGCGCGTGCACGACCTGCTGACCGACGACGGCATCGCGATGAACCACGGGATCACGTCGACCGACGCGGAAAGCGGCGAAACGGCGCTCGGCGGCGGCGAATTCATCGACCGCTACGTGTTCCCGGACGGCGAGCTGCCGCACATCAGCCTCGCGCTCGAAGCGGCGCAGCGCGGCGGACTCGAGGCGATTGACGTCGAAAGCCTGCGGCGGCACTATGCGCGCACGCTCGACATCTGGACCGAGAACTTCGAGGCGAAGGCGGACCAGGCGCGCGCGCTCGTCGACGACGAGAAATTCCGCATCTGGCGCGTGTACCTCGCCGGTTGCGCGTATGCGTTCGAACACGACGACGTGTCGATCTTCCAGATCGTGTGCCGCAAGGCCGGACGCAGCGCGAAAACGCTGCCGTGGTCGCGGCGCTACATGTACGAACACACGCTGCCACGCTAGGCGGCACTTCACGCTGGGCATGCATGGGTGACGGCAGGACGCGGCGCAACACGGCGCCGCAACGACAGCAGCGCGACGAACCGGACGGATCGCACGCCGACGGGCAGTTCGACCTGTTCGGCGGCGCGGCGGCCGACGACGCGCGCGCGGGCGCGGCCGCGCCCGCGGACGCCGACAACGCTGCAGGCGCCGGCGAACGCGCGACGCCGGACGAGCACGACGCTGCGCGGCCGGCAAAGCCGCCCGCGCGCCCCGGCCGTGCATCGCCCCGCCCTTGCGCCGACCAGGAACCGGCGGAACCGCCCGCTGCCTCCGGCCTGCTGTGGGACGAACCGTCTCCACCGGCCGCGCCGCCGAAGAAAAGCCGGCGCCGGCGCGGCGTGCCGCCCGCCCCGGTTTCCGCGGAAGTCGCCGCCGCCGCGGCCGCGCTGCCGCCCAATGTGCGGCTCGGCACGTCGTCGTGGTATTTCCCCGGCTGGGACGGCATCGTCTACGACGGCGATTTCGCGCAGACGAAGCTGTCGCGCGAAGGGCTCGAGGCGTACGGCGCGCATCCGCTGCTGAAGAGCGTGAGCCTCGACCGCTCGTTCTACGGGCCGCTGTCGGTGGCCGATTACCTGCGCTACGCGCAACAGGTGCCGGACGACTTCCGCTTCGTCGTGAAGGCGCCGGCGTCCGTCACCGATGCGGTCGTGCGCGGCAGGCGCGGCGAGCCGTCGGGCCCGAACCCGACCTTCCTCGACGCGCAGCTCGCGACCCGGGAATTCGTGCAGCCATGCCTCGAAGGGCTCGGCAGGAAGGCCGGCGTGCTGGTGTTCCAGTTCTCGCCGATGCCCGATCAACTGCTCGCCGAGCCGGCCGCGCTGATCGACCGGCTGTCGGCATTCTTCGCGGCATTGCCGCCGCTGCCGCCGGACGCCGACGGCACGCGCTACGCGATCGAGATCCGCGACGCGAGCCTGCTCACGCCGCGCTTCATCCGCGCGCTCGCGGCGCTCGGCGTGCGCTACTGCGTCGGCCTGCACGCGCGGATGCCCGACCCGCTGCGCCAGGCGGCCGCGCTCGCGCTGCTCGACGGCGATGCGCCGGGCCCGCTGATCGTGCGCTGGAGCCTGCACGGCGGCTTCAAGTACGAACAGGCGAAAGCGAAGTACGAGCCGTTCGACAAGCTCGTCGACGAGGACCCGGCCACGCGCGCGGCGCTCGCCGAGCTGGCCGCGCGCTACGCGCTGGCCGGACAGCCGGTAATCATCACGATCAACAACAAGGCGGAAGGCTCCGCGCCGCTGTCGTGCCTCGCGCTCGCGCGCGAGATCGCCGCCGCGTGCGCGCACTGGCGCAGCGAGGCGGCGTAGGGGCGCGGCGCGGGTGCCCGCGCCGCTTGCGGCTGACGCGCCGATTACGCGTCGCGCTGCGACTTCAGCCGGTGCGAGAACTTCTGGCGGAATTTCGCGAGCTTCGGCCCGATCACGACCGAGCAGTAGCCCTGCCCCGGATTGCGTGCGTAATAGTTCTGATGATAGTCCTCGGCCGGCCAGTAGTTGCCGTCGAGCGGCACGACCTGCGTGACGATCGGCTGCCCGAACACCTGCTCGCGCTCCAGTTCGCGGATCACGTCGAGCGCGACGTCGCGCTGCGCGTCGGAATGCGTAAACACGACCGACCGGTATTGCGTGCCGACGTCGTTGCCCTGCCGGTTCAGCTGGGTCGGATCGTGCGTCGCGAAGAAGATCTCGAGGATCTCGCGATAACCGATGCGCGCCGGATCGAACGTCACGTTCACGACCTCAGCGTGACCGGTGTCGCCGTCGCAGACGTCGCGATAGCCGGGATTGCGCGTATGGCCGCCCGCGTAGCCCGACTGGACGGCCGTCACGCCGTCGACGTCGAGAAACACGGCCTCCGTGCACCAGAAGCACCCGCCGCCCACAGTCGCGGTTTCAAGCATCTCGTTCACCATGAAATCAGTACCTCGTTGAAGACGGCGGCCGGCACGCAGGCGCGTGCCGGCGCCGCCGGTCCTTATCGTCGCTGCCCGGTTGCCCGGCGCGCAGCGGCAGCGTTCAAGTATCTCACTCGCGCGCGAATCCGGCAGAACCGCATGCGCGCCGCGCGCCACCGGCTGCGCGTTTCTCGACTACACTTAGGCACGCTTCGCCGCGACGGCACACCGTCCGGCTGCACGCAGCGTCCGATGCATGCCCGCCCTGATGCCAACAACATCTGCCGGAACATCGATATGCACGCCTCAGCAGAAATCACCCGCATGACGGGCCCGGCCGCCGGTGCCCCGCGCGCCGTCGCCTTCACCGCACCCTCGCGTCACCGTACGCCCGTTGCGCCGCCTGCGCGACGATCCGGCGCGCCGCGTTTCCCCGCTTTCCCGACCTGATGCACCGCACCGCGCGTCCTGCAATCGCGCGCAACCGCCTGTGCATTCCCGTCACTCAACCTGTTCGACCCGCACGCCCGCAGTGAACGGCCGTGCGCCCGTGATCCGATACAACCGAGAGAGGCACCACGATGAGCATGCGGCCTGACCCGACCTTTCACGCTTCGCCGGAACTTGCGATGCAGGCGCCGGCGGAAGAGTTTGCCTATACGTTGTTGCTGAGCCCCGATTTTTCCAGGCCCGACGCGCTCGCCGTGATCGACGTGAAACCCGGCTCGGCGACCTACGGCAAGATCGTGCACACGGTGACGATGCCGAACACCGGCGACGAATTCCACCACTTCGGCTGGAATGCATGCTCGTCGTCGCTGTCGCCGCTGACCGGTCACGCGTTTCTCGAGCGCCGCTTCCTGATCATCCCGGGCCTGCGCTCGTCGCGGATCTACGTGATCGACACGAAGCCGCACCCGACGCAGGCGCGCATCCACAAGATCATCGAGCCCGGCGAGGTGTTCGCGAAGACCGGCTATTCGCGGCCGCACACGGTTCATTGCGGCCCCGAGGGCATCTACGTGAGCACGCTCGGCGGCGCGGGTCCGGACGGCACCGACGGCGCGCCCGGCATCTTCATCATGGACTGCGAGACCTTCGACGTGCTCGGCCGCTGGGAAATCGACCGCGGCCCGCAGGACAAGCATTACGACTTCTGGTGGAACCTGCCGCGCGACTACATGGTGTCGAGCGAATGGGCGCTGCCGCCGCAATTCGAGAACGGCATCGTGCCGGAAGACCTGCTCGCGAACCGCTACGGCCACCGGCTGCATTTCTGGGACCTGCGCGCGCGGCGCAACGTGCAGACGATCGATCTCGGCGCGCAGCACCAGATGGCGCTCGAAGTGCGGCCCGCGCACGATCCCGTGCGCGAATACGGGTTCGTCGGCGTCGTGGTCGACACGACCAATCTCGAAGGGTCGATCTGGACCTGGTGGCGCGAGGACGGCCAGTTCCATGTGGAGAAGACCGCGACGATTCCGCCCGAGCCGGCCGCCGCCGACGAACTGCCGCCGCTGCTCCAGGGATTCGGCGCGGTGCCGCCGCTCGTGACCGACATCGACCTGTCGCTCGACGACCGCTTCCTGTATGTGTCGTGCTGGGGCACGGGCGAGATGCGTCAGTACGACGTGTCGGATCCGCGTCACCCGGTGCTCGCCGGGTCGGTGCGCATCGGCGGGATCGTGCGCCGCGCGCCGCACTCGAACGGCCGCGCGTTCGCCGGCGGCCCGCAGATGGTGGAAATCAGTCGCGACGGCCGGCGCGTGTACTGGACCAACTCGCTCTACTCGACGTGGGACGACCAGTTCTATCCGGACGGCGTGCCGGCCGCGCAGGTGCTCGCGCACGCGGGGCCGGACGGCGGGCTGACGCTCGCCGACGACTACTGGGTCGAGTTCCCCGACGGCTATCGCGCGCACCAGATCCGGCTGGAAGGCGGCGACTGCTCGACCGACTCGTTCTGCTACCCGTCGGTCAAGCGTTGAGCGCCGGCCTCTCCGCGCCGCTCGCGCTGTGGGCGGCCGTGCTCGCGAGCGGCGTCTATCACGGGCTCAATCCGGCGATGGGCTGGCCGCTCGCGGTGTCGAACGCGTTGATGACGCGCCGCGGCGGCGCGCTCGTCGCGGCGCTCGGCTATCTCGCGCTCGGCCATGCGCTCGCGGTATTCATGGTGATGCTGCCGTTCGGGCTGCTCGCCGCGCTGCTCGCGTGGCAGACGGCGATCCGGATCGGCGCGAGCGCGCTCGTGATCGGCTTCGGCGCGGTGCTGCTGATCCGGCGGCGCCACCCGCGTGCACTCGCCCGGATTCCGCCCGCGCGGCTCGGGCTGTGGTCGTTCGCGGTCGCGCTCGCGCACGGCGCCGGGCTGATGCTGGTGCCGATCTATCTGGGGCTTTGCGGGCTCGACTCGGACACCGGCCATCGCGCGGCGGCCACGCTCGTCGACGCGCATCTCGGGATGGCGCTCGTCGTCGCGGCCGTGCACGCGGCCGCGATGATCGGCACGGGCGGCGTGCTCGCGTGGCTCGTGTACCGCTATCTCGGGCTGAAGTTCGTCGCGCGGAGCTGGTTCAACCTCGATGCGGTGTGGGCGTCGAGCCTGATCCTGACGGGTGCGCTGTCGCTCGGGCTGGCGGCGGCGCGGTAGCGCACGCGCGATGGCTGCCGCGGCGGTCGCGCGTGATGCAGGGCGTGGCGGAGGGCCTGCCGCATGGGCGGGCCACCGACCGCACGCGATAAAACGCGCCTGAAACGCCGCCGCCGGCCCGATCGCGGCGCCGCGCGACTGTGTTCGCTACCTCACGCTGGCCCCGCAATGCACCGTCCGCACGGGCCCGGCGGTCGCGATTCCGCTAAAATCGCGCCATGCGCACCACTTCCCGACCGACCGCCCTGGCCTTGCCGCCTTTCGTCCGCCGCGCCTCCCGCACCCGCCGCGCGCCGCGCCTGTCCGTTTCGATCCGGATGGCCGCCCGATGAAGCATGCCACCCCGCCCGATTTCGACTCGGCCGCCTTTCGCCAGGCGCTCGGCCAGTTCGCGACCGGCGTCACGGTCATCACGACGCGTGCGCCGTCCGGACAGCTGATCGGCATCACCGCGAGCTCGTTCAACTCGGTGTCGCTCGATCCGCCGCTCGTGCTGTGGAGCCTCGCGCACAAATCGGCGTCGACGCCGGTGTTCCGCAGCAACAGCCATTACGTGGTGAACGTGCTCGCGGCGTCGCAACTCGACCTGTGCAAGCGCTTCTCGACCTACAAGGGCGACCGCTTCGAAGGGATCGCGCACGCGGCCGGCAACTCGGGCATGCCGGTGCTCGACGGTGCGCTCGCGTGGTTCGAATGCCACAACCGCAGCCGCTACGACGAAGGCGACCATGTGATCTTCGTCGGCGAAGTGGAACGCTGCGGCGTGCGTGCCGTGTCGGATGCCGCTCCGCCGCTCGTGTTCCACGGCGGCGGCTTCCACGGCCTCACACCGCTTTGATCGCCCCCATGCGCGCCAGCCCGACCGGCGCGCCCGCTTCGTCCTTCAGCGTCTGCAGCACGATGTTCGAACGGATGTCCATCACGCCCGGCGCCTTGTAGAGCCGGTTCAGCACGAAATCCGAATAGTGCTTGAGGTTGTGTGCGAGCACGCGCAGCAGGTAGTGGCTCTCGCCCGTCACGACGAACGCGCCGACCACCTCCGGCCATTCGCGCAGCGCCTCCGCGAAGCGCTCGTGCCATTGATTCTCTTCGTTGCGCATCGACACCTGCACGAACGCCTCGAGCTCGAAGCCGAGCTTCTCGCGGCTCAGGCACGCGCGATAGTGCTCGATCACGCCCTGCTCCTCGAGCAGGCGCATCCGGCGCAGACAGGCGGATGGCGAAAGCGAGATGCGCTCCGCCAGATCGAGATTGCTGATTCTGCCCTCTTCCTGCAGGACCGCCAGAATCCGGCAGTCGGTGGCATCGAGCGTGATCGCGTGCATTTTTGGTCCCCGTTTTCCCTCTGAGTCGAATTATCTGCCAATCGGGCGGATTGTCCATGTTTATTTCGCAAGCACTTTCTGCGAGCGTCCACCTATCATTCGAAGCATCGATTCACCGACTCGTCATGCCATGGACACACTCTGGGACATCTCGCCGCCCGTCAGCCCCGCCACCCCCGTGTGGCCGGGCGACACGCCGGTTTCCGTCGAACGCGTATGGCGGATGGAGGCCGGCTCGCCGGTCAACGTCGCGCGCCTGACGCTGTCGCCGCATACCGGCGCGCACTGCGACGCGCCGCTCCACTACGACGCCGACGGCGCGCCGATCGGCGCGGTGCCGCTCGACACCTATCTCGGCCCGTGCCGCGTGATCCACTGCATCGGCGCGTCGCCGGTCGTGCGCCCGGCCGACCTCGAGGCCGCGCTCGCCGGCGTGCCGCCGCGCGTGCTGCTGCGCACCTATGCGCGCGCCAGCGTCGCGCAATGGGACAGCAGCTTCTGCGCGGTCGCGCCCGAGACCGTCGACCTGCTCGCCGCGCACGGCGTCAAGCTGATCGGCATCGATACGCCGTCGCTCGACCCGCAGGAATCGAAGACCATGGATGCACATCACCGCGTGCGCACGCACCGGATGGCGATCCTCGAAGGGATCGTGCTCGACGACGTGCCGCCCGGCGACTACGAACTGATCGCGCTGCCGCTGAAGTTCGCGACGCTCGACGCGAGCCCCGTGCGTGCGGTGCTGCGCGCGCTGCCCGGCCGGTCCTCCTGATTCATCCAACCATCGACCCGCGAACCACTCGTCCGCGAACTACTGACCCGACATCATGATCATCAAGACCCGTGAAGACGCGCTCGCCATCGACCGCGACGACCCGCTCGCCGCGCTGCGCGACCAGTTCGCGCTGCCCGACGGCGTGATCTATCTCGACGGCAACTCGCTCGGCGCGCAGCCGCGCGCATCGGCCGCCCGCGCGCAACAGGTGATCGGCGCCGAATGGGGCGAAGGCCTGATCCGCAGCTGGAACACCGCCGGCTGGTTCGCGCTGCCGCGCCGCCTCGGCGACAAGCTCGCGACGCTGATCGGCGGCGCGCCCGGCGAAACCGTCGTGACCGACACCATCTCGATCAACCTGTTCAAGCTGCTGTCGGCGATGCTGCGCCACCAGGCCGAACGCGCGCCGGAGCGCCGCGTGATCGTGTCGGAGCGCTCGAACTTCCCGACCGACCTGTACATCGCGCAAGGGCTGATCGAACAGCTCGGCGGCGGCTACGAGCTGCGCCTGATCGACGATCCGGCGGACCTGCCCGACGCGCTCGGCGCGGACACGGCCGTCGCGATGATCACGCACGTGAACTACCGCACCGGCTACATGCACGACATGCCGGCCGTCACGCAGCTCGTGCACGATTCGGGCGCGCTGATGCTGTGGGATCTCGCGCATTCAGCCGGCGCGGTGCCGGTCGACCTGAACGGCGCGCACGCGGACGGCGCGGTCGGCTGCACGTACAAGTACCTGAACGGCGGCCCCGGTTCGCCGGCCTTCGTGTGGGTGCCGCAGCGCCATCTCGCGCATTTCTCGCAGCCGCTGTCGGGCTGGTGGGGCCACCGCGCGCCGTTCGCGATGCAGCCGGCCTTCGCGCCCGATCCGGGCATCGCGCGCTTCCTGTGCGGCACGCAGCCGATCGTGTCGATGTCGATGGTCGAATGCGGGCTCGACGTGTTCCTGCAGACCGACATGCACGCGATCCGCCGCAAGTCGCTCGCGCTGACCGACGCGTTCATCGCGCTCGTCGAAACGCGCTGCGCGGGCCTGTCGCTGAAGCTCGTCACGCCGCGCGCGCATCACCAGCGCGGCTCGCAGGCGAGCTTCGAGCATCCGCACGGCTACGAGGTGATGCAGGCGCTGATCGCGCGCGGCGTGATCGGCGACTACCGCGAGCCTTACGTGCTGCGCTTCGGCTTCACGCCGCTCTATACGCGCTTCGTCGACGTGTGGGATGCCGTCGAGACGCTGCGCGACATCCTCGCCACCGACGCGTGGAAGGCGCCCGAGTTCGCCGAGCGCGGCGCGGTGACCTGACCGCTTCCAGCCCGGCGCGCGCCGCCGCGACGTGCGGATTGCGCGCCGCGCCCCGTCATTCAAATCTGGAGAAAGTCGTGAATTCTGGTCATATTCAGCCACCCGGCGACGATGCGCCGGCGGGCTGCCCGTTCTCGGGCGCACGCGCGGCCCAACCGGCTCATGAAGCGCCACACGTGCCCGGCGAAGCCACCGCTCAAGCCGGCTGGCACGATGCGCAGCTCGATTTCTCGAAGTCGATGAGCTACGGCGACTACCTGTCGCTGAATGCGATCCTCGACGCGCAGCATCCGCTGTCGCCCGATCACAACGAGATGCTGTTCATCATCCAGCATCAGACGAGCGAGCTGTGGATGAAGCTCGCGCTGTTCGAGCTGCGCGGCGCGCTCGACGCGGTGCGCGGCGACGCGCTGCCGCCCGCGTTCAAGATGCTCGCGCGCGTGTCGCGGATCCTCGAGCAGCTCGTGCAGGCGTGGAACGTGCTGTCGACGATGACGCCGTCCGAGTATTCGGCGATGCGGCCGTATCTCGGCCAGTCGTCGGGCTTCCAGTCGTACCAGTACCGGCAGCTCGAATTCCTGCTCGGCAACAAGAACGTGCAGATGCTGCAGCCGCATGCGCACCGGCCCGACATCCTCGAACAGGTGCGCGCGACGCTCGAGGCGCCGTCGTTCTACGACGAGGTCGTGCGCCTGCTCGCGCGGCGCGGTTTCCCGATCGCGCCGGAACGGCTCGAGCGCGACTGGACGCAGCCGATGCGTCACGACGAAACGGTCGAGGCCGCGTGGCTCGAGGTCTATCGTCACCCGCAGCAGCACTGGGAGCTCTACGAGATGGCCGAGGAACTCGTCGATCTCGAGGATGCGTTCCGCCAGTGGCGCTTCCGTCACGTGACGACCGTCGAGCGCATCATCGGCTTCAAGCAGGGCACCGGCGGCACGAGCGGCGCGCCGTATCTGCGCAAGATGCTCGACGTCGTGCTGTTCCCCGAGCTCTGGCACGTGCGCACCACGCTGTAACGCACGCCTCGCGCCCGCGCGTCACGACGACGTGCGGGCCGGCGCCTCCCCTTCGCGCGGCAACGCGCGTTCGTGCGCGAGCCGCGGAATGTGCCGGCGCGGCCTGCGCGGCCGGCTCGCACAAGGGCGGCCGGGCACGCACGGGATCGGTCTCGCGCCGTCCGCGCGCGGGATCCGATGCCGACGCGGTCGCCGCGTTTCCGACGGGCCGACGGGCCGACGGGCCGACGTACCGACGTACCGACGTACCGACATACCGACGTATCGACGTATCGACGAACCGCCGTGCCGCCGTGCCGCCGTGCCGATCGCCGGCATATCGCCATATCGTTGCGGCGCCGCACCATCCGCTGCGCATGCTCACCGCGTTCCGACAGCGCCTCGGTATCCTGTCGGGGCCGGTCGGCAAGCTCGCTGCTCGACGAACTCGTCGCATCGATGCGCGACAGACGCTGACGCCTTCCGCCTTCCGCCTCCGCTTCCGCCCCGCCCACTCCCACGCGCCGCCGCAGCGCACCATCGAAATGCCGCGTCCGCGCCTTGACTTTCGTTCGCCCGAATACGATCATTCGATCACACAAAGAGCAAATGATCGTATTCGACAGGAAAGACTGGCACGAACAGGAGACACCGGATGAGCGAATCGCCCTCCGCCCACGCGCCCGTGCTGCTGCACATCGGCGCAGGCTCGTTCCACCGCGCGCACCAGGCGTGGTATCTGCACCGCGTGAACGCGGCCGTGCCGGCCGACGAACGCTGGTCGCTGACCGTCGGCAACATCCGCGACGACATGCGCGCGACGATGGACGCGCTCGCCGCGCAGCACGGCGCCTACACGCTCGAAACCGTCACGCCGCAGGGCGAGCGCGCGTACGAGACGGTCCGCGCGATCTCGCGCGTGCTGCCGTGGTCGATCGATCTCGCCGCGCTGATCGACGCCGGCGCCGACCCCGCGTGCCGGATCGTGTCGTTCACCGTCACCGAAGGTGGCTACTACCTCGACGAACACAACCGGCTCGACCTCGCGAACGCCGATCTCGCGGCCGACCTGCAAGGCGCGCGCACGACGCTGTACGGCGCGCTCGCGGCGCTGCTCGCCGAACGCGCGAAACGCGGCGCGGGCCCGCTCACGCTGCAGAGCTGCGACAACCTGCGCAACAACGGCGCGCGCTTTCGCGCGGGCATGCGCGAATTCCTCGAACGCCGCGGCGAGGCCGATCTGCTCGCATGGTTCGATGCGCACGTCGCGACGCCGAGCGCGATGGTCGACCGCATCACGCCGCGTCCGACCGCCGACGTGCGCGAACGGGTGCGCGCGGCAACCGGCGTCGACGACGCGTGCCCGGTGATGGGCGAGTCCTTCATCCAGTGGGTGATCGAGGACCGCTTCGCGGCGGGCCGGCCGCGCTGGGAGCTGGCCGGCGCGGAACTCGTCGACGACGTGCATCCGTACGAGGAAGCGAAGATCCGCATCCTCAACGCGACGCACAGCTGCATCGCGTGGGCCGGCACGCTCGCGGGCCACACGTACATCCACGAAGGCACGCACGACGCGGCGATCCGCCGCTTCGCGCACGACTACGTGACGCAGGACGTGATCCCGTGTCTCAGCCCGAGCCCGCTCGATCTCTGGCGCTACCGCGACGTCGTGCTCGAACGGTTCGGCAATCCGTACGTGCTGGACACGAACCAGCGCGTCGCGGCCGACGGCTTCTCGAAGATTCCCGGCTTCATCGCGCCGACGCTCGCCGAATCGCTCGCACGCGGCGCGGCGCCGGTCGCCACCGCGGTGCTGCCGGCGCTGTTCCTGCGCTTTCTCGAACGCTGGGCGCGCGGCTTGCTGCCGTATGCGTACCAGGACGGCGTGATGGACGACGGCGCCGCGCGGGCGATCGTCGAGGCCGACGACCCGGTCGTCGCGCTGTGCGCGAGCCGCGCGCTGTGGGGCTCGCTCGCCGGCAACGCGGCGTTGTTCGACGCGCTGCGCGCCGGGCTCGCACGCGTCGACGCATGGCTCGCGCAGCGCTGACGCACGGCGGCCCGCGGCCTCGCAGCCGGCCGCCCGCGAGCGGCCGCGCATCCGGGCGAACCTGCGTTGGCAGGCGCGCGCGCGTGCGGCTAAAGTAACGGCTCCTCACTGACGGAACGGATCGCTCATGTATCTCGGCATCGACCTCGGCACCTCGGAAGTGAAGGTGCTGCTGCTTGCTCCGGACGGCACCGTGGTCGGCACCGCCGGCACGCCGTTCAGCGTGTCGCGGCCGCACCCGCGCTGGGCCGAACAGCATCCGGACGACTGGTGGCAAGGCACGCTCGCCGCGCTCGCGGCGCTGCGCGAACGGCATCCGCAGGCCTTCGCGCAGGTGCGCGGGATCGGCCTGTCGGGCCAGATGCACGGCGCGGTGCTGCTCGGCCGCGACGACCGCGTGCTGCGCCCCGCGATCCTGTGGAACGACATGCGCAGCGCCGACGAATGCGCGCTGCTCACCGAACGCGCGCCCGATCTCCACGCGCTGGCCGGCAACCTCGCGATGCCCGGCTTCACCGCGCCGAAACTGCTGTGGGTCGCGAAGCACGAGCCCGACGTGTTCGCGGCAACGGCCTGCGTGCTGATGCCGAAGGACTACCTGCGCTTCCGGCTCACCGGCGCGAAGGTGTCCGATCCGTCCGACGCGGCCGGCACGTTGTGGCTCGACGTCGCGCGCCGCGACTGGTCCGACGCGCTGCTCGCCGCGTGCGACATGACGCGCGCCCAGATGCCGCGCATCGTCGAAGGCAATGCGCCGTCCGGCACGCTGCGCGCCGACGTCGCGCGCGAACTCGGGCTGTCGGAGGCCGTCGTGGTGGCGGGCGGCGGCGGCGACAACGCGACGAGCGCGCTCGGCATCGGCGCGATCCACGCGGGCGACGGCTTCGTGTCGCTCGGCACGTCGGGCGTGCTGAGCGTGGTCGGCGACCGCTTCATGCCGAATCCGGCATCGGCCGTGCATGCGTTCTGCCACGCGATTCCCGATCGCTGGCAACTGATGAGCGTCGTGCTGTCGGCCGCGAGCTGCCTGCGCTGGGTCTGCAAGCTGACGGGCACCGACGAGCCGGCGCTGCTCGCCGAAATCGCGGCGCTCGACGCGGACGCACTCGCGACGGCGCCGCTGTTCCTGCCCTACCTGTCCGGCGAACGCACGCCGCACAACGATCCGTATGCGCAGGGCGTGTTCTTCGGGATGACGCATGCGACCGAGCGCGCGCATCTCGGCTACGCGGTGCTCGAAGGCGTGACGCTCGGCCTCGCGGACGGCCTCGACGCGCTGCACGCGGCCGGCGTCGAAACCGACCGGCTGTCGCTGATCGGCGGCGGCGCGCGCAGCGCGTTCTGGGCGCAGCTGATCGCCGACGCGCTGGACGTGCGCACCTGCCAGCACGGCGGCGGCGAAACAGGTGCGGCACTGGGCGCCGCGCGGCTGGGCTGGCTCGCCGTCGGCGGCGATCCGCAAGTCGTGCTGACCAAGCCGCCGGTGCGCGCCGAATACGTGCCCGACGCCGCGCGTCATGCGCTGCTGCGCGAGCGCCTCGACGCGTTCCGCGCGCTGTATCGCCACGTGCGCCCGCTTTACGAACCGTCGCGCGCGCGGCTCGCGTAGGCGGCGACGCAGGGGGCCGTCGGCCGCCCGCCGCGCATGCGTTACAGTGGATGCCGTTGCGCCGCCCGACGGCCGGTCCGCGGGCGGCCCCCCAGATCCGAACCGAACCGCTATCGTGTCCAAGTCCTCAGAAAAACTCGATCTCGCCACGCGTGCCGCGTGGCTCTACTACGTCGCGGGCGACACGCAGAACGAAATCGCCGAGAAGCTGCAGGTGTCGCGCCCGGTCGCGCAGCGCCTCGTCGCGTTCGCGGTCGAGAAGAACCTGATCCGCGTGCGCGTCGATCACCAGCTCGCCGACTGCCTCGAGCTCGGCGCGCAGCTGTCGAAACGCTACGGGCTCACGATGTGCGAAGTCGTGCCCGTCGATGCCGATGCGGCCGAAGCGATCGACCGCAAGCTCGCGGTCGCCGGCGCGCAGGTGATGGAGCGCTACCTGAACGAGACGCGCCCGATGGTGATCGCCGTCAGCAGCGGCCGGACGCTGAAGGCGGCGGTCGCGCAGATCGCGCAGATCGAGCGGCCGCAGCACCGGCTCGTGTCGATGGTCGGCGCGATCGCGGCCGACGGCTCGTCGAACCGCTACGACGTCGCGCAGTACATCTCCGAGAAGACCGGCGGCAAGCACTTCCTGCTGCCCGCGCCGCTGTTCGCCGACAGCGACGCCGAGCGCGCGCAATGGTGCAATCACCGGCTGTACCGGATCGTCGACGCGCTGTCGGCGCAGGCCGACGTCGCGTTCGTCGGGATCGGCAACATCGGCCCGCACTGCCCGCTCTATGAAGACGGCTTCATCACCGAACAGGAACGCGACGAGATGACCGCGCTCGGCGCGGTGGCCGAACTGCTCGGCGTGCCGATCGATGCGCAGGGCCGGCTCGTCGACGTGTCGACGAGCGCGCGCGTGACGAGCGTCGCGCTCGACGCGCCGCCGAAGCGCCCGACGATCGCGTTCGCGGGCGGCCCGAAGAAGCGCGACGCGGTGATCGCCGCGCTGCGCGGCGGCTGGCTGTCGGGGCTCGTCACCGACGAAACCTGCGCACGCGCGGCGCTCGACGCGAAGGCGGCCTGACGCCGCCGCACGCTCACGCGGCCGCGCGCGGCGCCGGAAACGCATGCCGGCGCGCGCGCCATGCGCCGAGCCACGCAGCCGCCAGCAGCGCGACCAGCACCCACGGAATCGCGCCCGCGCCCGTCGCGCCGAGCAGCATCCCGCCCGCGATGCCGCCGCCCGCGATCGCGAGGTTCCACACCGTCACGAGCATCGACTGCGCGACGTCGGCCGCATCGCCCGCCGCGTTCGCGGTGGCCGTCTGGAACAGCGTCGGCGCGCCGCCGAACGCGAGCCCCCACAGCGCGACACCCGCATAAACGATCGTCATCCCGGACCCGGCACCGAGCATCGCCGCCGCAAGCGCGAACAGCGCGATGCTCGCGAGCGTCAGCCGCCGCTGCGCGGCGCCGATCCATGCGCCCGTCAGCGCGATGCCGACCAGCGACGCGATACCGAACACGAACAGCACCGCATCGACCTGCGCGCCCATCCGCACGCCGGCAAGGAACGGCGCAACGTACGTGTACAGCATGTTGTGCGCGAGCACATAGGCGAACATCACGACCAGCACCGGCCGCACGCCGGGCAGTGCGATCACGCCGAGCACCGGCTCGCGGGCGCCGGCGGGCTGCCCCGGATAGTCGGGCACGCGCAGCCGGATCCGGCCGATCAGCGCGAGCGCCGCGACCGTGATGCCCGCGAACGCGATGCGCCAGCCGAACATCGCGCCGAGCGCGGTGCCGGCCGGGATGCCGATCGACATCGCGACCGGCGCGCCGAGCATCGCGACCGCGATCGCCCGGCCGCGCAGCGATGCGTCGACCATCCGGCTCGCATAGCCGGCCAAGAGCGCCCACAACAGCCCGGCCGACATGCCCGCGACGAAGCGCGCGGCGAGCGTGAGCGCGTAATACGGCGACGCGGCCGTCAACGCATTCGACACGACGAACCCGGCAAGCGCCGCGAGCAGCAGCCGGCGCCTGCGCATCGCGCGCGTCGCGGCGACGAGCGGGATCGCCGCGACGATCGAGCCGAGCGCGTAGACGGTCACGAGCTGGCCGATCAGCGCCTCGGTCACGCGCAGGTCGACGCTCATTAGCGGGAGCAAGCCGGCCGGCAACGCTTCGGTGAGGATCGTGATGAACCCGGCGGTGGCGAGCGCCAGCAGGTTCGCGACCGGCAGGCGTTCGCGCACCGGTGCGGACAGACCGGACGCAGGGTCGGAGACGCGGTCGGAAGCGCGGTCGGGAACGGATACGCACTCGCTCATGCCGCGCTCCGGTCGTCGACGCCGTACACCGCATCGCGCACGTCGGTGACGACACGCCCGTGCATCCCTTCGTACAACGTATTGGTCAGCGCGACGACCGTCAGCCCGGCCGCGCGGTCGACGAACCACGCATGCCCGTACGCACCGCCCCAGCGCCACGTGCCGACCGACTCCGGCGACTGCGCGGCCGCCGGATCGCGCAGCACCGAAAAGCCGAGCCCGAAACCGAATCCCGGCGCGTCCGGCAGGTCGTGCGCGCCCGGCTGCACGCGCGACATCTCGTCGATCCAGCGGCGCGCGAGCCAGCCGTCGCGGCCGGTGCGCAACGCATCGAGCAACGTCATGCAGTCGCGCGCGGTGCCCACCATTCCCGCGCCGCCCGACGGCCACGCGGCCGCGTCGAACGCGCGCGCCGGCGCGAAGCGGATGCCGACCGTGCCGTCGTACACCGGCGCGAGATCGTCGTCGGCCATCCGGCGCGGCGCGCCCGGCGTGCTGACGTACGGTGTCGCGAAGCGCGCGGCGTCATTCGAGTAGAACGCGGTGTCGGTCATCCCGAGCGGCGTCGTGACGAGCGCGGCCACGGCTTCGGCGAGCGGCCGGCCGTCGACCGCCTCGATCAGCGCGCCGACCACGTCGGTCGCGAGCGAGTAGTCCCACGACGTGCCGGGCGCGAACCGCAGCAGCACGCCGGCGATGCGCCGCACGTTCTCCGCGAGCGACAGGTCCGCGCGGTCCATCCCGTCGGACACGCCGGCACGCGCATACGGGCCGTCGGCGTCGGCTTCGAGGAAGCGGTAACCGAGCCCGGCCGTATGCGACAGCAGATGACGCAACGTGATGTCGGCCGGCGTGCCGTCGGGCAGCGTCGGCCGGAACGCGGGCAGCCAGCGCGCGACCGGCTCGTCGAGCCCGATGCGCGCCGCCGCGACCAGCCGCATCGCGGCGGCCGTCACGATCGGCTTCGACACCGATGCGAGCCGGAACAGCGTGTCCTCCCGCATCGGCGTGCCGGCCTCGCGATCGGCGAGACCGGCCGCGCGCGCATAGCGAAGTTGGCCGTCGCGGGCGACCAGCACGACCGCGCCGACCACGCGCGCATCGGCCAGCGCGCGATCGAGCGCGGCGTCGAGGCGCTCGGCCAGCGCGGCGTCGGCGTCCGGTTCGGCGCGGTGGGCGGTGACAGGCAGGGATGACATGGCGTGACCTCGAACAGTGAAGGAACGCCCATCGTAGGGAGCCGGCGCGAGAAGAAAAACCGGGTTAGAGTTCCGGACACTCCGGACATCGGTGTCCGCAATCGGGGACCAGCATGGAAAATCTTGGCGGCTTCGTCGTGTTCGTCCAGGTCGCGGAAACGCGCAGTTTCGTCGCGGCCGGCCGCGCGCTCGGGCTGTCGGCGTCGGCGATCGGCAAGCGCATCGCGCGGCTCGAGGCGCGGCTGAACGTGCGCCTCTTTCACCGCAGCACGCGCAGCATCACGCTCACCGCGGAAGGCACGCGCTTCCTGGAGCGGTGCCGGCGCGTGATCGCCGAGATCGACGCGGCCGAGCAGGAACTGACGCACAGCGCCGAAGCGCCGCGCGGGCGCCTGCGCGTGAGCCTGCCGACGATCGGCACGCTGCTGCTGCCGCTGCTCGCCGATTTCATGGCCGCGTATCCGGAGATCGAACTCGATATCGATTTCAGCGACCGCCTCGTCGACGTCGTCGAGGAAGGCTTCGACGCGGTGCTGCGCACCGGCCAGCCGACGGATTCGCGGCTGTCGTCGCGGCTGCTCCGCCATTTCCGCCAGCACCTCGTCGCGTCGCCCGGCTATCTCGCGCGGCGCGGCACGCCGCGCACGCCGGCCGATCTCGCGCAGCACCGCTGCCTGCACTACCGCTTTCCGAGCAGCGGCAAGCTCGAGACCTGGCCGCTGCGCGTGCCGCACGCGAGTACGCCGCCCGAGGTGCCGGTCGCGATGGTCAGCAACAGCGCGGAAGCGCGCCTCTGCTTCACGCTGCGCGGGCTCGGCATCGCGTGCCTGCCCGAGTTCTTCGTGCGCGACGCGCTCGACGACGGCACGCTGTGCGCGGTGCTCGACGAACACGTCGCGAGCTGCACGCCGATCTACGTCCTGTGGCCGTCAGGCCGCCATCCGACGCCGAAACTGCGCGCCTTCGTCGATTACATGGCCGAGCATCTGCGGCTCTGACCGGCGCGCACCCTCACGCCGCCTTCGCGTGCGCGCTCAAGCGCCGGAACGCCTGGCCGTGCTCGTCGAACAGGTGGCAGTGCTCGGCCTGCGCATGCACGTGCAGCGCCTCGCCGGTGCGGTACGTATCGAGCGGCGGAATCCGCGCGATCAGCCCGTCCGGCGCGACGGCCGACTCCGCATACAGGTACGCGGCATCGCCGAGCGATTCGACGGCCATCGTCCGCGCGGCCACGCCGGTCTCCGCCTGCCCCACCATCAGATGCTCGGGCCGCACGCCGACGGTCACCGCCGCGCCGCGCAGCAGCCCGGCCGCCTCGACCGCGACGCGCTGCGTCTCGCCGCTGCCGAAGCGCACCAGCACGCCGGCCGCGTCGACCGACTCGACGGTGCCTTTCAGGAAGTTCATCTTCGGCGAGCCGATGAAACCCGCGACGAACTGGTTGGCCGGCGCGTGGTACAGCGCGTTCGGCGTGCCGACCTGCTGCACCGCGCCGCCCGACAGCACGACGATCTTGTCGGCGAGCGTCATCGCCTCGACCTGGTCGTGCGTCACGTAGATCATCGTGGTCTTCAGCTCGTCGTGCAGCCGCGCGAACTCCAGCCGCATCTTCACGCGCAGCGCCGCGTCGAGGTTCGACAACGGCTCGTCGAACAGGAACACCTTCGGCTTGCGCGTGATCGCGCGGCCGATCGCGACACGCTGCCGCTGGCCGCCCGACAGCTGCTTCGGCTTGCGGTCGAGCAGGTGGTCGATGTGCAGGATCTTCGCGGCCTGCTTCACCGCCTGGTCGATCTCGGGCTTCTTCGCGCCGGCGAGCTTCAGGCCGAACGCCATGTTGTCGTACAGCGTCATGTGCGGGTACAGCGCATACGACTGGAACACCATCGCGATGCCGCGCTTCGCGCTCGGCACGTCGTTGACCTTCGCGCCGTCGATCAGCAGTTCGCCGCTCGAGATGTCCTCGAGCCCGGCGATCATCCGCATCAGCGTGGATTTGCCGCAGCCGCTCGGCCCGACGAACACGACGAATTCGCCGTCGGCGATGTCGAGGTTCACGTTGCGCAGCACTTCGGTGTCGTCGTAGCGCTTCGCGATGTTGCGCAGGAGCACGCTTGCCATGGTCTGTCTCCGTTCGTTCGTGATGCGCCGCGTTGAAGGCGGCGCGCATTCGTTCCTGGTTGCTAGCCCGGCAGCACCGCGCCGGTCGCCTGCCAGCGCGCGACGTAGCCGGGCAGCTCGTGCATGTCGTCGAATACGTGACGCGCGCCGATCCCTCGCAACGCGTCGATCTGCGCGGCCGACGCGTGCCCGCCGCCGACGAAGCCGAGCACGGTCATGCCGGCCGCGGCGGCCGCGGTGATGCCGGTCACGCTGTCCTCGACGACGAGGCATTGCGCGGGCACCGCGCCGAGCGCACGCGCGGCCGCGAGATACACGTCGGGCGCCGGCTTCGGCCTCGCCACGGCGTCCGCGCAGAACAGCCGGTCGCCGAAGAAGCGCGCGAGGCCGGTGCGCGCGAGCGCCGCCTCGACGTACGCGCGGTAGCTGTTGCTCGCGCACGCGGTCGTCAGGTTGAGCGCCGCGAGGGCCTTGTCGATGCCGTCGACCATCGGCGCGTTGACGGCCGCCGCCTCGACCGCGCGGCGGATCGCGTCGACGTCGCCGGCCGACAGCGTGCGGCCGACGGCCTCGCCCGCGCCGGCCAGCACGCGCTCGATGCGCAGCCCGAGCAGCGGCATCACCGCCGGCCGCGCGTCGACACCCGGCCAGCGCGCATCGAGCTCGCGCACGATCACGTCGGCGGCGACGGCCTCGCTGTCGATCAGCACGCCGTCGCAGTCGCAGATCAGCACGTTCATCCCGTGACCGAACGCGCGTTCGCCGGTAGCAGCTTCGCCGGTAGCGCTCATTTGACCGCCCCGAACGTGAGCCCGCGCACGAGCTGCTTCTGCGACAGCCAGCCGACGATCAGGATCGGCGCGACCGCGAGCAGGGAAGCCGCGGACAGCTTCGCCCAGAACAGCCCCTCGGGGCTCGAGTACGACGCGATGAACACGGTGAGCGGCGCGGCGTTCGAGCTCGACAGGTTGATGCTCCAGAACGCCTCGTTCCACGACAGGATCACGAGCAGCAGCGCGGTGGACGCGAGCCCCGGCAGCGCCATCGGCATCAGCAGGTAGACGATCTCCTGCCACGTCGACGCGCCGTCGATGCGCCCCGCTTCGAGGATGTCCTTCGGGATCTCGTTGAAGTACGTGAAGGTCATCCACACCGCGATCGGCAGGTTGATCAGCGTGTACACGATCACGAGGCCCGACACGGTATCGAGCAGCCCCGCGTTCTTCCACAGCAGGTAGATCGGCACGAGCACGCCGACCGACGGCATCATCTTGGTCGACAGCATCCACAGCAGCACCTTCTGCGTGCGGTGGTTCGGGAAGAACGCCATCGCGTAGGCCGCCGGCACCGCGAGCAGCAGCGAGATCACCGTGACGCCCGCCGAGATCAGCACCGAGTTCCACGCGAACGCGAAGTAGTTGCTGCGCGCGAACACCTCGCGGAAGCTGTCGAGCGTCGGCATGAAGAACAGCGTCGACGCGTACGCCTGCTGCTCGGTCTTGAACGCGGTGATCGCCATCCAGAAGATCGGGAAGAACAGCAGCAGCGCGAGCAGCCATGCGAGCGCGCCGGGCAGCGCGCGCCGCACGAGGTCGAATGCAGCCGGCGCGCGCCGGCCTTCCAAAGTCAGGTCGCTCATTTCTCGTACTCTCCCTTCAGGTTGCGCGCGAGCATCCGCACCAGGAAGAACGACACGACGTTCGCGACCACGACGGCGATGATCCCGCCCGCGGATGCGAGGCCGACGTCGAACTGCTGCAGGCCGAGCGCATAGATCAGGTACGACAGGTTGGTCGTCGCATCGCCGGGGCCGCCGCCCGTCGTCGTGTAGATCTCCGCGAAGATCGACAGCAGGAAGATCGTCTCCATCATCACGACCACGGCGATCGCGCGCTTCAGGTGCGGCAGCGTGATGTAGAAGAACATCGCGATCGGGCCCGCGCCGTCGATGCGCGCGGCTTCCTTCTGCTCCTGGTCGAGCGACTGGATCGCGGTGAACAGGATCAGGAACGCGAACGGCAGCCACTGCCACGCGACGATGATGATCACGGCGGTGAGCGGGTAATCGGCGAACCAGTCGACCGGCGTCATCCCGAGCGCGCGCACCGCGTTCGCGACGAGCCCGTACACCGGATGCAGGATCATGTTCTTCCAGATCAGCGCGGCGACCGTCGGCATCACGAAGAACGGCGCGATCGCGAGCAGGCGGGCCACGCCTTGCCCGTAGAACTTGCGGTCGAACAGCACGGCCATCAGCACGCCGCCGACCACGGTGATCGCGAGCACCGCGCCGATCAGCACGAGCGTGTGCCAGATCGCGGGCAGGAACGACGGATCGGTCGCGAGGAAGCGGTAGTTGTCGATCCCGGCGAAGCCCTTCACGTCCGGGTTCAGCAGGTTGTAGCGCGAGAACGAATACCAGATCGTCATCGCGAGCGGGATCGACATCCACAGCAGCAGCACCGCGACGGACGGCGACACGAGCCAGCTGGCGCCGCCGCGCGCGCGGCGCGGCGCGCCCGGCGGCGACGATGCGTCGCCGACCGGCGACGCATGGCTCAGGGGAAGACGCAAATGACGCATGATCGGAGTCCCTCCGGTTGAGACGCGGGCACGAACGGCCGGCCCGCCTTTCTGCATCGGCGACGCGCACCGTGCGCGGCAGCGCGCACGGTGCCAGCCGCGTTACTTCTTGTAGCCGGCCTGCCGGACCGCACGGTCGGCCGCCGCCTGCCCGGCGGCGAGCGCCTGGTCGACCGTCATCTGGCCGGCCACCGCACCCGCGATCGCCTGCCCGACCACCGTGCCGAACGACTGGAATTCAGGAATCCCGACGTACTGCACGCCCGTGTACGGCACCTTCTTCAGCGACGGATCGTTCGGGTCGGCCGTCTCGATCGCCTTCAGCACGAAGTCCGAGAACGGCGCGGCGGCCTTGTACTCGGCGCGCTGGTAGGTCGACGTGCGGGTGCCCGGCGGCACCGACGCCCAGCCTTCGTCCTTGCCGACCATCTCGATGTACTGCTTCGACGTCGCCCATGCGATGAACTTGCGCGCGGCGTCCTGCTGCTTCGACGTCTTCGGCACGGCCAGCGCCCACGCCCACAGCCAGTGCGAGCCCTTCGGCGTGGCGGCGACCGGCGCGGCGGCGAAGCCGATCCGGTCGGCGACCTGCGACTGCTGTTTGTTATAGAGCATCCCGGCCGCGACCGTCGCGTCGATCCACATCGCGCACTTGCCCGACGCGGTCAGGGTCAGGTTCTCGTTGAAGCCGTTCGAGCTCGCCCCCGGCGGGCCGTCTTTCTTCAGCAGGTTCACGTAGAAGCCGATCGCCTTCTTCCATTCCGGCGACGTGAGCTGCGCGTTCCAGTTCTCGTCGAACCAGCGCCCGCCGAACGTGTTCACGACCGTCGACACGTACGCCATGTTCTCGCCCCAGCCCGCCTTGCCGCGCAGGCAGATCCCGTAGGTGCCCTTCGCCTTGTCGGTGAGCTTGTCCGCGAACTCGGCGATCTGGTCGTAGGTCGGCTGGTCGGGCATCTTGAGCCCCTTCGCCGCGAACAGGTCCTTGCGGTAGAACGTCATCGAGCTCTCGACATAGAACGGCAGCGCATACAGCTGGCCGTTGTACGACAGGCTGTCGCGTGCGGTCTTCACGATGTCGTTCAGGTCGTAGTCGGCGGGCAGCCCCGTGATCGGCGCGAGCCAGCCGCGCTTGCCCCACTGCGGCGTCTCGTAGGTGCCGATCGCCATCACGTCGAACTGGCCGCTGCCGGTCGTGATGTCGGTGGTCGCGCGCTGGCGCAGCACGTTCTCCTCGAGGATCACCCAGTTCAGCTTGATGTCAGGGTTCGCCTTCTCGAACGCCGGCGACAGCTTCTTCAACTCGATCATGTCCGGGTTGTTCAGCGTCGCGATCGTCAGCGTGCCGGCGGACGCCGCGCACGCGGCCGTCGCGAGCGCGGCCCCGGCGAAGCAGCGTACGGCGGCATCGAGCATCTTTCGTTGCATGGCATGTCTCCTGTGATTGTTCGAACTGTCGTCGGTGTTGCGTATTGCGTATTGCGTGTGTCGCGTTGCTGCACTTCCTTCGCGGCCCGTCACGCCGGCCGCTGCATCCCGCACGCGCGCGCATAGTGCGCGATCACGTCGCGTATCCGGTGGCGCACCCAGGCGCGCGGCTCCTTCGCGAGGCCGCCCGCGCGGCACGCCGCGTACACGTCCGGCAGCCACTGCGCGACGAGCGTTTCGGGCACCGGCTGCCGCGCGAGGTTGTCGAACAACTGCTCGACCGCCGCCGCGACGGCCGGCTGCAGCCAGTAGTAGCGGATCCGGTCGCTGTAGCTGAACTGGCGCGCGAGCCGCTGCTCGGTCTCGTCGCCGCGGTAGTACGGCGCCCAGTGCTCGGGCTGCGCGCGCATCGCGGCGTCGACCACGTCGCGCAGCTGCGAGCGCTGCGCGCCGTCGCCGATCAGCGCGTCCTCGATGAAGGTGAGCGCGAACAGCGCCTCGCGCAGCGCGAAGGTCAGCGCGGGGCCGACCTTCAGCACCGCGAAGTGGTCGCGCACGAGCGCGGCGAGCGCGCCTTCGGTCTGATAGTCGGTCGAATGCGCTTCGAACACGAGGCGCGGCGTGCGCAGGATGCTTGCACCGAGCGATGCGGCCTTCGCGCTGTCGTAGTCGAGCACGTGGCGATCGTCGAAATCGACGCCCGGTTGCGCGACGATCGCGACCACGCGCGTCCATGCGTCGTCGAGCCCGGCCGCCGCGAATGCGCTGCGATGCGCGTCGAGCGTCGCGGCGATGCTGTCGCTGCGCGTGACCGCGATCCGCGCGATCGCATCGCCGGCTGCGTCGCCGGCCACTTCGCCGCCCGGCGTCGGCACCTCGGTGCCGATCACGTAGACGGGCGCGACGCCGGCGCGCGCCGCCGCGTCTTCGGCCGCGCGGCACAGCCCGGCCGCGCGCGCGGCGATCGTCCGGTCGTCGAGCCGCGCCGGATCGTCCGCGCACGCCATGCTCGCATCGAGGTGGATCTTCTCGAACCCGGCTTCGACATACGCGGCGACCATCGCCGCCGCTTCGCGCATCGCGTCGGCCGCGCGGCGGTGCCGCCACGGGTTCGGTCCCAGATGGTCGCCGCCGAGCACCAGCGCCGACGGCGCGAGCCCGCAGCGCTGCGCGATCGCATCGACGTCGCGCCGGAAATCGGCGGGCGTCATGCCCGTGTAGCCGCCGAGATGGTTCACCTGGTTGCAGGTCGCCTCGATCAGGAGCGGCGAGCCGTCCGCGCGCGCGGCCTCGCACGCGGCCTCCAGCACGAGCCGGTGCGCGCTGCAGACCGAATAGATGCCGCGCTGCGCCTGCGCGCGGTTCGCGTCGAAGATCATCCGCAGCACGGCGCCGGCGTGCGCGCTGCGCGGGCGTTCGACAGTGGAAGTCAGGCCGGGCATGCGACACCTCGTTCGGTCAGGAAGCGGTCGATCTCGGCCGCGCTGCTGTTGCCCTCCATCGGGCCGCGCCGCGTGACCGCGATCGCGCCGGCCGCGTTCGCGCGGCGCAGTGCGACGTCGATCGGCAGGCCGGCGACGAGACTCGCGACCAGCGTGCCGCCGAAGCAGTCGCCGGCGCCGGTCGGATCGCGTTCGTCGACGGGATAAGCCGGCGCGTCGACGCGGCTCGCACGGTCGAACGCGACGCTGCCGGCCGCGCCGCGCTTGAGCACGACGCGTTCGAGCAGCGGATGCGTCGCGAGCAGCCCGGCGATCGCGCGCTCGGCCGGCTGCGGCCCGCAGAAGAACGGCAGGTCGGCCTCGCTCGGCAGGAACAGGTGACACGCGGCGAGCAGCGTGTCGAGCGCCGCGCGCATCGGGCGGAAGCTCAGCATCTCGGGCCGCACGTTCGGGTCGAACGACACCTTCGCGCCGGCGCGCGCCGCCTCGATCACGCCGCGCTGGACCGCCGCGATCGCCGATTCGCTCGTCAGCGACGAGCCCATCACGTGGAAGTAGCGGCAGCCGTCGAACATCGATGTATCGACGTCCGATGCGTCGACGCACGCGGCCGCGCTGGTCGACAGGCTGAACACGAAGCTGCGCGAACCGTCGTCGCGATACGCGACGAACGCGGTGCCGGTCGGACGTGCGACGCGACGGATGCGCGCGACGTCGACGCCGTCCCGCTCGAGCCGCGCGACGATCGCGTCGCCGAACGCGTCGCGGCCGACGCAGCCCGCATACGCGACGCGCACGCCGAGCCGCGCGGCCTGGTCGGCGAAGATCGCCGGCGCGCCGCTCGGGAACGGGCCCGCGAACAGGCCCGGCACGTCGAAGCCCTGGCCGCGCTCGGCGGCGACGAATTCGGCCAGCAGTTCGCCGGCAACCACGATCTCCGCCATCATGCGTGTCCTCGTGCGGCGGCGGCCGCGCGCGGCACGAACGCCAGGGGTAAGCGTGCGAGCGGCGCCACTTCAGCTCATCCAGTTGCCGCCGTCGACGTTCAGCGTCTGGGCGGTGATGTAGTCGGCGTCGGCCGACGCGAGGAACAGCGCAGCGCCCGTGAGGTCGCCCGGCACGCCCATCCGGCCGAGCGGCACGGCTTCGCCTACGACCCGCTTCTTTTCGCCGAGCGGCCGGTTCTCGTAGCGCGCGAATAGCGCATCGACCTGCTCCCACATCGGCGTGTCGACCACGCCCGGCGCGATGCCGTTCACGTTGATCCGGTGCGGTGCGAGCGCGAGCGCGGCCGACTGCGTATAGCTGATCACCGCGGCCTTGGTCGCGCAGTAGTGCGAAACGAGTGCCTCGCCGCGACGCCCCGCCTGCGACGACATGTTGACGATCTTGCCGCCGCGGCCCTGCTCGACCATCCGCTGCGCGACCGCCTGCATCAGGAAGAACAGCCCTTTCACGTTGACCGCGAACAGCCGGTCGAACACGTCCCAGGATTCGTCGAGGAGTGGGCGCATGTCGAACAGCGCCGCGTTGTTGAACAGGATGTCGACGCCGCCGAAGCGCTCGACCGCGGTCGCGACGATGCGCGCAATGTCGTCGCGGCGCGTGACGTCCGCGGTAACGGCCACCGCCCGGCCGGGATTTTGCTCGATCAGCCGCGCAAGCGAGCCGCTCGGCGGCTTCACGTCGACCAGCACGCAGCGCGCGCCCTCGTCCAGATAGCGTTGCGCGACCGCTTCGCCGATGCCGCTTGCCGCGCCCGTCAGGATCGCGACCTTGTCTGCCAGTCTCACTGGTTGTCTCCGGTTCGTTCTGCTGCACGAAGGCCGCGAGGTGAGCGAACGCTCGCCGGCCGATCAATTGCTCTGTTGTTGATCGAATGATCGGATACGCGATTCATGCTGTCAAGGCGACACGGCGGCTTTCGATGATGCGCTGCGGCACGGCCGCGCCGTGCGCCGGCCGGCGACCCGCGCCCGGCAAGGCGCAGCGGGCTGGGTGCGGCGCGGCTGAAACGGCGCTGAAGGGGACGGAGCGCGTGCATCGGCAGGAATTCGGGCTGCACGGCATGGAGATACGTTATATCATCGCGATACTTCGTTTCATTGCCTGCTTCACGCCATGGCCACCTCATCGCCCATCGACGCCCGGCTGTCCCGGGCCGACGCATTCGCCGCCGAGCACGGGCTCGCGTGGACGCCGCTGCGCCGCCAGGTCTACGAACGCGTGCTGGCCGCGCAGCGCCCGATCGGCGCGTACGACCTGCTCGCCGAGCTCGAGCCGCAACGCGGCCGCGTGCCGCCCACGACCGTCTATCGCGCGCTGGATTTCCTCGTCGAGCACGGCTTCATCCACCGGATCGAATCGAAGAACGCATTCTTCGCGTGCTGCGAGATCGGCGTGCCGCACGAAGGCCAGTTCCTGATCTGCGACTCGTGCGGCGAGACCGTCGAGATCCCGGGCAGCGACCTCGCGAAACAGTTGTCCGCGAGCGAGCCCGCGCACGGGTTCGAAGTCCACCATCAGGTCGTCGAGCTGAACGGCCTGTGCGGGCACTGCAAGGGCAAGCCCGCGCAACGCTGACACCGCACCGCGCGGCGCACCCGCCGCCCCTTCCAACGAGGAGTTTCATGTCCATTGCCCTGAAGCGCGCGCCGCGGCGCGCCCTGCCGCTTGCCCGCCTGCTGGCCGCCGCTGCTGCCGCGCTGTCGATCGCGGCGCCCGCGTTCGCGCAGGCCGCGACCGTCAACGTGGTCGCCGCCGAGAATTTCTATGGCGACGTCGCGTCGCAGATCGGCGGCCGCCATGTCGCGGTAACCAGCATCCTCAGCAGTCCCGACCAGGATCCGCACCTGTTCGAAGCGAGCCCGAAGACCGCGCGCGCGCTGCAGCACGCGCAGGTCGTGATCTACAACGGGGCGAACTACGATCCGTGGATGGCCAAGCTGCTGTCCGCATCGAAGCAGGCGAAGCGCGCGACGATCGTCGTCGCGGATCTCGTCGGCAAGAAGGCCGGCGACAACCCGCACCTGTGGTACGACCCGGCAACCATGCCGGCCGCGGCGCGCGCGATCGCGGCCGAGCTCGGCCGGGCCGACCCGGCGAACAAGGCCGACTACGACGCGAACCTGCAGAAGTTTGTCGCGTCGCTGAAGCCGATCGACGACAAGGTCGCCGCGCTGCGCGCGCAGTACAAGGGCGTGCCGGTGACGGCCACCGAGCCGGTGTTCGGCTACATGTCCGATGCGATCGGCCTCGACATGCGCAACCAGCGCTTCCAGCTCGCGACGATGAACGACACCGAAGCCAGCGCGCAGGACGTCGCCGCGTTCGAGAACGACCTGCGCAAGAAGCAGGTGCGCGTGCTGATCTACAACAGCCAGGCCGAAGCGCCGATGACCAAGCGCCTGCTGAAGGTCGCGCGCGACGGCGGCGTGCCGAGCGTCAGCGTCACCGAGACGCAGCCGGCTGGCAAGACCTTCCAGCAATGGATGGCCGGCCAGCTCGACGCGCTCGCGGCCGCGCTTTCCGCCAGCAAGAAATGATTCACGCTACGACATGACCGCCACTCCCCACGCACTCGCACTCGATCGCGTCACGCTCGAACTGGGCGGACGCACGATCCTGCGCGACGTGAGCTTCTCGATCGAACCCGGCGAATTCGTCGGCGTGCTCGGGCCGAACGGCGCGGGCAAGACGACGCTGATGCGCGCGGTGCTCGGCCTCGTGCCCGTCACGGGCGGCACGCTGTCGGTCGGCGGCGTGCCGGTCGTGCGCGGCAACGCGTCGATCGGCTACATGCCGCAGATCAGAAGCGGCCTCGCGAATCGCCGGATGCGCGGCTACGACTTCGTCGCGATGGCCGCCGACGGCCACCGCTGGGGGCTGCCGCACACGAACGCCGCGACGCGGCGCGACGTCGACCGCGTGCTCGACCTCGTCGGCGGCCCGACGCTTGCGCGCCGGCCGCTGTCGGAACTGTCGGGCGGCGAGCGGCAGCGCCTGCTGCTCGCGCAGTGCCTGCTCGGCAGCCCGAAGCTGCTGCTGCTCGACGAGCCGCTGATCAGCCTCGACCCGAACCACCAGCGCGGCGTCGTCGAACTCGTGCGCAACGTCCAGCGCGAGCTTGGCATCACCGTGCTGTTTTCCGCGCACGAACTGAATCCGCTGCTGAACGCGCTCGACCGCGTGCTGTATCTCGGCAACGGCGTCGCGGCGCTCGGCACCGTCGACGAGGTGATCACGAAACCCGTGCTGTCGCGCCTGTACGGCTCGCCGATCGACGTGATGCGCGTGAACGGCAGGATCTTCGTGATGTCGGGCGACGTCGAAATCGAGAAGCACGATCACGAACACGAGGACGACGACGGCCACTCGCACGGCGGCGGCGGTCACGATCACGGTCACCACCACCACGGACACGCTCATCCCGGGCATTCGCACGATGTTTGAATACGACTTCATGATCAACGCGTTCGCCGCGTCGGGGATCGTCGCGGTGCTCGCGGGCATCGTCGGCTACTTCCTGGTGCTGCGCGGACAAACCTTCGCCGGCCACGCGCTGTCGCACGTCGGCTTCACCGGCGCGACCGGCGCGGTGCTGCTCGGCATCTCGCCGATCTGGGGGATGGTCGGCTTCACGCTCGCGGCCGGGATCGGGATGGGCGCGCTCGGCGAACGGCTCGCGGGCCGCGACGTCGCGATCGGCGTAATCCTGTCGGGCGCGCTCGGCTTCGGGCTGCTGTTCCTGCATTTCTACACGTCGTTCGCGACGCAGGTCACCGCGCTGCTGTTCGGCAACGTGCTCGCGGTCAGCCACGATACGCTCGCGGTGCTGGCCGGCATCGGCGCGGTGAGTCTCGTCGCGCTCGCGCTGATCGCGCGGCCGCTGCTGTTCGCGTCGCTGCAGCCCGAGCTGGCCGAAGCCAAGGGCGTGTCGCTGCGCACGGTGTCGATGCTGTTCCTCGCGGTGTGCGCGCTCGCGGTGGCCGCGGCGACGCAGATCGTCGGCGTGCTGCTCGTGTTCACGCTGCTGGTCGGGCCGGCCGCAGCCGCGCAGAACGTGTCGACGCGGCTGTCGACCGGCGTGCTGCTCGCCGCGCTGTTCGCGCTGTTCGAAGCGTGGGCCGGGATCGCGCTTGCGTATCACACCGACTGGCCGACGAGTTTCTGGATCACCGCGCTGTCCGCGCTCGTGTATGGGGCGAGCCTGTTGCGGCGACGCACATGACGTTCAGCGGGCGCTCGACAGGGCGCCGCGCATGTCGCACGCACTCCAAAGGCGTGCATGGAATCAGCGGGGAATGCGTGACCATCGAATCGACGATCGATTACGCGCGACTGAGAAACTTGCTGATCGCGCAGAAGCCGGTTCCGATCCCCGGCTCCTCCGTGCGCGCGTACGGCACGATTACCGTCAAATGAAGCGAGTCGCGTACCGAGCCGCGGTGACCGCGTGGGTACTCGTGGCATCCGTGTCGCTTGCACGGCTGTGCCTCACTCACGAATCGTTCGCACTACCGATACCCGAGCGCGCGTGGGCTTGGCTCGTCACGCATGTTCCCGGGTTCTGGGACGGCGAGTCGGGCGATGATCTCGTCATCGTCGTGCATTTGCTGATAGCGCTTGCGGTCGTGATACCGGTGACCTGGCTCGCCTTGCGCACGCTGCGAAAGTGGAAGCGCCGCACCACTCGCTGATGGCGGATGGCGCGGCCGGTTTATCGCACTAACGTGCCAGCACCCGCGCATGATGCGCGACGTGATCGGCGATGAACGTCGAGATGAAGTAATAACCGTGGTCGTAGCCCGCATGGCGGCGCAGCGTCAGCGGCTGGCCGGCCTTCTCGCACGCGGCTTCGAACACGTCGGGGTTCAGCTGGTTCGCGAGGAACTGGTCGGCGAGGCCCTGGTCGACGAGAATGCCGTCCGCGAACTTCGGCGCATCC
The DNA here is from genome assembly GCF_905339895.1 of Burkholderia sp. BCC1988. Classification (NCBI taxonomy): domain Bacteria; kingdom Pseudomonadati; phylum Pseudomonadota; class Betaproteobacteria; order Burkholderiales; family Burkholderiaceae; genus Burkholderia; species Burkholderia sp. BCC1988. The sequence goes on from NZ_CAJPHA010000008.1 coordinate 108,434, forward strand.
GCGCGCGCGACGAGCTCGCTTGCGTCGTGCTGTTTCCACGCTTCGCGATCGTCGCCCAGATAACCCGAGAACGCCTTCTCGCCCCATGGGCAGCGCGTCGGCGCGGCGATCGGCGCGAACGCCGACACCGACCGGTACAGGTCGGGGTGACGCAGCGCGAGCGTCAGCGCGCCGTGCCCGCCCATCGAGTGGCCGAAGATCCCGAGCCGCGCGCCGTCGATCGGCAGCTCGGCCGCGACGAGTTCGCGCAGCTCGCCCGTCACGTACGACTCCATCCGGTAATGCGTCGACCACGGCGCTTGCGTCGCGTCGACATAGAAACCCGCGCCGACGCCGAAATCCCACGCCTCCGACTCGCCCGGCACACCCGCGCCGCGCGGGCTCGTGTCGGGCATCACGAGCGCGAGGCCGTGCTGTGCCGCGTACTGCTGCGCGCCGCCCTTGATCGCGAACGTCTCCTCGGTGCAGGTGAGCCCCGCGAGATAGAACAGCGCCGGCACGCGGCCGTGCGCCGCCTGCGGCGGCAGGTACACCGAGAACTTCATCGGCAGGCCGATCGCCTTCGAATCGTGGCGATAGAAGCGTTGCTCGCCACCGTGGCAAGCATGCGAAGAAACGAGTTCGAGCATGGGGTTCCCTTCCGTTCAATACAGCACGATCGGGCGAATCGATTCGCCCTTCTTCATCGGGTCGACGCCGTCGTCGAGCATCTCGCGCGGCAGCGCATGTGTGATCAGGTCGAGCCGTGCCGCGCGACACGGCGAAGCCGTATCGTGTCCGGCATGATCCCCGATCCCGCTGCCCGTCGCGCGCGGGAAACGGCCGTCGGCTTGCCGCGAGGCGTCACCGCTGTCGCAACAGGACAATCCAGGACAAGTGCCCGAGTTTAAACGCCGCTCGTGAACCACGCATCCGTTCGCGCATACAGATCGATGAAACGCGCATGGCGGGCGGCCAGCGCGCGATCGTCGCGCGGCGCGGCGACGGGTGACGCAGCCGGCGCCAGCGTGCGCAGCGCGTCGTCGCGCCAGTGTCCGATCGCGACGCCGGCGAGCAGCGCGGCACCGCGCGTCGCGGCGTTCGGGCAATCGACCGCGTCCAGCGACGCGCCGAGCGCATCCGCGAGCAACTGGCGCCAGCGCGGATCGACCGAGCCGCCGCCGGCGAGGCGCAGCGTCTTCACCGGATCGGCCTGGTTCGCAGCGCGGATCGCATCGAGCCCCGCGCGCAGCGCGAACGCGACGCCTTCGAATGCGGCGCGCATCATCGTGCCGCGCGTGTCGCCGAGCCCGAGCCCGAGCCAGCCGCCGCGCGCATCGGGATTCATCCACGGCGAGCGCTCGCCCGTCAGGTACGGCAGGAAGCACAGCCGCTCGGACGCCGGCTGCGCGAACGCGTCGTCGTACGCATCCGCCCAGCCCGGATAGCCGAGCCAGCCGCGCACGGCTTCGAGCGCGAGCCCGACGTTCTGCATCGCGGCCATCGTGTAATAACCGTCGCCGGCTGCCGCGCGATAGCGGTGCAGCCCGCGCCGCGCGGGCGGCAGCGCATCCGCGAGCACGACGATCTGGCCGCCGCTGCCGGTGGTCAGCAGCGCGTCGCCGGCCGCGACGAGCCCGCTGCCGAGCGCCGCGCACGCGGTATCGGCCGCCCCCGTCGCCAGCGGCACGCCGGCCGGCAGCCCGAGTACCGCCGCGGCCTTCGCATCGAGCACGCCGCAGCGCGCGCCTGACGCCCGCACCGGCGCGAACCGGTCGGCCGGCAAGCCCAGCGACTCGATCAGCGCCGTATCCCATGCGCCGTCCGGCGTCGCGAGCGCGGTCGCGCACGCGTCGCTCGGATCGGCCACGACCTCGCCGCCCAGCGCCACGCGCAGCCAGTCCTTCGGCTGCACGGCCCAGCGTGCGGCCCGCAGCGCCTGCGGTTCGTGCGCGGCCAGCCAGCGCAACAGCGGGCCCGCCATGCCGGGCGCGACGGGATTCGGTGCGACGGGCAAACCGGCGGCGGGCCAATCCGCCGCGTCCGCTTCGCGCACCGCGCGCGTATCGGGCCACAACAGCGCGGGCCGCACCGGCTGCCCGGCCGCGTCGATCAGCACGACGCCGTGCATCTGGCCGGAGAAGCCGATCGCGGCGACCTGCGCGCGCTCGCCGGCCGGCAGCCGCGCGGCAGCCCGCACGAGCGCCTGCCACCAGACATCGGGCGCGATTTCGGCCCAGCCGGGCTGCGGCGACGACAACGCATAGGGTTCGCTCGCGACCGCGCGCTCGACGCCATCGGCATCGAGCGTGACGAGTTTGACGGAGCCGGTGCCGAGGTCGATTCCGAGCAGGCGCATGACGGGATGGCGTAGTCGAGTGAACGGATATCGATGATAGCGGGATCGCGCCATGCGCCCCGATTTTTGCGACGCTTTCGGCCGCGCGGCGACGCGAAACCACGGCCGTGCACGACCGCCCTCGCCAGGCTGCACGTTGCCCGCCAAAACAGCCGCTCGCGGGTTAACCCGGCGCGATTTTTCGCCGGTCGTTTTTGCCACTATGCCGCACTCGCGATACACACCATAAAGCGGCCGATATTTGACACGGGTGTCCGCGCTATTTTGTAGGGCTATAAAACCGGGGAACCTCACTCCAGCGGCAGTTTCCCGATGATCGACACCCTGTTTCATGCCGACCAGGCATATCGAACCAGCAAAGAACGGAATAGAACCCAGCGCTCTTGTTGCGATGTGGCATTCCGCATAACTTCGTACCACCCCGAAAACAAGATCATGGAGTGAGACAGATGCAATCGAACACGGTCCATCCGTGCGATGAGGTGCTGCCGACCGGCAAGCTTGTAACGCTTGGTCTCCAGCACGTCCTCGTCATGTACGCCGGCGCCGTCGCCGTGCCGCTTATCGTCGGCGGCGCGCTGAAGCTGCCGAAAGACCAGATCGCGTTCCTGATCAGCGCCGATCTGTTTTCGTGCGGCATCGCCACGCTGATCCAGACGCTCGGCCTGTGGATCTTCGGGATCCGCCTGCCCGTCATCATGGGCTGCACGTTCGCGGCCGTCGGCCCGATGATCGCGATCGGCACCAACCCCGGCCTCGGCATTCTCGACATCTTCGGCTCGACCATCGCGGCCGGCATCATCGGCATCGTGCTCGCGCCGATGATCGGCAAGCTGTTGCGGTTCTTCCCGCCGGTCGTGGTCGGCACCGTGATCGCGGTAATCGGGCTGTCGCTGATGGAAGTCGGGATCAACTGGGCAGCCGGCGGCGTCGGCAACCCCGAATACGGCAGCCCCGTCTACCTCGGCCTGTCGCTGCTCGTGCTCACGCTGATCCTGCTGATCAACAAGTACGGCCGCGGCTTCCTCGCGAACATCTCGGTGCTGCTCGGCATCGTCGCCGGCTTCGTGATCGCGTTCGCGATCGGCCGCGTGAATACCGACGGCGTCGCGCACGCACCGTGGGTCGGCTTCGTGATGCCGTTCCACTTCGGCCTGCCGCACTTCGACCCGCTGTCGATCGCGACGATGGTCACGGTGATGTTCGTCACGTTCATCGAATCGACCGGCATGTTCCTCGCGGTCGGCGACATGGTCGATCGTCCGGTCAACCAGGACCGCCTCGTGCGCGGCCTGCGCGTCGACGGCCTCGGCACGCTGATCGGCGGCATCTTCAACTCGTTCCCGCATACGTCGTTCTCGCAGAACGTCGGCCTGATCGGCGTGACGGGCGTGAAGAGCCGGTTCGTCTGCGCGACGGGCGGCGTGATCCTGGTGCTGCTCGGCCTGTTCCCGAAGATGGCGCAGGTCGTCGCATCGGTGCCGCCGTTCGTGCTCGGCGGCGCGGGCATCGTGATGTTCGGGATGGTGGCCGCGAACGGCATCAAGGTGCTGTCGAAGGTCGACTTCGTGAACAACTCGCACAACCTGTTCATCGTCGCCGTGAGCGTCGGCATGGGCCTCGTGCCGGTCGTGTCGCCGCACTTCTTCTCGAAGCTGCCGCCCGCGCTCGCCCCGATCCTGCATAGCGGCATCCTGCTCGCGTCGGCCACCGCCGTGATCCTGAACGTCGTGTTCAACGGCGTGAAGGGCGAGAAAGACGCGCGTTGCGAGATCCGCCGCGCAGGGCACGACTTCGACGGACGCCCGGCCGACGTGCATCACTGATCGGTCCGACCCGGACGCGCCGAAGGACGGCGCGATACGGTAAAGGAAAAACGCCACGGCTTGCCGTGGCGTTTTGCTTTGCGGCGGCCGGCCGGGCGACGGTCGTGGTGACGCCGGCGATCGCCGCGATGGCGATCCGCCGTCGCAACAAACCGGCCGCACAAAAAAACGCCACGGACCTTCGTCCGTGGCGTTGTCGCATCCCGGGGACCGCGACTTCGGCGAACCGGCGCGGTCGCCCGCCCCTGCCCGCCGTCGTGCTTACCCGTTCGTCGCTGCCGCCGACGCAGCAGCCGGAGCAGCCGCCTTGTCGTAGTCGACCGTCTCGTCCGGTGCGCGCGGCGTCTCGCCCGCGTGCTGGATCCAGCCGCCGCCCAGTGCGCGGTACAGCGTGACGAGGTTCGTCCAGCGTGCCAGGCGCGCGCTGATCAGCGACTGCTGCGCCGAGTACAGGTCGGTCTGCGCGGTCAACACCGACAGGTAGCTGTCGACACCGTTCTTGTAGCGCAGGTCCGACAGGTCGAAGCGACGCTGCTGCGCGTGCTCGTTGCGCTCGAGCGCGGCGATCTGCTGGTCGTACGTGCCGCGTGCGGCCAGCCCGTCCGACACTTCGCGGAACGCCGACTGGATCGCCTTCTCGTAGTTGGCGATCTCGATGCGCTTCTGCACGTTCGCGAGGTTCAGGTTCGCGATGTTCTGCCCGCCTTCGAAGATCGGCATCGTGATCTGCGGCGCGAACGACCACGCCGCGGTGCCAGCCTTGAACAGGCCGCCCAGCGTCGGGCTGCCGGTGCCGAACGCGCCCGTCAGCGAGATGCGCGGGAAGAACGCCGCGCGTGCCGCGCCGATGTTCGCGTTCGCGGCCAGCAGCGTCTGCTCGGCCTGCATCACGTCCGGACGACGCGTCAGCAGGTCGGACGGCAGACCGGCCGGCACGTCCGTCAGCAGGTTCTGCGCGTCGAGCGGCATGCCCGCCGGCAGATCGTCCGGCAGCGGCTCGCCGATCAGCAGCACCAGCGCGTTCAGTGCCTGCGCACGCGCGCGCGCCTGCGCCTGCTGGTTCGCGAGCGCCGTCTCGACGACCGTCTGCGCCTGACGCAGCTCGAGCTCGGAGCCCGTGCCGTTGTCGAACTGCAGCTTGGTCAGGTCGTAGGATGCCTGGGCCGACTTCAGCGTGTTTTCCGTGACCTGCAGCAGGTCGTCGGTCGACAGCAGCGTCAGGTACTGATCCGCCACCTGCGACACCAGCGAGATCTCGGCGGCCTGCCGTGCGTACGACGTCGACAGGTACTGCGCGAGCGCCTGATCCTTCAGGCTCTGCACGCGACCGAACAGGTCGAGTTCCCACGACGCGGAAACGCCGACGTTGTAGGCCCGCGAGATATACGGCGCACCCGTCTGCGACAGGCCCTGCGGCACGCGCTGGATGCTGCCCGTGCCCGTACCGTCGAGCGTCGGAAACAGGCCCGCGCGCGTGATCTGGTACTGCGCGCGCGCCGCCTCGATGTTCAGCACCGACACGCGCAGGTCGCGGTTGTTCTTCAGCGCGATCTCGATCAGCCGCTGCAGGCGCGGATCGACGAAGAATTCGCGCCAGCCGATGGCGGTCGCCGCCTGGCCGTTCGCGCTGCGCGCGCCGGCAGCACCCGGCTGCGTCGCATAGACGCCGCCGGCCGGGTACGCCTGCGCGACGGGCGCGTCGGGCCGCGTGTAGTGCGGCGCCATCGTGCAGCCCGTGGCCAGCAGCGCGACCGCGATTGCAGTCAAAGCGTGTTTTTGCATCATCACTGTCCCTTGTTGCCTTCGTCGCCGTTGCCCGGCTTCTCTTCGTGGTGCGAGTGCTCCTGCGCCAGACGCAGCGCCTGGTCGACGTCTTCCTTCTCGCCGCTGAAGATCGCGCGGATCTTCACGAAGAACATCGGGATCATGAAGATCGCGAGGAACGTCGCCGTGATCATCCCGCCGATCACGCCGGTACCGATCGCGTGCTGGCTGGCCGAACCCGCGCCGTTGCTGATCGCGAGCGGCATCACGCCGAGAATGAACGCGAGCGACGTCATCAGGATCGGACGCAGCCGCAGGCGCGCCGCTTCCAGCGCAGCCTCTATCGGCCCCATCTTCTCCGTCATCTGCAGTTCGCGCGCGAATTCGACGATCAGGATCGCGTTCTTCGCGGACAAGCCCACCGTGGTCAGCAGGCCGACCTGGAAGAACACGTCGTTCTCGAGGCCGCGCATCGTCGCCGCGAGCAGTGCGCCGACCACGCCTAGCGGCACCACCATGATCACCGAGAACGGGATCGACCAGCTTTCATACAGTGCCGCGAGACACAGGAACACGACGAGGATCGAGATCGCGTACAGGATCGGCGCCTGCGAGCCGGACTGGATTTCCTGGAACGACAGGCCGGTCCACGAATAGCCGATACCGACCGGCAGCTTCTTCGCGAGCCCTTCCATCGCGGTCATCGCCTGACCGGTCGACTTGCCCGGTGCGGCCTGACCCTGGATTTCCATCGCCGACACGCCGTTGTAACGCTCGAGCTTCGGCGAACCGTACGTCCAGTGACCGGTCGCGAACGCGCTGAACGGCACCATCCCGCCCGAACCGTTGCGCACGTACCAGATGTTCATGTCCTCCGGCGTCATCCGGAACGGCGCATCCGACTGCACGTACACCTTCTTGATCCGGCCGTCGGTGTCGAGGAAGTTGTTCACGTACTTCGACGCCCACGCGATCGAGAACGTCTGGTCGATCGCATCCGCCGTCACGCCGAGCGCATTCGCCTTCTCGCGATCGATGTCGACCTTGTACTGCGGCGTGTCGTTCAGCCCGTTCGGACGCACGCCCTGCAGCGTCGGATCCTTCGAGGCCATCCCGAGCAGCTGGTTACGTGCGGCCATCAGCGCGTCGTGGCCGAGACCGGCGTTGTCCGTCAGCTCGAAGTCGAAGCCGGCGGCGGTGCCGAGTTCCGGAATCGACGGCGGGTTGAACGGGATCACGATCGCGTCCTTGTAGCCCGAATAGCGCCCGAACATCCGGCCGATCAACGCCTGGACCTTCTGGTTCGCGTGCTGGCGCTGCGAGTAGTCCTTCAGGCGCACGAACACGAGACCCGAGTTCTGGCCGCGGCCGGCGAAGCTGAAGCCGTTGACCGTGAACGCCGATTCGACGATTTCCTTCTCGTCCTTCAGCAGGTAGTCGGAAATGTTCGCGAGCGTCTTCGCGGTCGTTTCCTGCGTCGAGCCCGACGGCGTCTGCACGATCACGAACATCAGGCCCTGGTCTTCATCGGGCAGGAACGACTTCGGCAGGCGCACGAACAGCAGGCCGACCGCGACGATCACGACCAGGTAGATGATCAGCCAGCGACCCGAGCGCTTGATCACGTGGTGCACGCCGACGTGGTACTTGTCGCGGCTGTTGTTGAACGTGCGGTTGAACCAGCCGAAGAAGCCCTTCTTCTCTTCGTGATGGCCCTGCGGGATCGGCTTGAGGATCGTCGCGCACAGGGCGGGCGTCAGAATCAACGCGACCAGCACCGACAGCACCATCGCCGACACGATCGTCAGCGAGAACTGACGATAGATCGCGCCGACCGACCCGCCGGAGAACGCGACCGGCACGAACACCGCCGACAGCACGAGCGCGACGCCGACGAGTGCGCCGGTGATCTGGCCCATCGCCTTGCGGGTCGCCTCCTTCGGCGACAGCCCCTCTTCCGCCATCACGCGCTCGACGTTCTCGACCACCACGATCGCATCGTCCACCAGCAGGCCGATCGCGAGCACGAGGCCGAACATCGACAGCGTGTTGATCGAGAAGCCCACCAGCGACATGATCGCGAACGTGCCGAGCAGCACGACCGGCACCGCGATCGTCGGGATGATCGTCGCCCGCAGGTTCTGCAGGAACAGATACATCACGAGGAACACGAGCACGATACCTTCGAGCAGCGTCTTGACCACTTCCTCGATCGACAGCTTCACGAACGGCGTCGTGTCGTACGGATACTTCACGACGAGACCGTGCGGGAAGAACGGTGCGAGCTCGTCGATCTTCGCGCGCACGGCCTTCGCGGTCGCGAGCGCGTTTGCGTTGGTCGCGAGCTGGATACCGAGTGCCGCGGTCGGCTGACCGTTGTACTTCGTGTCGAAGTTGTAGTTTTCGCCGCCGAGGCCGATCTGCGCGACGTCCTTCAGGCGCACCTGCGAGCCGTCCTGGTTGACCTTCAGCAGGATGTTGCCGAACTGCTCGGGCGTCTGCAGCAGCGTCGATTCGGTGATCGTCGCCTGCAGCACGGTGCCCGGCTTGGCCGGCGTGCCGCCGATCTGGCCGCCCGCGATCTGCACGTTCTGCGCAGTGATCGCGCTCGTCACGTCGACCGGCGTGAGGCCGTAGTTCGTCAGGCGGGTCGGGTCGAGCCAGATCCGCATCGCGTACTGCGAGCCGAACAGCGTGACGGTACCGACGCCGTTCAACCGGCTGATCGGATCCTTCACGTGCGACGCCACGAAGTTCGCGAGGTCGTACTTGTTCATGCTGCCGTCTTCGGAGTTGAAGGCGAGCACCAGCAGGAAGCTGCTGCTCGACTTCGTGACCGACAGACCGAGCTGCTGCACGACCTGCGGCAGAACCGGCGTCGCGAGCGACAGCTTGTTCTGCACCTGGACCTGTGCGATGTCGGCGTTGGTGCCCGGCGCGAACGTCAGCGTGATCGTGGCGTTGCCCGAGTCGTCACTCGTCGACGACATGTACAGGAAGTTGTCGAGACCGCTCATCTGCTGCTCGATCACCTGCGTCACCGTGTCTTCCACCGTCTTCGCGGAAGCGCCCGGGTAGTTCGCGGTGATCTGGATCGATGGCGGCGCGATCGTCGGATACTGCGCGATCGGCAGCGTGAAGATCGCCGCAACCCCGGCCAGCATCAGGATGATGGCGATCACCCACGCGAAGATCGGGCGATCGATAAAAAACTTTGCCATGAAACAGGCTCCCTGTTATTGCGCGCTCGAAGCAGCGGCGGCGCTCGCCGGCGCTGCGCCCGATGCGGCGGCGCCGGACGCGGCGGCGGCGCCGGAACCGGCGGCAGCCGGCGCGGCGGTGGCAGCGGCGACACCCGATGCGGCACCGGCCGCCGGTGCGAGTTGTGCCTCCACCGACTTCACGGTCGCGCCCGGACGCACCTTCTCGCCCCCCTGCACGATCACGTGGTCGCCCGCCTGCAGACCGCCTTCGACGATCCAGTCCTGGCCGCGCATGCCCGCCGTCTTCAGCGGACGCGGCTCGACCTTGTTGCTCGCGTTCACCACCATCGCGATCGCCTGGCCCTTCTGGTCATGCGTGACGCCGATCTGCGGCACCAGGAACGCGTTCTCGTTCACGCCTTCCTCGATCCGTGCGCGCACGAACATCCCCGGCAGCAGCACGCGGCCCGGGTTCGGGAAGACCGCGCGGATCGTCACCGAGCCGGTGGCCTGGTCGACCGTCACGTCGGAGAACTGCAGCTTGCCGGCTTCGGAGTACGTCTTGCCGTCTTCCAGGATCAGCGACACCTTCGCCGCGCCCGGGCCGCTCGTCTTCAGGCGGCCGCTCTGCACGTCCTGGCGCAGCTTCAGCCCGTCGAGGCTCGACTGCGTCAGGTCGACATAGACCGGATCGAGCTGCTGCACCGTCGACATCAGCGTCGCCTGGCTCGCCTGCACGTACGCGCCCGGCGTCACCTGCGAAATGCCGACGCGGCCGGTGATCGGCGAGACCACATCCGTGTAGCCGAGATTGATCTGCGCGGTGTCGACCGCCGCCTTGCCGGCCGCGACGTCCGCCGCGGCCTGCCCTTGGGTGGCCACCGCGTTGTCGTAGTCCTGCTTGCTGACCGCGTTCGCGGCCACCAGCACCTTGTAGCGCGCGACCAGCGCGTTCTGCGTGACGAGGTTCGCCTGCGCCTTCGCGAGCGTCGCCTTCGCGCTGTTCAATGCAGCGAGGTACGGCGCCGGATCGATCTTGTACAGACGCTGGCCGGCCTTGACGTCGGTGCCTTCGGTGAATTCACGGCGCAGCACGATGCCGTCGACCCGCGCGCGGACCTGCGCGACGAGGAATGCGCTGGTACGGCCCGGCAGTTCGCTGTAGACCGGCACGGCTTGCGGCTGGACGGTGACGACGCCGACTTCCGGCGTTTGCGGCGGCGGTGCCGATTCTTTTTTTCCGCATGCAGCCAGGAAAACCGCGGCTGCCGCGACAGTGATCAAGCGGTATGGAACCCGTTCGACGCGCATGGAGCGACCTCTGTGTGTAACCAATGGAATGAGTGCGGCGCACGGACGGAGCGCCACACGGATGCGCCTCGCGGCGCAGATCGAACACCTGAATTACTGGACTACTGGATACAGCAAGTCGGCACGAGACCTCCATGCCGACGAGATGCCGCGAACTGCGGACTGGTACTTTGGCGGGAATCAGCAGAGTGGGATATTAACTGATTGCCACTTTGGTCATTCGATCGTAGGGTGGTATTGTATATACATTCACGAATGTATGTAAAAAGCCCGCTCGTCCGTCGCCAACCGCCAAGTCTTACGAATTATTACCAGTCGCAAGCATAGCCCGTCCGCACAGCCGCGACGAGGGTTACGGACCCTATATTCACCTACGATCGATCCATTCAGGCCTGCACATGGTCAGACGCACCAAGGAGGAGGCGCTCGAGACGCGCAACCGCATTCTCGACGCCGCCGAACACGTGTTCTTCGAGAAGGGCGTGTCGCACACGTCGCTCGCGGACATCGCCCATCACGCCGGCGTGACGCGCGGCGCGATCTACTGGCATTTCGCGAACAAGAGCGAGCTGTTCGACGCGATGTTCGACCGCGTGTTCCTGCCGATCGACGAACTCAAGCGGATGCCGCTCGACGCGCCCGGCGGCAATCCGCTGGAGAAGATCCGCAAGATCCTGATCTGGTGCCTGCTCGGCGTGCAGCGCGACTCGCAGTTGCGGCGCGTGTTCAGCATCCTGTTCATGAAGTGCGAGTACGTCGCGGACATGGAACCGCTGCTGCAGCGCAACCGCGCGGGGATGAGCGAGGCGCTGCACGCGATCGATGCCGATCTCGCGGGCGCCGTGCGGCTCAAGCTGCTGCCCGAGCGGCTCGACACGTGGCGCGCGACGCTGATGCTGCACACGCTCGTCAGCGGTTTCGTGCGCGACATGCTGATGCTGCCCGACGAGATCGACGCCGAGCAGCATGCGGAACAGCTCGTCGACGGCTGCTTCGACATGATGCGTTACAGCCCGGCGATGCTGAAGACGGGCGACTGACCGGCTCAGGCCGCCTTCGCGCGTTGCGTGCGGGCCCGCCGGTTCGACGCGGCCACCGAATCGCGCGTCGGCATCGCCGCGCCGCCGAGTCCCGCGATCCATGCGTCGGTCGACATCACGGCCGCGAAATTCGACTGGAACACCACCGTGTACGCGCGGTGAATCTCTTCGGCGCTCGCCGCGCCCGCTTCGTTCTCGTACGGCAACGCGCCGGTCGCGTCCGCCAGGTATTCGACGGCGAGCCCCGCGTGGGCCGCGTGATAGACCGTCGACGCATTGCAGTTGTGCGTCATGTAGCCGACGACCGCGAGCGTATCGATGCCGTGCGCGTCGAGCCACGCGGCGAGATCGGTGCCGGCGAACGAACTGGCCTGCGCCTTCACGATGAGGTGCGCATACGGCCGGTCGGCGACGACCGGATGCAGCGCGACACCGTCGGTGCCCGGTGCGAAGATCGGCGCGCCCGCCGGCGCGACGTGCTGGACGATGATCACCGGCACGCCGGCCGCGTGCGCGGCGTCGATCGCGCGGCCGATGTTCGCCAGCGACGCGTCGACGGGCGGATATTCGATCGGCAGGTTGCCCGTCACGTATTCGTTCTGGACATCGATCACGATCAGGGCACGGCGGGAAGCGGAAGACGATACGACGTTCGACATGGCAGGCTCCGGGTTCGGCCGCGCCGCCCCGCTCCGGAACGGGGCGGACAGCAGCGCGATGCGATGCATTGTCGGATTGCATCGCGCCGGCGGACAGTGGCCCGATAGCCATTCTTCGATAGAATCGGGCCATCGCCACCCCGGAGCCCGTCATGCGCGCCGCTGCGTCGTTCGTTGCCCCCGCCCCGACCGTCGTCGCCGTGATCGCGTACGACGGCATCAGCCCGTTCCACCTGTCGGTGCCGTCCGTCGTGTTCGGCAAGGAGCGCGATGCGGCCGCGATGCCCGCGTTCGAGTGCCGCGTGTGCTCGGCCGAGCGCGGCCCGCTGTCGACGACGGGCGGCTTCACGATCACCGCGCCTTACGGGCTCGACGCGCTCGACGACGCGGACATCGTGATCGTGCCGGCATGGCGCGATCCCGACGAAGCGCCGCCGGACGTGCTGGTCGATGCGGTACGCGCGGCCGCCGCGCGCGGCGCGCAGGTGGTCGGCCTGTGCCTCGGCGCGTACGTGCTCGCCGCGGCCGGGCTGCTCGACGGGCGCCCGGCCACCACACACTGGGCGTGGGCCGACGACTTCGCGCAGCGCTTTCCGCGCGTGAAGCTCGACCCCGACGTGCTGTACGTCGACGACGGCAACCTGATGACGTCGGCCGGCACGGCCGCGGGGCTCGACTGCTGCCTGCACGTCGTGCGGCGGCGCTTCGGCTCGGACGCCGCGAACCAGATCGCGCGGCGTCTCGTGATCCCGCCGCACCGCCAGGGCGGCCAGGCGCAATACGTGCCGCAGCCGGTCGCCGCGCATCCGCGCGACGCGCGCCTCGCGGGCCTGCTCGACTGGGTGCGCGCGCATCTCGACGTCGCGCACAGTGTGGATTCGCTCGCCGAACGCGTGCTGATGAGTCGGCGCACCTTCACGCGCCACTTCCGCCAGGCGACGGGTACGACCGTCACCGCGTGGCTGCAGGCCGAGCGGCTCACGCGTGCGCAGCATCTGCTGGAAACCACCGGACAATCGATCGACGCGATCGCGCAGGCGGCCGGCTACGGCTCGAGCGTGTCGCTGCGCCAGCATTTCGCGGGCGCGCTCGGCACGTCGCCGTCGGCATATCGGAAGGAATTTCGGGGCGCCGGGCCCGACGCCCGACGCTAGCGGCGGCCGCGCCGCCGACGAACGGCCGGCGACCGGCCGGACAATGAGGCAGCGCGGCGGCGCGCGCAGGCGCTCAGGCGCCGTTGATCCAGCGCGCCGCGTACAGCAGCAGCGCCACGAACACGACGATCGCGGCCCACGCCCAGACGGGCAGCGGACCCGATTCGCGATGATGCACGGCGCTCGCGGCGCGGCCGCCGAGCGCGCCGCCGAGGTGCGGCAGCGGACGCTTCGCCGCGGCCATCAGCGACGCCGGCCGCAGGAACACATGCTGGCGACGCTGCGGGCTCGAGCGCGCGCGGTTCGGCACGAGACCGTGCTTCGCCTGCACGACCGCGCAGAATTCGCGGAAGAAATCGTCCGTCCACTCGTGCAGCGCGTTCTCGATCTGCCGCGCCGGCAGTTCGGCGAGCGGCCCGCTCGCCGTCGCCCACACCACGTATTCGATGCACGTCGCGGCCGTGTCGTCATCGTCCGGCCGCAGCACGAGCTCGACCTGCCCGCGCAGCGCGCCGAGGCCGTCGGCCCGCGCCTTGAAGTTGAGCACGCGGCGCGGCTGCCCTTCCGCGTCGCCCTGCTCGCTCGCCGAATGCGCACGCACGTCGTAGCGCGCGCGCAGCGGGCCGAGCGGCACCGTGATGGTCAGCGCGAACTCGCCGCGCGCGAGCTTCACGAACGATTCGCAATGATCGAAGCTCGCCCGCAGCAGCGCGAGATCCTCGAGCGCCGCCCGCACGACAGCCGGCGCGAGCGGTACGCGTAACGTGTCGTTCAGTTCCATGATGCCTCCCCGATGAACACGCGCCGCATCAGGACGTCTCGACGAGACTGTCGACCCGTGCGACGTCGAAGGCGACGTAGTGCGCAAGCGCTGACGCGGTCGCCCCCGGTTCCTCGTAACTCCATGCGGCGTTCTCGATCACGCCGTCTTCGGTCTGCAGGTCGAAATACACGGCCCGGCCCCTCAGCGGACAGTCCGTCGTGACGCTCGACTTCACGAGCCGGTGCATGTTCACGTCGCCGCGCGGCAGGTAATGGATATCCGGCAGGCCCGTTTCGCGCACGGTCAGCGCGCCGTGCGAATCGGCATACGTGATGCCGCGATGGATCACGCGCACGCGATGGCGGTTCGGCACGATTTCGAGGCGAGGGTCGGCGGCATCGGACATCGTTTCTCCTCCGGGCGGCGGTCCCGGCGCGCAAGCCGCGGGCCGGAAACGAAAAAGCCACGGCACAAGTGCCGTGGCCTTCATTATGGGCGAAACTGGGCCCGATTGCGCGGCCCGGCCGGGCCTGCGCGCGACGCGCTACTGCGCACTCCACTGGAACGCGACCTTCGCGCCGCCCTTCGCGCCGACCGTGACCGCGCGCGATTCGTCGCTGCCCTGGTACGACGCGTGCACGGTGTAGCGCCCCGGCGGCAGCTTCACGAGCATGTAGGGCCCGCGCGCGTCCGTCGTCAGCAGCTCGGTGCCCTTGCCGTCGACGATCCGCACATGGACGTCGGCCAGGTATTCGCCGCCCTTGCCGGTGAACCGCAGCGCCAGCGGCCACGCCGCCTCGTTGCTCTCGAATGCCGTCGATTGATCCTTGCCGATGCCGCCCGACACGTAGCTGACATCGCCCTGCTGGCTCGCCGCGGGCAAGCCGTCCGATTGCGCGTACGCGCCGGGCGCGGCGGCGGCGAAGCCGGCGGCCAGCGCCGCCGCGACGGCAAATCGGGACACGTTGCGTAGATATTGCATGGCTCCCTCCTTTCGGGTCGGAACACAGCACCACGGGCCGAACGCCGGCGACGCCCGCCGGGGCCGGCCACGCCGGCCCGCAACGACCGCCGGTCAGCTCAGGTCGACCGGCACGAAGATCTGTGCATTATCCCGCTGGATCAGGAGAGCAAGACTGTTGCCTGCTCCCTTGACCGCGTCGCGCAACTGCTCGGGGCTCGTGACCGGGCGGCCGTTGACCGCGAGGATCACGTCGCCGGGCTGGATGCCCGCGCTGGCTGCCGGGCCGCCGGCCTGCTGCACGATGAGCCCGTGCGACAGGTTGGCGGCACTGCGCTCCTGCGGCGTGAGCGGGCGCACCGCGACGCCGAGGCGCCCCTGCTCGACCGGGCCGCCGTCGTTCGATGCCAGCTTCGCGTCGGTCATCGCGCCGAGCGTCACGCTGATCGACTTCGTCGACTTGTCGCGCCACACCTGCAGGTCGGCCTTCGACCCCGGCTTCAGGTTCGCGATCTGCGCGGGCAGCGACGTGGAGTCGGCCACCGGCGAGCCGTTGACCGCGAGGATCACGTCGCCCGGCTGCAGGCCGGCCTTCGCGGCCGGGCCATTCGGGTCGACCGAGCTGACGAGCGCGCCGTCCGGCTTCTGCAGCCCGAACGAGCTCGCGAGCGTCTGGTTCAGCCCCTGCACGGCGACGCCGAGGCGGCCGCGGCTCACGTGGCCGGTCTTCACGAGCTCGTCCTTGACCTTGATCGCCTCGTTGATCGGGATCGCGAACGACAGGCCCTGGAAGCCGCCCGTCTGCGAGTAGATCATCGAGTTGATGCCGATCACCTCGCCCTGTAGGTTGAACAGCGGGCCGCCCGAGTTGCCGGGGTTCACCGGCACGTCGGTCTGGATGAACGGCGTGTAGTTCTCGTCGGGCAGCGCGCGCGATTTCGCGCTGATGATGCCGGACGTGACCGTGTTGTCGAAGCCGTACGGCGAACCGATCGCGACGACCCACTGGCCGACCTTGCTCTGTGCCGGGTCGCCGATCTTCACGGTCGGCAGGCCGCTCGCGTCGATCTTCAGCACCGCCACGTCGGATTGCTTGTCGGCGCCGACGACCTTCGCCTTGTACTCGCGCTTGTCGGTCAGCTTGACCGTGACGACGTTCGCGCCGTCGATCACGTGCGCATTGGTGAGGATGTACCCGTCCGAGCTGACGATGAATCCCGACCCGAGGCTCGCGCTCGGCTGGTCGTCCGGCTGCGTGTCGCCGCCCATGCCCGGCACCTGGCCGTAGAAGTGCTTGAAGAACTGGTAGAACGGATCGCTCGGATCCATCGGCAGCTGCGGCTGCGGCACGCGCCGCGACACCTGCTTCACGACGTGCTTCGCGCTGATGTTCACGACCGCCGGGCCGTAGGTTTCGACCAGTCCGGAGAAATCGGGAATGCCGGTCTTCGCCGCGGCCTCGGCCGGCATCAGCGCGGCGGCCTGCGCGGGCGTGATGATCTGCGGATCGGCGCGGCGGGTGCCCGCGACATAGCCGGCGGACAGGGCGGCCGCCACGGCGACCGCGACGGCGCCGCGCGCAAGGAATCGGGTGTTCATCGTAGGACCTCCTCGTTGTTAGGACGCAGCGTAACGACGCTGACTTAAAGGAGGCTTAATCGACCTTAAGCGGGGCTTAGGCCGCCGCTACCGCGCGGCGCCCGCGCGGTGTGCCGTTCGTCATACGGATTCGGACGCCTGCGGCGCCGGCTGCGGCAGCCCGGCATCGCGGAACACGACGCTCACGAGCAGGCCGCCCGCGGCCGCGTCGCCGAGCGTCACGGTCGCGCCCTGCTGCGCCGCCACGCGCTTGACGATCGCGAGCCCCAGCCCGCTGCCCGACACGTCGGCCCGCGCCCGCGCGGAGCTGTCGCGGTAGAAGCGGTCGAACACGCGCTCGCGCTCTTCGGCCGGGATGCCGGGGCCGCTGTCGCCGATCTGCACGCACGCGCGGCCTGCCGCGTCGCGCGTCAGCGACACGTCGATGCGGCCGCCGTCCGGCGTGTACTTCACCGCGTTGTCGAGCAGGTTGCCGAACATCACGCGCAGCGCGCCGACGTCCGCGACGACGGTCGCCGCGCGCGTCTCCTCGAAGCCGAGATCGATGCTGTGCCGTTGCGCGAGCGGTGCATGCGCGGCCACGCATTCGACCAGCAGCGCCTGCAGGTCGACCGGCTCGCGCATCGTCGCGCCGTCCGGTTCGGCGCGCGCGAGCGCGAGCAATTGCTCGGCGAGGCGCGTCGCGCGCGTGACGCCGTCCTGCAGATCGGCGAGCGCCTCGCGGCGCGACGTGTCGTCCTTCGCGCGCGCGACGAGCTGCGCCTGGATCTGCACGGCCGCGAGCGGCGTGCGCAGCTCGTGCGCGGCGTCGGCGACGAAGGCCTTCTGCGTGTCGAGCGCGGCCGCGAGCCGCGCGAGCAGCCCGTTCAGCGCGCGCACGAGCGGCTGCACCTCGAGCGGCAGGCGCGCATCGGGCAACGGATCGAGCGCTTCCGGCCGGCGCGCCTCGACCGCGCGCGTGAGGCGCTCGAGCGGCGCGAGCCCTTGCCCGACGATCATCCAGACCGCCGCGCCGAGAAACGGCAGCAGCACGATCAGCGGCCACAGCGTGCGCAGCGCGACGTTCGCCGCGAGCCGGTTGCGCACCGACAGCGGCTGCGCGAGCTGCACGACGTTGTCGCCGACGATCGCGCCGTACACGCGCCATTCGCCGCGATCGGTGCGCTCGGTCGAGAAGCCGAGTTCCGCGCGCGGCGCGATCGGCGCGCGCGGATGCGAGAAGTACATCAGCACGCCGTTGCGGTTCCAGATCTGGATCACGATGCCTTCGTCGCCGTTGGTGCGCGAACCGAACACCTGCGAAAACGGCTCGGACGGCAGCGCCGCGGCGATTTCCTGCAGCTGGTAGTCGAACAGCTCGTTCGCTTCGGCGAGCGCCTGCCGGTAGATCAGCCAGCCCGCGGCGCCCACGCCCGCGACGACGATCGCGAGCAGCCAGATCAGTAGTTGATGACGAATCGACCGCACGCGTCAGCTTTCCTTGACGACCATGTAGCCGAGCCCGCGCACGTTGCGGATCAGGTCCGAGCCGAGCTTCTTGCGCAGCGCGTGGATGTAGACCTCGACCGTGTTGCTGCCGATCTCCTCGCCCCAGCCGTACATCTTTTCCTCGAGCTGGCTTTTCGACAGCACCGCGCCGGGCCGCGCGAGCAGCGCCTCGAGCAGCGCGAACTCGCGCGCGGACAGCGCGACGGGCGCGCCGTCGAGCGTCACCTGGTGCGACGCGGGATCGAGCGTCAGCGCGCCGTGGCGGATCAGCGACTCGCTGCGCCCCGCCTGGCGGCGGATCAGCGCGCGCATCCGCGCGCCCAGTTCGTCGAGGTCGAACGGCTTGACGAGGTAGTCGTCGGCGCCCGCGTCGAGCCCCTTCACGCGATCGGCCACCGCATCGCGCGCGGTGACGATCAGCACCGGCAGCGACTGCCCGCGCGCGCGCAGCGTGCGCAGCACGTCGATGCCGTCGCGCTTCGGCAGGCCGAGGTCGAGCAGCAGCAGGTCGTACGTCTCGCCGCCGAGCGCCGTGAGCGCGGCGTCGCCGTCCTGCACCCAGTCGACCGCGAAGCCGTCGGCGCGCAACGCCTTGCGTACGCCCTCGGCGATCATTCGATCGTCTTCAACAAGCAGAATCCGCATCGGAACCGGAACCCATCTGACGAGTAAGACATGGCGACCATTGTAGCGCCGCGAATCGCGTGCGCCGCCTGCAATGCAACAGAAAGGCGGATTGCAAGGGGCACGTGCGCACTTGTCTCTACAATGTGCGCTCCGGCGCCGCGCGCGCCCTGCCCGAGCCCGACGCTTTTCCCGTATTCGCCCATGCCGATTTCCGATTTTTCCGCCCGGTTCGCCCCCCGCGCCCGCCCCTTCCTGCGGGCGGCCGCCGTCGTCGCCACCTGCACGGCCCTTGCGTTCGCACCGTCCGCGCAGGCCCGCAAGAAGTCCCACAAGGAAGCGCGCAAGACCGCCGTGGTGTCGCCCGCCGCGCGGGCGGCCGGCCTGCCGGCGTCCGTGCTCGTCGCACTGCAGCGCGCGAAGGTGCCTGCCTCGGCGATGAGCGTCGTCGTCGAGCGCGTCGGCGATCCCGAGCCGCTGATCGCGTGGAACGCGAGCCGGCCGATGATGCCGGCGTCGACGATGAAGCTCGTCACGACCTTCTCGGGGCTGTCGATCCTCGGCCCCGACTTCCGCTGGCGCACCACCGCGTATGCGGACGGCTCGGTCGATCCGGACGGCACGTTGCAGGGCAACCTCTACATCAAGGGCACCGGCGATCCGAAGCTCGTACCCGAGGAACTGATCGACCTCGTCGACAAGTTGCGCAAGGCCGGCATCAAGCGCGTGGCCGGCGGCCTCGTGCTCGACAAGAGCTATTTCGCCGCGTCGACACGCGACCTGCCGTCGTTCGACGACGACGTGAGCGCGCCGTACAACGTCGGCCCCGATCCGCTGCTGTATGCGTTCAAGGCCGTGTCGTTCACGGTGACGCCGGGCGACGACGGCAAGATCGCCGTCGACGTGCTGCCGCCGCTCGCGAACCTGTCGATCGACAACCAGCTGGTCGAAGGCACCGGGTCGTGCGGCGCGGCGGCCGCGGCCGCGCGTCCGACGTTGTCGGCGGGCGGCGGCGGCATCATGACCGCCTCGTTCGCCGGCGACTATCCGCTGCGCTGCGGCGCGCACACCACGAACCTCGCGATCCTCGATCACACGACGTTCTTCGCACGCGGCTTCCTCGCGCTGTGGCAGCAGGACGGCGGCACGATCGCGGGCCCCGTCAGCGAAGGCAAGGTGCCGACCACCGCACGGCCGCTCGCGGTCCATCACAGCCCCGTGCTCGGCAGCATCGTCTACGACATCAACAAGTTCAGCAACAACGTGATGGCGCGCAACCTGTTCCTGACGATCGGCGCGGTCGCCGGCAAGCCGCCCGCGACGCCCGAGCAGTCGAGCCGCGCGATTCGCGCGTTCCTGCAGAAGAGCGGGATCGCGATGCCCGATCTCGACCTCGAGAACGGCTCGGGCCTGTCGCGCGAAGAACACGTGAGCGCGCAGTCGCTCGCCGCGCTGCTGCAGGCCGCGAACGCGAGCCCCGTCGCGCAGGCGTTCATCGATTCGCTGCCGATCGCCGGCATCGACGGCACGATGAAGAACCGTCTCACCAACGCCGGCGTGCTCGGCAACGCGCACATCAAGACCGGCACGCTGCGCGACGTGCGCGCGATCGCGGGCTACGTCGCGGGCGCCGACGGACAGAGCTACATCGTCGTCAGCTTCATCAACGACGATCGCGCCGAAGGCGCGCGTGCCGCGCACGACACGCTGCTCGAATGGATCTACGCGGGCGCGCACTGACGACGCACGCGCCGCGAAGCGGCGCACGCATGCCGCGCTGCCGGCTTGCGTCGATCGCGGGCGGCGCCACATGTCGGGGCGCCCCGCACCCCGGGCGTTCTCGCCGCGCGGTTTGAAACGGTCCCGGCCGCCGGCGCGCCGCGCAGCGCCCGCCAGCCGTGTCCATGAAACGGGGCCGCACCGCGCGGCCCCGTTCCGCATGGCTTCCGTAGAAACCCTGTCCTCAAGAAAACGCCGGGCCGCCCCCAGGTTTTCCGCCCCGCAGGACGCCCCCTCGGCGGCCTGGCGCGAAGCGACCGGTTTGGGCCGCTCAGAGGGAACCCTCTACGCTGCCCCCTCGCCTAGCGCGTGCCGATTGCGTAGGCTGTTGGCCTGACCGATATCTACAACGGGCCATACGCCCGGCCTCACGGCTTGCAGGGGAAAGGAGGAGACACGTCCATGCGATTCGACGTCGAATTGCTTCTGCTCGCGCTGGCGCCCGTCTTCCTGCTCTGCATCGCGTGGGAGGCCTGGCACCTCGCCCGCACGCGCGCGCAGGATCATCTCTATGCGTGGCGCGACACGCTGTGCAATGCGGCGCTCGCGCTGATGCACCAGGCCGCCGACAAGCTCGCGTGGCTGTTCGTGATCCCCGTTTATGCGTACTGCTACGCACATTTCCGGCTGTTCACGTGGCACGACGGCTGGCTGTCGTTCGCCGTGCTGTTCGTCGGCCAGGATCTCCTCTACTACGGGTTCCATCGCGCGAGCCATCGCGTGCGCTGGCTGTGGGCCGCGCACGTCGTGCACCACTCGTCCGAGCGGATGAATTTCTCGACCGCGTTCCGGCAGAGCCTGATGTATCCCGTCGCGGGCATGTGGGCGTTCTGGCTGCCGCTCGCGTTCCTCGGCTTTCCGCCGCAGCAGATCGTCGGCGTCGTGCTGATCAACCTCGCGTTCCAGTTCTTCGTGCATACGCAGGCGATCGGCAAGCTCGGCTGGCTCGAATACGTGCTCAACACGCCGTCGATCCATCGCGCGCACCATGCACGCAACCCGCGCTACATCGACCGCAATTACGCAGGTGTGCTCGTGATCTGGGATCGCCTGTTCGGCAGCTACGTCGAGGAGTCGCCCGACGATCCGCCGCAATTCGGAATCGTCGAGCCGCTCGGCTCGAACAACCCGCTCGTCGCGACGTTTCACGAGTGGGTGTCGATGGCGGCCGACGCGTTGCGCGTCCATGGATGGCGCAACAAGCTGCGCGCGATTTTCGGCCCGCCCGAATGGGCGAGCGCTTATCATGCGCAGATCGCCGAGGCCGCAAACCACGATCCGCGCACCACGCCGCTCGCGGCCGCGCGCGACCAATAAACCGCTTCAGCCAACGGCCGCCGCGCAGCCAGTACCGGAGGAGACGCGCGGCAGATGAGAAATACATCGGGCCATATCTACGAGGAGATCGAACGATGCAGTCACAACGACAATTCCCGTCGCGCAACCGCCAACGCCTGCTGCGCACCGCGCAAGTCGCGATCGCGGGCGCCGCGCTCGCCTTGCTCGCCGCGTGCGGCGGCGGCGACGACAACAACAGCAGCAGCGCGTCGAACACGCCGCCGTCCGGCGTGAAGATGCAGATCGTGTCGTTCGGCGACAGCCTGTCGGACGCCGGCACCTACTCGCAGATCAAGCTCGGCTTCGGCGGCGGCCGCTTCACGACCAACCCCGGCCAGGTGTGGACCCAGGACGTCGCGCAGTACTACGGCGACACGCTGCAGCCCGCGAACCAGGGCGGCTTCGGCATTCCGCTGCAGGCAACGGGCGGCCTCGGCTATGCACAGGGCGGCTCGCGCGTGACGCTGCAGCCGGGCATCGGCCACGCGGACGCGAGCGTGCCGAACGCCGACTACGCGCAGGCGACCACGACGCCGATCGCCGATCAGGTCAAGCAGTACCTGACGCAGCACGGCAGCTTCAACGCCGGCCAGATCGTGCTGGTCAACGGCGGCGCGAACGACATCTTCTACCAGGCGCAGGTCGCGCAGGCGCAAGGCAACACGCCGGCCGCGCAACTCGCGGCGGCGCAGGCGATCGGCCTGGCCGCGCAACAGCTCGGCGGGATCGTCCAGCAGATCGTCGCGGCGGGCGCGGCGCACGTGTACGTGTCGAACGTGCCGGACATCGGCGGCACACCGCTCGCGCTGCAGGGCGGCGCGCAGACGCAGGCCGCATTCACGCAACTGTCGGGGCTGTTCAACCAGACGCTCGCCGGCACGCTGGCTGCGCTGAAGGTCGACACGACGAAGGTCGCGCTGCTCGACACGTTCACGTGGCAGGACGGCATCGCGGCCAACTACCAGGCGAACGGCTTCAGCGTGTCGAACACCGACACCGCGTGCAACCTGAAGGCGATGGTCGCGGCCGCCACGCAGTACGGCGTCGCGAACGCGACCGCATTCGGCTCGTCGCTGTTCTGCTCGCCGCAGACCTACACGGTCCCGAACGCGGACCAGACCTACATGTTCGCCGACACGGTCCACCCGACGACGCGCCTGCACGCGCTGTTCGCACAGTTCGTGGAGAAGCAGATCGCGGCTTCGGGCGTCGGCAAATAAGCCGCCCGCCACGCGCGCAAACAAAAACGCCCGACCGGTTCGCCGGTCGGGCGTTATTTCATTCCGGAGCGGACGGCGTCAGTCGCGCGCTTCGAACGCCGCGGCCGCACGACCGAGACGATCGTTGACCGCGATCCACTCGACGGTCTCGGGCAGCTTCTCGACGAGAATGCGGGCGACCTGCGCACGATCGAGCGCGCGCAGCATCCCGTACAGATCGCGCGCATATGCCTGCGGATCTTCCGGCGCGGCGACGAAATGCACGCCGTCGGCCTGCGCCCAGCGTCCCGCGCGCGACGCGCGCGCGACGAGCGCGACGCGTTCGCCGTCGGTCTGCGCGGCCGCGAGCAGCGGCTCGAGCGCGTCGAACGGCAGCAGCGCGAGCGGCGTGCGCGGCGCGTAATGCGCCTTCAGCGTGCCGGACGCGCGCGGCGCGGTCGCATCGCTGCCGTCGGGCAGGCGCGGCGCGCGGCCGAGCACGTCGGCGATCTGCTGCGGCGTCACGTGGCCCGGGCGCAGCAGCGCCGGAAAGCCGCGCGACAGGTCGAGGATCGTCGATTCGATGCCGACTTCCGACGGACCGCCGTCGAGCACGTGCACGGTGTCGCCGAATTCTTCGCGCACATGCTGAGCGGTGGTCGGGCTCACGTGGCCGAAGCGGTTCGCAGACGGCGCGGCGACGCCGCCATGGCCGCCGCGCCGCGCGCTGAACGCGGCCAGCAGCGCCTGCGCGACCGGATGCGACGGACAGCGCAGGCCGACCGAATCCTGGCCGCCGCTCACGGCATCCGGAATGCGCGCATGACGCTTCAGGATCAGCGTCAGCGGGCCCGGCCAGAATGCATCGATCAGCGCCTGCGCATCGGCCGGCAGGTCGTCGGCCCAGTAGCCCGGGTCGCCGCCGGGCGGCAGATGCACGATCACCGGATGGTTCGCCGGCCGCCCTTTCGCCGCATAGATGCGCGCGACGGCCTCGGGATTCGCCGCGTCGCCGCCGAGCCCGTACACGGTTTCGGTCGGGAATGCGACGAGTTGCCCCGCGTCGAGCAGCGCGGCAGCCGCGTCGATCTGCGCGGGCGTCACGGTGTTCGGGAGATCGATGGACATCGGCCGGTGCCTCAGTCGAGCGGCACGCGCAGCAGCTGCGCGCACGCGGTGGCCGCGGCAACCGCGTCGTCGCGCGTCTCGGCCGTGAAGTTCACGTGACCCATCTTGCGGCCGACGCGCGCTTCTTCCTTGCCGTACAGGTGCAGGTGCGCGGCCGGCATCGCGGCGACCGTGTCCCACGGCGGCGTGACGGCCTCGGCCGCACCGTTCGGGAACCACACGTCGCCGAGGATGTTCAGCATCGCCGCCGGCGAGTGCTGGCGCGGGTTGCCGAGCGGCATGCGCGTCATCGCGCGTACCTGCTGCTCGAACTGGCTCGTTGCGCACGCATCGACCGTGTAGTGGCCGGAGTTGTGCGGGCGCGGCGCCATTTCGTTCGCGACGAACGAGCCGTCTTCCAGCACGAAGAATTCAACGCACAGCACGCCGACGTAGCCGAGCGTATCGGCGATCCGCACGGCTGCCTGCTGCGCCTCCTCGACGCGCGCGGCATCGGCGGCCGGCGCCGGCACGACCGTCAGCGCGAGGATGCCGTTGTGATGCACGTTCTGCGCGAGCGGGAACGCGGCCGAGCGGCCGTCCGCGCCGCGCGCGATCAGCGCGGACACTTCGTATTTCAGCGGCAGGCGCTTCTCGAGCACGCACGGCACGCCGCCGAGCGACGCATGCGCGTCGCGCGCTTCCCGCGCGGTGCTCACGCGCACCTGGCCCTTGCCGTCATAGCCGAGGCGCGCCGTCTTCAGGATGCCCGGCAGCACCGCGTCGAGCGCGGCATCGTCGAGCGCGGCGAGCGCCGCCGCCGATTCGATCACGACGTGCGGCGCGACCGGCACGCCCGACGCCTCGATGAAACGCTTCTCCGCGATCCGGTCCTGTGCGACCGCGACGCAGCGGCCGGCCGGCGCGACGAACGTCGTGCGCGCGAGGAAATCGAGGCTCGCGGCCGGCACGTTCTCGAATTCCGTCGACACGGCATCGCACAGTTCGGCGAGTTCGGCGAGCGCGGCTTCGTCGTCGTAGGCCGCGCGCAGGTGACGGTCGGCGACCGCGCCGGCGGGGCTCGTCGGATCGGGATCGAGCACGGCGACGCGATAGCCCATCGACTGGGCGGCAAAGCAGAACATGCGGC
The DNA here is from genome assembly GCF_905339895.1 of Burkholderia sp. BCC1988. Taxonomy (NCBI): domain Bacteria; kingdom Pseudomonadati; phylum Pseudomonadota; class Betaproteobacteria; order Burkholderiales; family Burkholderiaceae; genus Burkholderia; species Burkholderia sp. BCC1988. The sequence continues at coordinate 133,737 of NZ_CAJPHA010000008.1, forward strand.
CGAGCTGGCCGCCGCCGACCATGCCCAGCCACGCGCCGGGCAGGATCGGGGAAACGGAATCAGGAGTTGCGGTCATGTCAGTGGTCGGTCGCAGCGGGCAACGCCCGCCGCAGTGGGGAGGATCAGGCGGCCGCTGGCATCGCAGTGCGGCCGCCGGTGCGCCGTCACGCGAGCGGCGGCAGCACCATCGCGTGCGCGGCTTCGTTCTGGCGCACGCGGAACGCGGCGAGCCGGTTCGCGTAGTCGACCGAGTTGCCGGACAGGATCGACACCGCGAACAGCGCGGCATTCGCGGCGCCGGCCTCGCCGATCGCGAACGTCGCGACCGGCACGCCCTTCGGCATCTGCACGATCGAGTGCAGCGAATCGACGCCCTTCAGGTACTTGCTCGCGACCGGTACGCCGAGCACCGGCACCGTGGTTTTCGCGGCCAGCATGCCGGGCAGGTGCGCGGCACCGCCGGCGCCCGCGATGATCGCGCGCAGCCCGCGCTCGCGCGCCTTCTCCGCGTAGTCGAACATCTCGTCGGGCATCCGGTGCGCGGACACGACCTTCGCTTCGTACGGCACGCCGAATTCCTGCAGGATCGCGACCGCGTTCTTCATCACGTCCCAGTCGGAACTCGAACCCATCAGCACGCCGACGAGCGGCGCGCTGTGCGTGTGGGCAGTCTGGACTTCACTCATTTCGTGCGTTCCTTCGTTCAGGCGAGCGGCTGGCCGGTGATGCGCTCGAGCGCTTCCTGGTACTTCGCGGCCGTCTTCTCGACGACGTCGGCCGGCAGTGCCGGCGCCGGCGCGGTCTTGCCCCACGGCTGCGCCTCGAGCCAGTCGCGCACGAACTGCTTGTCGAACGACGGCGGGTTGGTGCCGACCTGGTACTGGTCGGCCGGCCAGAAGCGCGACGAATCGGCCGTCAGCACTTCGTCCATCAGGTACAGCTTGCCGTGGTTGTCGAGGCCGAATTCGAACTTCGTGTCGGCGATGATGATGCCGCGCGTCGCCGCGTAGTCGGCTGCTTCCTTGTACAGGCGGATCGAGATGTCGCGGATCGTCGCGGCCAGCTCGGTGCCGATGCGGCGCTCGGTTTCCTCGAACGTGATGTTCTCGTCATGCTCGCCGAGCTCGGCCTTCGCGGCCGGCGTGAAGATCGGCTCGGGCAGCTTCTGCGCGTTCTGCAGGCCTTCCGGCAGCTTGACGCCGCACACGGCGCCCGACGCCTGGTATTCCTTCCAGCCGCTGCCGGCCAGGTAGCCGCGCACGACCGCCTCGATCATGATCGGCTCGAGGCGCTTGACGACCGCGGCGCGGCCCTTGACCTGCTCGACCTCGTCGGCCGCGACGACCGCTTCCGGCGCGTCGCCCGTCAGGTGGTTCGGCACGATGTGCGCGAGCTTGTCGAACCAGAAGTTCGCCATCTGGTTCAGCACGCGGCCCTTGTTCGGAATCGGCTCGCCCATGATCACGTCGAATGCCGACAGGCGATCGGTCGTGACGATCAGGAGCTTGTCGTTGCCGACCGCGTAGTTGTCGCGGACCTTGCCGCGACCGAGGAGCGGCAGCGAGCGGAGCGTGGATTCGTAAAGGGTAGACATCGTCTTTTCGCAGATAAGGAGCCAAACAAAAAGGGAAACGCCGTTCCCCGCGGCAGGCGGGAACGGCGGTCTTGCAATGCGTCGGCGAACCGCCGGGAGATCACGCCCGTCGGTTGCCGGCCGGCCCTTGTTCGGCCGGACGCAACGGCTGCCGGAGCCGGATCCGATCCGGCCCCAAGGCAGTCAGCCCCGGCCCGGCGCGAAACCGGGCGGGGCAATCGTACTACAGTCTCAGCGCACGACCTGCGCGAGCGCGCCGGACTTGTACTGTTCGGCGATCTTGTCGAGCGACACCGGCTTGATCTTCGCGGCCTGGCCTTCGCAGCCGAACGCGAGGTAGCGGTCGACGCAGACCTGCTTCGCCGCTTCGCGCGCGGGCTTCAGGTAGTCGCGCGGATCGAACTTGCCCGGGTTCTCGAACAGGTAGCGGCGGATCGCGCCGGTGATCGCGAGACGCAGGTCGGTGTCGATGTTGATCTTGCGCACGCCGTGCTTGATGCCTTCCTGGATTTCCTCGACCGGCACGCCGTAGGTTTCCTTCATGTCACCGCCGAATTCGCGGATCTCGGCCAGCAGTTCCTGCGGCACCGACGACGAACCGTGCATCACGAGGTGCGTGTTCGGGATGCGTGCGTGGATTTCCTTGATGCGCTGGATCGACAGGATGTCGCCCGTCGGCTTCTTCGAGAACTTGTACGCGCCGTGCGAGGTACCGATCGCGATCGCGAGCGCGTCGCACTGCGTGAGCTTCACGAAGTCGGCGGCCTGCTCCGGATCGGTCAGCAGCTGCTCGCGGGTCATCGTGCCTTCCGCGCCGTGGCCGTCTTCCTTGTCGCCCTTCATCGTCTCGAGCGAGCCGAGCACGCCGAGTTCGGCTTCGACCGTCACGCCGATCGAGTGCGCCATCTCGACGACCTTGCGCGACACGTCGACGTTGTATTCGTACGAGGCGACCGTCTTGCCGTCGGCTTCGAGCGAACCGTCCATCATCACGCTGGTGAAACCGCTGCGGATCGCGGCCGTGCAGACCGCCGGCGACTGGCCGTGATCCTGGTGCATCACGACCGGGATGTGCGGATACGACTCGACCGCCGCTTCGATCAGGTGGCGCAGGAACGGCTCGCCCGCGTACTTACGCGCACCGGCCGATGCCTGCATGATCACGGGCGCGCCGACCTGGTCCGCTGCCGCCATGATCGCCTGGACCTGCTCCAGGTTGTTCACGTTGAAGGCCGGCAGGCCGTAACCGTGCTCTGCCGCGTGGTCCAGCAATTGACGCATTGATACGAGAGGCATTGTGGAACTCCTTGGAATGAAAACCGGTGCGCCCTGACGCCGGCGCGGCGCTCGCTCCCCGTCGAATCCGGGGCGGCACGGCGCGGCTGAGCGTCGAATAGCCGCATTTTATCGCGAAGCGCCTCCGATTCCGACCGCCCGGTGGCGCCTACTCGCATTTTGTTACCTTCGCACGGCACAATGCGGCCAAAAAACAGAAAAAAAGCCGCGCGGGGCATCGAACCCCGCGCGGCTTTCGTCGAATAAACGGTGCCCGATCAGTTCGGGCGGCCGTCGGACCGGTCGACGGACCGGCCCGGTGCACGCCGGCGCTCAATAATGTTCGCCGACCCGCACGATCTTCAGCGTGTTGGTGCCGCCCGCCTGCCCCATCGGCTCGCCGACGGTCAGCACGACCATGTCGCCGTGCTGCACGTAGCCCTGCTTGACGACGATCTCGAGCGCCGCCTGCAGCGCCGAGTCGCGGTCGCTGTTGAAGTCGACGTGCAGCGGCGTCACGTTGCGGTACAGCGCCATCGTGCGCTCGCTGCCGACGCGCGGCGTCAGCGCGAAGATCGGCACGTGCGTGTAGTGACGCGACATCCACAGCGCGGTCGCGCCCGATTCGGTCAGCGCGACGATCGCCTTCGCACCCAGGTGATAGGCGGTAAACAACGCGCCCATCGCGATCGACTGGTCGATCCGCGTGAACGTGCGGTCGAGGAAATCCTTGTCGAGTTCGACGTGTTCCGACTTTTCCGCCTCGACGCACACGGCCGCCATCGTCTCGATCGTGACGACCGGGTACTTGCCGGCGGCCGTCTCGGCCGACAGCATCACCGCGTCGGTGCCGTCGAGCACCGCGTTCGCGACGTCCGACACTTCCGCGCGGGTCGGCACGGGCGCGTGGATCATCGATTCCATCATCTGCGTCGCGGTGATCACGAGCTTGTTGGACTCGCGCGCCATCCGGATCATGCGCTTCTGCAGCGCCGGCACGGCCGCGTTGCCGACTTCCACCGCGAGGTCGCCGCGCGCGACCATGATGCCGTCGGACGCGTCGAGGATGCTCTGCAGCGCCGGAATCGCCTCCGCGCGCTCGATCTTCGCGATCATCTTCGGCTTGATGCCGTACGGCGCGCCCGCGATGTTCGCGAGCTGGCGCGCCATTTCCATGTCAGTCGCGTTCTTCGGGAACGACACCGCGACGAGATCCGCGCCGAGCGACATCGCCGTGCGGATGTCTTCCATGTCCTTCGCGGTCAGCGCGGGCGCCGACAGGCCGCCGCCCTGGCGGTTGATCCCCTTGTTGTTCGACAGCTCGCCGCCCACCTTGACGATCGTGTGAATCTCGTCGCCGAGCACGCGCTCGACGGTCAGCACGATCAGGCCGTCGTTCAGCAGCAGCAGGTCGCCCGGCTTCAGGTCGCGCGGCAGCTCCTTGTAGTCGAGGCCGACCCGCTCGTCGTTGCCGAGCTCGCAGCCCGCGTCGAGGATGAAGGCCTGGCCCGGCACGAGCGTCGTCTTGCCGTTCTCGAACTTGCCGACGCGGATCTTCGGGCCCTGGAGGTCGGCCATGATCGCGATCTCGCGGCCGACCCTGCGGGCGGCCTCGCGCACCATCTCGGCGCGCTGGCGGTGATCGTCGGCCGTGCCGTGCGAAAAATTGAGCCGCACGACGTCGAGGCCCGCCTGCATCATCTGCAGCAGAATCTCCGGCGAACTGGAAGCCGGGCCGATCGTGGCGACTATCTTGGTGGCGCGCTGCATGAAACTCCTCATCTGGATCAAGGTGGATGCGCTGGGTGAAACGCTGCGAGAGCCGGAATCGGCGAGCCCAGCGGCGGCCGTTCCGGGGGGCGTGCCGGTGCTTGCGCCCGGCATCGCTTTGTTCTGAATCTCGTGGTGCTGCATGGCCGCGTCGCCGGCGGCCGCCGGTGCGCGCGGGGTTGAGTTCGCCCGCGCGGGCGCGCGTTTGCGCTTGCCCGCGCCGGCCGGCTGCTCCGCTTTCGCGGAGCGCGCGGCCTTCGTCACCCCTGCGCGCGCCACCACGCTCAGGCCGCCCGCGTTTCGAGCACTTCCACCGCCGGCAGCTTCTTCCCCTCGAGGAACTCGAGGAAGGCGCCGCCGCCCGTCGAGATGTAGCTGACCTGGTCGTGGATGCCGTACTTCGCGATGGCCGCGAGCGTGTCGCCGCCGCCCGCGATCGAGAACGCGGACGATTTGGCGATCGCTTCGGCGAGCGTCTTGGTGCCGTTGCCGAACTGGTCGAACTCGAACACGCCGACCGGGCCGTTCCACACGATCGTGCCGGCCTTCTCGAGCTGGCTGGCGAGCGCGCGGGCCGTATCCGGGCCGATGTCGAGGATCATGTCGTCCGCTTCGATGTCGGCGACCTGCTTCACCGTGGCTGCTGCCGTCGGCGAGAATTCCTTGGCGGTGACGACGTCGCTCGGGATCGGCACCGACGCGCCGCGCTCGCGCGCCTCGTCGATGATCGCCTTCGCCTCGGCGACGAGATCGGCTTCCGCGAGCGACTTGCCGATCGACAGGCCGGCCGCGAGCATGAACGTGTTCGCGATGCCGCCGCCGACGATCAGCTGGTCGACCTTGCCGGCCAGCGACTTGAGAATGGTCAGCTTGGTCGACACCTTGGAACCGGCGACGATCGCGACCAGCGGACGCGCCGGATTGCCGAGCGCCTTGCCGAGCGCGTCGAGTTCGGCGGCCAGCAGCGGGCCCGCGCACGCGACGGGCGCGTACTTCGCGATCCCGTGGGTGGTCGCTTCCGCGCGGTGCGCGGTGCCGAACGCGTCGTTCACGTACACGTCGCAGAGCTTCGCCATCTTCTGGGCGAGCTCGTCCGAATTCTTCTTCTCGCCCTTGTTCACGCGGCAGTTCTCGAGCAGCACGACCTGGCCCGGCGCGACGTTCACGCCGTTCTCGACCCAGTTCGAGACGAGCGGCACGTCGCGGCCGAGCAGTTCGGCGAGACGCTTCGCGACCGGCGCGAGCGAGTCTTCCGGCTTGAATTCGCCTTCGGTCGGACGACCGAGGTGCGACGTGACCATCACGGCCGCGCCGGCGTCGAGCGCGGCCTGGATGGCCGGCACGGACGCGCGCACGCGCGTGTCTTCGGTGATGTTGCCGTGATCGTCCTGCGGGACGTTCAGGTCGGCGCGGATGAACACCCGCTTGCCGGCGAGCTGGCCGGCGGCGATCAGGTCGGTAAGACGCTTGACTTGGCTCATGTTGAACAGATTGAAGTAGTGGATGGGGAAAGGGGGTTCACGCTGGACGTGCGCGGGCTGCCGCGAAAGGGCGCCGGATGCGGCCGTGGCTGGCGGTTCGCATGACGCGCACGGGTAAAAAATCTCGAACGGGCATTCTAGCCGATCCATCCGGCAGACTGACCCGTGCGGCGGCGAATTCCGCCTATTTGGGATCGCGCGTGGTCATCGACACATTGCCGCAATGCAGCAATGCGCGCGCGCCAGCGGCCGGCCCGGCCGGCCGGCGCGGCGATTCGTCAGAAGATCAGGCGCAGTACGGTGAAGACGAGCATCCCGATGACGATCGTACCGAGCATGCTGCGCCGCCACAAGAACCAGCCGAGGCCGGCGAGCGCCGCGTAGAACGGATGGTTGGACAGCGCGAACGACAGCCCGGCCGGCGTTTCGAGCACGTCGGGCAGCACGACCGCGACGAGCGCGGCGGCCGGCGCATAGCGCAGCGCGCGCTGGGCGCGCTCGGGCAGCACGGTGCGTTCGCCGCCGAGCAGGAACAGCGCGCGCGTGACGGCCGTGACGACCGTCATCCCGACGATCACGATCCAGATCTCGGTCGCGCTCATTCGATCTCTTTCTCGTGCACGGTTTCGGTACGGATGCGCCGCCAGTCGGCCCGTTCGACGAAGAAATCGGCCATGCTGCCTGCCGCGAGCGCGGCCAGCACCGCGATCGGCAGCGCGAGCCGGTACGGCAGGTCGAACGCGACGAGCGACACGATGCCGGCGACCGCGACGGCCGCGAGCGTCGAGCGGTTCGCGACCGCCGACACCATGATCGGGATCAGCGCGAGCGTGCCGGCCAGCTCCAGCCCCCAGCTCGCGGGAACGAAGCTCGCGAGCAGGATGCCGGCGAGCGACGACGCCTGCCACGACGCCCAGCTCGCGAGCGCCATCCCCCAGAAATACGCCTCCTTGCCCGGCACGTGGCCGTTCGCGAAGCCCTGTTTCTGGAACAGCAGGTAGATCACGTCGCCGTTGAAATAGCCGATCGCGAGGCGCCGCCACAGCGGCAGGTAGGAAAAATGGGGAGCAAGCCCGGCGCTGAAGATCACGAAGCGCAGGTTGACCATCGTGGCCGTGAGCAGGATCGTCCAGATCGGCAGCTTCGCGACGAGGAGCGGCAGCACCGCGAGCTGCGACGAGCCCGCGTAGACGAAGATCGACATCGCGCTCGCCTGCCCGAGCGTCATCACCGACTTGCTCATCGCGACGCCGGTGACGAGCCCCCAGGACAGGATCGCCATCAGGGTCGGGGAATAGTCGCGCGCGCCCTGGATCAGCGCGAAGCGGTCGGTGGCGGACAATCGAGCGAGCATGGGAAGGCGGGCCGCAGCGGGCGGTTCGTCCGGGCTCCGGCGTCTCCCGCCGGCACGGCCCGTCGTCATTGGAATCGGTGCCGGACGATTATAGCCCCGGCCCTCGGCCGACCGACCGGCTCGACGCCAAATGACGCTAAAATATGCGTCTTTCCGGCTCAACGCTGCACACAACCCGCAGCACCTCACCGCTTCCAGGAGAATCCTATGTCAATGGCCGACCGCGACGGCAAGATCTGGATGGACGGCAAGCTGATCGACTGGCGCGACGCCAAGATCCACGTCCTGACCCATACGCTGCACTACGGCATGGGCGTCTTCGAGGGCGTGCGTGCGTACAAGACGGCCGACGGCAGCACCGCGATCTTCCGTCTGCGCGAGCACACCAAACGTCTGCTGAATTCGGCGAAGATCTTCCAGATGGACGTGCCGTTCGACCGGGAAACGCTCGAAGCCGCGCAGCTCGAAGTCGTGCGCGAGAACAAGCTCGAGTCGTGCTACCTGCGCCCGATCATCTGGGTCGGCTCGGAAAAGCTCGGCGTGTCGGCGAAGGGCAACACGATCCACGTCGCGATCGCCGCATGGCCGTGGGGCGCGTACCTCGGCGAGGAAGGCCTCGCGAAGGGCATCCGCGTGAAGACATCGTCGTTCACGCGCCACCACGTGAACGTGTCGATGGTGCGCGCGAAGGCGTCGGGCTGGTACGTGAACTCGATCCTCGCGAACCAGGAAGCGACCGCCGACGGCTACGACGAAGCGCTGCTGCTCGACGTCGACGGCTACGTGTCGGAAGGCTCCGGCGAGAACTTCTTCCTGGTGAACAACGGCAAGCTGTACACGCCCGACCTGTCGTCGTGCCTCGACGGCATCACGCGCGACACGGTCATCACGCTCGCGAAGGACGCCGGCATCGAGGTGATCGAGAAGCGCATCACGCGCGACGAGGTCTACACGGCCGACGAGGCGTTCTTCACGGGCACGGCCGCCGAAGTCACGCCGATCCGCGAACTCGACAACCGCACGATCGGCAGCGGCGCGCGCGGCCCGGTCACGGAAAAGCTCCAGTCGGCGTTTTTCGATATCGTGTCGGGCAAGAACGCGAAGTACGCGCACTGGCTGACGAAGGTCTGAGCGCGCTGCGCCACCGACCGCCCCACAAAAGAGTGATAAGAGAAAGTCTCATGAGCGAAATCAAGGAAATGCCGCTGGTCGAGCTGACGGCCAAGGATCTCCCCGCCTACTGCCCGAACCCGGCCATGGCGCGCTGGAGCGCGCACCCGCGCGTGTTCATCGACGTGTCGCACGGCGAGGCGCGCTGCCCGTACTGCGGCACGCGCTACAAGCTGCGCGACGGCGAGGTGGTCAAGGGCCACTGAGCCCCGGCCGGCCGGGCCCGCGGGCCCGCCGCACGCAAGGCGGCGCAGCCGGAATCCCGGCGCGCCGCCCTTTTCCTGTTCTGACAACCCGAACGCGGTGCCTGTGCGCCGTGCTTCATTACGACATCGGAAGTCGACCTGATGCGTCGAGCGCTGGTTATCGCACCGAACTGGATCGGTGACGCATTGATGGCGCAGCCGCTTTTTGCGCTGCTGAAGAAGCTCCATCCCCGCATCGCGATCGATGCCGTCGCGCCCACCTGGGTCGCGCCCGTGCTCGAGCGGATGCCCGAGATCCACGATGTCTACGCGACCGACCTCGCGCACGGCAAGCTGCAGCTGCTGCGCCGCTGGCAGCTCGCGAGCGACCTGCGCGACGTCGGCTACGACGCGGCGTACGTGCTGCCGAATTCGCTGAAGTCCGCGGTGATCCCGTGGCTCGCGAACATCCCGCTGCGGATCGGCTACACGGGCGAGCACCGCTACGGCCTGCTGAACGTGCGGCACGCGAACCCGGACAAGTCGGCCGAGCGAGCGCCGATGACGACCCACTACGCGGCGCTCGCGTATGCGCCGGGCGCGAAGCTGCCCGAGTCGATGAAGACGCTGCCCGCGCCGCGCCTCGACGCCGACCTGAACGAGACGGCGCGCGTGTCCGCGCGTTTCAATCTCGATACGCGCAAGCCGCTCGTCGTGTTCTGCCCCGGCGCGGAATATGGCCCGGCCAAGCGCTGGCCGCCCGAGCATTTCGCGACGCTCGCGACGATCGTCCACCAGTCGTTCCCGTACACGCAGATCGTCGCGCTCGGCTCGCAGAAGGATGCCGCCGCCGCGCAGGCGATCGCCGACCACGCGCCGAACGTGCGCAACCTGTGCGGGCAGACGTCGCTGTCCGAGGCATGCGCGCTGATCGCGCGCGCGAACGCGGTCGTGACCAACGATTCGGGGCTGATGCACGTCGCGGCCGCCTTGCGCCGGCCGCTCGTCGCGCTGTACGGATCGACCGATCCGCGCCACACTCCTCCGCTGTCTGACCTGGCGAAGGTACAATGGCTGCATCTCGAATGCAGTCCCTGCTTCGAACGCGAGTGCCCGCTCGGCCATCTGAAGTGCCTGCGCGAACTCGGTCCCGAGCAGGTATTCGGCGATTTGCGCGGCATGCTCGTCGGGCAGCGCTGACCCTGGCCGGCAGCGTCGCACGACGCGCCGGGCAATCCGATTCACCGGTGTACGGCGGCTCCATCCGGGCCGCCGTGCTGAATACGGCGCGCGACGCGCGCGAGAGATAACCCCGATGCCACGTTTTGCCCGCCTTTTCGAAGCCGCTGCCGATACGCTGAACGCCTACTACCAGGCCGTCGCCGATGCCAATCTCGACGCGCTGCTGGGGTTGTGGATCGACGAGGACTTCGCCAGCTGCGTCTGGGCCGACGGCGAGCATCTGCACGGCCTCGACCAGATCCGCAGCGGGCTGGCCAACCGGCTCGCGACGCGCCCCGTGACGATCGAACCGCTCGACATCCGCGTATACGACAGCCTCGGCACCGTCGTCTACACGATCGCCGAAGCGCATCAGCAGGCCGACCTGACGGCCGAACCCGACATGGTTTTCGCCACGTACGTGATGATTCACGAACGCGGCGAGTGGCGCATCGCGCATATTCACGCGAGCCCGATTCCCGAACAAGCGGCCGGACAATTCGCCGCGAAGATCCGTCACGGGCAGGGTCCGCTGCACTGACGAAGAACGAAGCAACGCATTAGCGGGGCGATCATGAGTACGGCTTCTCCGCCCACCTCGCCGCTGACCGGGGCCCCGGCCCCCGACGACGATTCACTGCGCTATCGCGCACCGCGCTGGCTGCCGAACAGCCATGCCCAAACCATCGTGCCCGCGCTGTTCGCACGGCGTCCGGCGGTCGCGTACCGACGCGAGCGATGGGAAACCCCCGACCACGACTTCATCGATCTCGACTGGGTCGCGCATCTCGACAGTGCCGCGCCGCCGCCCGACGCGCCGCTGTTCGTGCTGTTCCACGGCCTCGAAGGCAGTTCCGGCTCGCACTACGCGCTGGCAATGATGGCCGCCGCGCGCGCGAAGGGCTGGCACGCGGTCGTCCCGCACTTTCGCAGCTGCAGCGGCGAGCTCAACCGGCAGCCGCGCTTCTACCATCTCGCCGACAGCGCCGAGGTCGACTGGATCCTGCGCCGGCTCGCCGCGCGGCATCGCGGGCCGATCGTCGCGGCCGGCGTGTCGCTCGGCGGCAACGTGCTGCTGCGCTGGCTCGGCGAGCACCGCAGCGACACGTCGATCGTGCACGCGGCCGCCGCGATCTCGACGCCGATCGACGTGCACGCGGGCGGCCGCGCGCTGTCGCAGGGCTTCGCGATGGTCTATACGCGCAGCTTCCTGAAGACGCTGAAACGCAAGGCGCTCGCGAAGCTCGACCAGTATCCGGGGCTGTTCGACCGCGACGCGATGCTGCGGGCCGTGACGATGCGCGACTTCGACGAAGTCGTGACCGCACCGCTGCACGGCTTCGCGGACGCCGACGACTACTGGACCCAGGCCACGACGCGCCCGCTGCTGCCCGCGATCGACGTGCCCACCCTGATCCTCAACGCCCGCAACGATCCGTTCCTGCCCGAATCCGCGCTGCCGAGCGCCGCCGACGTGTCGCCGGCCGTCGAGCTCGACCAGCCGGCGGACGGCGGCCATGCGGGATTCATGACCGGGCCGTTCCCCGGCCGTCTCGACTGGCTGTCGGCGCGGGTGTTCGGCTATTGCTCGAAATTCGTCGACCATGGATGACATCGTCAGGCAGGCCCTCGCCAAGTGGCCGAACGTGCCGCACTGCACCGGCTGGCTGCTGCTCGACCGGCGCGGCGAATGGCGGCTGCGCGACGACGCCGCGCAGGCCGCCGGCGAGCTCGGCTCGCCGGTCCGGCATGCGGCGCTGAACGCGTTCATCGGGCGCAACTACGAATGCGATGCGCACGGCCAGTGGTTCTTCCAGAACGGGCCGCAACGCGTGTACGTCGAGCTCGCCTATACGCCGTGGGTCGTGCGCCTGGCCGAGCGCGACGGGAAGCTCACGCTGGCCGACCAGACCGGCGCGCCGTTCGAGCCGGACGCCGCGTGGCTCGACGATGCGGGCGGCGTGCTGTTTCGCGCGCCCGGCACGCCGCCGCGCATCGCGGCGCTGCACGACCACGACCTCGGCCTGTTCGCCGATCACGCGGACCTCGACGCGACGCCGCCCGTGCTGCGCTGGCGCGACGGGCACACGCTGCCGCTCGGCAGTCTCGCCCGTGCCGACGTGCCGGCGACGTTCGGCTTCGTCGCGAGTCCCGCGCAGCGGGCGCACGATACGTCGGGCGCGCCGAACGGCGGCAGCACCGGAAGCTGAAGCGCAACCGCCCTGCCCGCCTGACGGCCGTCATCCGCGGCCGTTCTTCTCGTCCTCGCGCTCTTCCTTGTAGCGCGCCTCGAATTCCAGCAGCCGCGCGCCGATCATCGACTGGTCGTAGAACGAGACGTCCTTCGCGTCGCGCGCCTCCTTCAGCTGGCGAATCGCCGACGGCCACGCGCCGTCGAGCGCCAGCTTCTCCGCGAGCGCGCGGCGCCGCGCGAGCACGTCGCCACGGCCGTCGCTCGCCTTCGCGAGGTAATCCCACCAGTCCGGCTGCTCGGGGTCCGCCCGCGTCTGGGTGCGCGCGAGCGCCTGCGCGTCGGCGAAGCGGCGCGCGGCGATCAGCGCCTGCAGGTGCGCGACGATCGCCGCATGCGACGCCGGCCAGCGCCGCTGCGCGAGCGCCGCGAGCCGCACCGCGTCGTCGGTCCGTCCCGCGCGGCGGGCGATGTCGGCCGCAAGCACGTCGAGGCTCGGCGAACTCGTCGCCGGATCGTCCGCGCGCCGCTCGCGCGCGTCGAACGCGGCGCGCGCCGACGCGAGCGCCTTGTCGGCCGCATCGTACTGGCCGAGCAGCGTGTTCGCGAGCGCGATCCCGTACGCGTTCGCCGCGACGTTCGGTGCCGTCCGATCGTCGAGCTCGAGCTGCATCCGGCGCGCCTCGGCCGCGATGTCGTTCGGCGCGCGGTTCTGCAGAATGCGCAACCGCGCGCGCACGAAGCCATATTCGGCCGACTGGTGCGGCTGCCGATACGGCGCGCGGCGTGCGCGATCCTCCATGTCGGCGATCCGCTCGCCCGTCAGCGGGTGCGTGCGCGCATAGGCCGGCACGCCCGCGTCGCCCATCGACGTGCGCTCGAGCCGTTCGAAGAAGCCCGGCATCCCGTACGGGTCGTAGCCGGCACCGGCGAGCAGTTGGAATCCGACGCGGTCGGCTTCGCGCTCGGCCGACCGCGAGAAACGCAGCTGGTTGTCGACCGCATAGGCCTGCCCGCCCATCGCGATCGCGCTGCCGAGATCGCCGCTGCGCGCGAGCACGCCTGCCAGCACGCCGAGCAGCATCGTCGCGAGCGCGGTGTAGCCGGTCTTCTCGTTCGCGCCGATCATCCGCGCGATGTGCCGCTGCAGCACGTGGCCCATCTCGTGGCCGACCACCGATGCGAGTTCGGATTCCGTCTGCGTCGTGACGACCAGCCCGCTGTTGATGCCGATGAAGCCGCCCGGCATCGAGAACGCATTGATCTGCGGATCGCGCACCGGGAACAGTTCGAAGTCCGGCATGTAGCCGCCGATGTAGCGCGCCGCCGCAGCCGCCGCGAGCCGCTTCGCGATCGCGTTCAGGTAATCGCGTGCGAGCCAGTCGTCGAGATAGTCCGGATCGCGCCGCACCTCCCGCATCACGCGCTCGCCGAGACGGCGTTCGGCCTGCGGCGTGAGCGAACCGCCGGAGCCGTCGCCGAGGTCGGGCAGCTCCAGCGTGCGCAGCGGTGCGCGCAGGCTCGCGCCGGGCGCGGACGCGCCGTCGGCGCCGGCAAACCGGCTTTCCGCGCCGCCGTAGGTGCCGAACACGCCGGTCGCGATGCCCGACGGCACCGTGGAGATCGACGGCGAGGCGCCGGTCGCCGGCTCGAGCGGCAGCGTGGAGGTGCGCTGTGCATGGCCGCTCGGCGGCAGCACGAGCGCCGCCGACAGCAGCACGGCAAGCAACTGTTTGACACGCATGGCAGGATGAAAGCGACGCCGCCTCGCGCGCCGGGCGCGCATTGCGGCGTGTGGTCTGAATATTCGGGTCATTGTACCGGCGACCTCGCAACTGTCCCGTGCGGCAAGTGCGCCATCTGCGCGCCCGGTGCCGCGAAGGCCACTGCTATGATAGGCGCCCGTTGAAACGTTGGATCGGATCGGGGTGCGGATACGGGATTCGGCGCCCCGGCCGGTCACGAAGCAGGATCGGGTGACGTGCTCGCGCGCGCACGCCGTTCCACTGGAGCAAGACATGTCAGGACTGACCCATTTCGACGCTGCCGGCCACGCACACATGGTCGACGTCGGCGGCAAGCAGGAAACGCAACGCATCGCGATCGCGCGCGGCACGATCCGGATGCTGCCGGCGACCTTCGCGCTGATCCGCGACGGCAAGGCGAAGAAAGGCGACGTGCTCGGCGTTGCGCGCATCGCCGCGATCCAGGGCGCGAAGCGCACCGCCGACCTCATTCCGCTGTGTCACCCGCTCGCGCTGACGCGCGTGGCCGTCGACTTCGAACTCGACGATGCGCTGCCGGGCGTGCACTGCGTCGCGCAGGTCGAGACGTTCGGGCGGACCGGCGTCGAGATGGAAGCGCTGACGGCCGTGCAGGTCGGGTTGCTCACCGTGTACGACATGTGCAAGGCGGTGGATCGCGGGATGGTGATCACCGAGGTGAGCGTGCGGGAAAAGCGCGGCGGGAAGTCGGGGGACTGGAAGGCGGAGGATGTCGCGGGCTGAGCGGCCCGGGCCTGGTCGATCCGGCCTGAACCACCCACGCCCGACCATTGCCCGACCGGATGACGTGCACGCCCTGCCCCGTCAGGCCGACGCGCCGATCGCATTTGAAATGTCGTTGAAAGGCAAATTCGAGATAGCTGGCGTTTATCTCATACAATTGACGGATTCCGCACGGGAGAGCGTGCGACCCAGCACAAAAAAAGCGAGCACGGGTGATGAATTCGCAAGCATTGAGAAACGCACGGCTGGCCGGGCCGATCCAGGACGAACGACTCGTCCAGCTAGAGACGCCGCTCGGCCCTGACGTCCTGCTGCCCCATCGCGTCAAGGGACGCTCCCGGCTCGGGCGTCATTTCGAGTTCACCGTCGACGCCGTGTCGGTGTCCGACGACATCGAGCTCAAGAAGCTGATCGCGCAGCCCGTCACGCTGCGAATCCAGCAGGCCGACAAGTCGTACGCGCCGCACCACGGGTACGTGCACGCTGCCCGCCGGCTCGGGTCGGACAGCGGCCTCACGCACTACCAGATCGTCTTCGCGTCGTTCCTGCACTTCCTGAAGTTCCGCCGCGACCAGCGCATCTGGCAGGACAAACCCGCCGACGAGATCATCGCCGACGTCCTGAACCAGCACCCGCAAGCCAGGGGCAGCTTCGACTTCAGGCTCTACCAGCCGCTGCCGTCCCGCTCGTTCTGCATGCAATACGAGGACGACTGGAACTTCGTGCACCGCCTGCTGGAATCGGAAGGCCTGTACGGTTTCTGGGAGCAGGCGCAAGACGGCAAGTCGCACACGCTCGTCGTCGTCGACCGGATCGACGCGCTGCCCGCGCTGTCGCCGCCGACCGTGCGCTTTCATCACGCCGGCGCACGCGACGAGGCCGACACGCTCGTCCAGTTCTCCGGCACGCGCACGCTGCGCAGCGTCGAGCGTACGACGCGCACGTTCGACTACAAGCAGCCGCCCACCGCGTCGAATCCGAAGGCGACTCATCTGCCGACGATCGCGAACCAGGGCGACCTGCCGCAGCAGCTCGAAGTCTACGAATACACCGGCGCCTACACGTACCCCGAACAGTCTCGCGGCGACCATCTGTCGAAGCTCTGGATGGAGCAGCAGGAGTCGCTTGCGAAGCGTTTTCACGGCATCGGCGGCGTCCGGCGCATGGATGCGGGACGCACGTTCGAGCTCGCCGATCACCCCGAACACGACAAGGACGACGCGGGCCAGCGCCGCTTCGCGGTGATCGAGACGGCCTGGCTGATCGCCAACAACCTGCCCGTCGCCGACCGACAGGCCGCGTTCCCGCACAGCCTGCAGGCCGACATCGGCGCGCTCGTGCGGGCCGACGTCGCGGACCTGTCGTACGTCCGGCATCCGGACGGCAGCGAGGGTATTTTCCAGGTCAACATCGAGGCGCAGCGCACGACGGTGCCGTTCCGCAGCCCGTTCGAGCACGCGAAACCACCGATGCACCTGCAATCCGCGATCGTCGTCGCACCGCAGGGCGAAGAAGTCCACACCGACGCGCTCAACCGGGTCAAGGTTCGATTCCATTGGGACCGCCTGAACGACGGCGACGAGAAGGCGTCGTGCTGGCTGCGTGCCACGGCATCGGATTCCGGAAACGGCTATGGCGCCGTTCATCCGCATCGCAGCGGCGAGGAAGTGCTGGTCGACTTCCTCGGCGGCGACTGCGATCGTCCGATCATCGTCGGCAAGGTCTACAACGGTGCGACGAGCCCGCAATGGCACAGCAACGGCATCCTGTCCGGTTACCGGTCGAAGGAATATGCGGGTGCCGGCTACAACCAGCTGGTGCTCGACGACGCGACGTCGCAGAACCGCGCACACCTGTACAGCAGCCAGGCCAACACGCACCTGCACCTGGGCTACCTGATCGACCACACGGGCAACGATCGCGGCGGCTATCTCGGCAGCGGCTTCGACCTGCGCTCGGATGCATACGGCGCGGTGCGCGCGAGCCGCGGGCTGTACGTCACGACGCACCCGAAGCAGCCGGCAAGCCAGCCGCTCGACGTGAAGGAAACGCAACAGCAGCTCGTCCGCGCGGAAGGCCTGATGGAAGCGATGTCGGAGGTCAGCGCGCAGCATCAGGGGGAGTCGCTCGACCCCGGCCACACGGCGCTGAAGCAGTTCAGCGATGCGACGCAGAACAGCGTGAGCGGCAGCACCGCGGGCGGCAGGACCGCCGGCGGCGGCACCGGCACGGCCAACGCGTTCAAGGAGCCCGTGATGCTGTTCGGCAGCCCGGCCGGCATCGCGCTGTCGACGCAGCAGTCCGTGCAGTTCGCCGCGGACCGGCACGTCAACCTCGTCAGCGGACAAAGCATGCACGTCGCGGCCGGCAAGTCGCTGATCGCGAGCGTCCTCGACCGGATCAGCCTGTTCGCGCAGAACGCAGGCATGAAGCTGTTCGCCGGCAAGGGCAAGGTGGAAATCCAGGCGCAGGCGGACAACATCGAACTGACCGCGCAGAAGGCGCTGAAACTGGTGGCGGCCACGCAGTCGATCGAAGGCGCGGCAGCGAAGGAAATCCTGCTGACTTCCGGCGGCGCCTACATCCGCATCGCGGACGGCAACATCGAGGTGCACGCGCCCGGCAAGATCGACATCAAGGGTGCGCAGCACCTGTTCAACGGCCCCACGCACCTGTCGCAAACCATGCCGACGCTGCCGAACTCGAGCGGCAACTACGACCAGGCGTTCATCGCGCACTGGGCCGGCACCGACATTCCGGTCGCGAATACGCGATACCAGATGTTCTCGAACGGCACGCTGATCTCGGAAGGCGTCACCAACGCGGCAGGCGAGACCGGGCTCACGCAGAGCCACGTGCCGCACGACGTCGTCGTCAAGTTCTTGGGGAAATCGAATGGCTGACGTGCAACAGAAGGACAACGTGCTGGGTACCGGCGCGGGGATGCTGACGCCGACGGGGTACAAGGATCGGCCGAAGGTGGCGATCAATATCTGCGACAAGCATGTGACGCCGGCACCGAAATGGATCGTCGGCACATGTCCGTTCTACTATCGGCCACTTCACGGGGCCTATATGGAGACGGTCGAGAAGGTCAGCATGTCGAGCATCTGGTCGACCATCAAGGGTTTCGCGCTGTCGTGGGATCCGTGGACCGACTCGAACGTGGCGCACCGACTCCTGCACCGGCGCGAGGAACTGATCAAGATAGACAGCACGAATTCCGACTGGTCTCGTCACGGCAACTTCATGATGCGTCACGTCGGATGCGGACATAAGCCGCCGGATTACTACATCAGCTACGGCTACTACTATTGCTCCGACTATGGCAAGAATCTTTACCCTCGACTCAGCCCCCAGGGAAAAGCGTGGTTGAACAAAGCGCGAAAACTGCTTCAGGTCAACATGGAAGACGGCCTGAATCAAAACATGGTGGGCAACACGATCCAGATGGCCAGCCCGACGCCAGGAAACGGTAGCGTCGATATGACGTGGCCACAGTTCGAGTTGGAAATGGACACCGAAAAGTTCAAGGAATTCGCATTCAAGACGCACCCGATGGCCTACCTCGACGGCGGCTTGGCGGATCTGCCGATCATGGATCTCGTCAGGATCGGAATGCGCCCGAACATTCAGGAATGGGGCGACGGAAGAACGTGGGGACAGGCGCGCGACTCGGCCATCCCCGTTCTGAGGAACAAGGCCGAGGAATGGGACGTCGATGATCCGGTCGGCAAGGCACTCGGAAGACTGCTGGTGAAGTGATATGCGAAAAAGCAAACGATGGCTTTTGATCGCGGGATGCGTTCTTGTTCTGCCGATCGCTATTTACGGATATACGGAAATGACTTCAGGGTGGGAAACGGTATCGACCGAATTCATGCGCAACGACAAGCCGTACGGCGCAGGCGCATTTCGCGTACAGCGCAACGACTTCATGTCGTTGAAGGTTGCAAGACCGGAACTCACGTTCAAGCCGGAAAGCGAGCAGAAGAACCCGGACGTCGCGGAGTTCGCCGAACCGTGGATGGACGATTCAAACGAGCGGCTGAACCGGTCCACCGTCAGTTTCCTGCGCGGCACGCTGGGCGGCAGCGTCGTGCGCTACTTCCAGCAACCGGGCCAGACCGCGTCATGGTGGTACTCGCCCGACTGGCGGGTCCTGTACGTCAGTACCGGCTGGATGGACTACAAGGCACCTCGCCCCGACGACGGCGCGGTCCTTCAGACTACGAGGCTTTGGAAATCGAGCGACGGCGGCCAGCACTGGTCCCAACTCCAATGGCCTGCGGATCACAACATCGGCCGATTGCTGTTCATCGATGCCCAGCGTGGTTACGCGATCGGCTGGGGACCGCGCGTCTGGCGAACGACAGACGGCGGCCAATCGTGGCAGGAAATCAAGGCGCCTCCGGGCGCAATCATCCCAGGCAAGCCGCGCAGATCATTCGATGGAGTCGCCCTCGGCCCGGACGGTACATTGCGCGTCGCCTATCTGGCCAACGAGCCCGGTTATCCGCAACCGACCAGCATCGTCAGCAGGCTCGACTGGGATCAGCCGGACTTCGCCCATGAAGCCGAGCTACCCGGCCACGTCGTCGGCCTCGAAGCACCGCCAGCACCGTATCGAGACTACCCGCTGTATGTGCTGTCACGCGCGGCCAATGCATCCGGCGACAACCGCGATACAGGAGGCATTTCGACCTGGACCAGCGAGCATCCTGATCGCATCCGGCAGTTGCACACGTTCGAGGACCGCTTGACGCTCAACGGGCTGAGTGTCGGGCGCAACGGCGTTCTGCTTGTTCACGCAACCGATCCAAACACCGCAAACGGCGGCGGCTCGCCCATCGACCTGACCATCAGCAGCACCGATGCCGGCAAGACCTGGCAGCAAACCACCGACAAGGCCTCGCAGGGCGGTTACTTCGACCCGGAAACGAATACGCTCTATTCGGTGTTCGCCTACACGCTGCGGAAACGACAATTCTGATCGCCGCCTGGCACGCGTGCCGCGGGCCGCGTCCGCAGAATCGGATAACGCCCGCGGCACAACCGGCCTCATGCCCTCTCCGTCGACTTCAATGCGCAATCGATCCCGGCTGAAGCGGCTGGCCGCCATCACGATCGGCAGCATCGTACTGATTCTGCTGTACGAAAACACCGGCCCCCGATGGCAAACCGTTTCGTCGCAGATCACATGGCCCGACCCGCCGACAGGCATCGGTGATTTCTACATCACCGGCAACGAAATCATGTCGCTCACGGTCGCCGATCCCGTGGTGGCGCTGAAGCCTGCCGACGAGTGGAAGAATCCGACGGTTGCCGAGCCCACCGAAGCATGGATGAACAACGCGGGAGAAACCCTCAATCGGCGGACCGCGAATTTCTTCCGCGGCACGCTCGATCGCGGACTGCAGCGCAGCTTGCAAGCGCCCGGCCAACACATCGCGTGGTGGCATTCGCGAGACGGTCATGTCCACTTGATCAGTGCCGGCTGGATGAGCTACACATCGCCGCGTCGCGCGGACGACCTCAACCCGCAGCAAACCCGTGTCTGGAAATCGCTCGATGGCGGCCGCCGCTGGTCGCAGCTCGAATGGCCCGAGCACGAAGATATCGATCAGCTCCTCTTCATCGACGCGCAGCGCGGCTACGCGATCGGCCGGGGCCCGGCCGTCCGGCGAACATCCGACGGCGGCGACTCCTGGCAGCGGATTGCACTACCGCCGAATGCAGTCGTCCCCGGTCTGCCCCCGCGCAACTTCGAAGCGGTGAACCTCGGCCCCGACGGCACCCTGCGAGTGGCTTACCATGTCGATCGGTCGGCGACGGCCCCCGCTCGCAGCGTCGTATATCGGCTCGCGCCGGATCAGCAGACGTTCGTTCCCGACGCCGTCCTGCCGAACCAGACCGTCACCCGACTCGCGTCAACACCGGCCACGACCGGCGGTTACACGCTTTACGCGCTGTCCCTCCTCGACAACGGGAGCGGTGACGATACTGCGCCGGACGGCGCACACCGGACCGGCGTGCTTTCGACGTGGGCGGCCACGCACCCCGAGCGCGTCCGGCAAGTGACCACGTTTGACAGGAAGCTCATCGTGAGCGACCTCGACGTGGGCCGCGACGGCCTGTTGCTCGTCTATGCGACCGATCCCGGGCAGGCAACCGACGATCCACCGGTCCCCCTGATGGTCAGCAGCATTGACGCAGGCAGGACCTGGAAACAGAAGGTCGACGAGATCGTCCATAACAGCCGGTACTTCGATCAGGATACGAACACGCTCTATTCGCTGCTCGATGAAAGACTGGAGAAGCTGTCGTTCCCTGTCCGAAATGCCACGGCCTCACAGGACTGAATCCCCTCGCTACGCCCGGAGACTCCATTCGATGAACAACTCGATACATCGCGCCGCACTCGCGCTGTGCGTTGTCGTATCGCCCGTCGCCTTCGCCGCTAGCCCCTGCCCCGCCGCCGACACAGCCGCGCGCGCCGCCGTCGACGCGCAACACCGCGTGCAGC
This sequence comes from Burkholderia sp. BCC1988, assembly GCF_905339895.1. NCBI lineage: Bacteria > Pseudomonadati > Pseudomonadota > Betaproteobacteria > Burkholderiales > Burkholderiaceae > Burkholderia > Burkholderia sp. BCC1988. The sequence continues at coordinate 155,011 of NZ_CAJPHA010000008.1, forward strand.
AAGTGCGTAATCCGCAAGGCGACGGCGGTGGCACCGTCGACGTGTCGCCGCCCTTGCGCGATGCGCTTCGCGCGTACAAGCAGGCGCTCGTCGGCGCGATCGACGCGCGGCTCGCGTGCAGCGGTGAACTCGTTGAACCGGCGGCGCTGAAACGCGCGCTCGCGGCAACGCTCGGCGTACCCGCCCAACCCGCCCAGCCGAAAACCGGCGAATCGGCGTTCGGCCGCAACGCGGACGTCGACGTCGCGCGCGACGGCACGTCCCGTCCGCTGCTCTTCGTGCGCGCCGGCTTCGACATCGCGTGCGGCGACGATAACCTGCTCACCGCGTACGCGTGGGAAAACGGCGGCTGGCGGCGCGTGCTGCGCTGGCAAGCCGACGACTACAAGGACATCGGCGGCGCCTACGGCGGCGGTTTCTGGTTCGGTGCGTTGCCCGGCGGCCAGGTGGCGATCGTCCATGGCACGCCGTGGTGCTCGTCGCGCTGGAGCCGGTTCGGCGCGGACGTGGTCGCGCCAGCCAACGGCACGGCCGCGCAACGCACGCTGTTCCATACGGATCACGGCTACGTGCTCGACGACGACGCGCTCCGCTTCAAGGTGCGCCCCGACGGCTTCGAGATGCGCACGACGGTCGGCTCGCGCGACAGCGACGTGATGACGCGGCCGGGCATCTTCCGCTACCGCGTCGACGGCGACACCGTGCAGCGCGTGCAGCCCGTCGCGCTCAACGGACGCGATTTCGTCGACGAATGGCTGAACGTGGACGATGCGCTCGCGCGCGAGTGGAGCGAACCGGCGGCCGCTGCGGTGGCGCTGAAGGCCCGGCAAGCGTTCAATGCCGAAAGCAAGGCGCCCGATGTCGGGTTCGCGTACGGTCCGGTACGCGGCTGCTCGGACGGCAAGGATCGCTTCCAGGTCGAACTGGACCTGACCGGCAAGGATGGAAACACGGTGGCGCGGCGCTACGCGCTGATCCGCCAGGAGCGCAACGGGTTCACGATGCTCGGGCTACGCAACGCGGCCGCCCCGGCTTGCCATGGCGCAAACCTGATGCCGCGGCACTGAACCGCAGCGGCATGGCGGCACCGGAGAGGAAACGACGGCACGCGGCTGGCGCGACACGGCATGACCAGCCGCGTCGCCCGCCCATCACTCGCCGCGACGCGGCTCGAACACGAACGGTTGCGTGAGCAGGAACGGATTCGCGGTGGCGCCGGTCTGCGCGCAGGTCGCATGCGTCATCGCGTCGACGGCCGCGCGGTCTGCCGCGGCATTGCGGCTGCTGGTCGTCACGGTGACGTTCTGGGCTTCGCCCGAGGTCGTCATCAGCGCGCGCACGAGCACGGTGACGGGACGCGTGAGCGGCTTCGCGCCATCCGGGTAGACGGCGCGCGGAATGCGGCAGGTCAGCTTGCTTTCCTGCGACGACGACAGCATCGCGCAGCCGGAAAGCAGCACGGCGACGGCAGGCAGGATCAGGATGGTCGAGCGAAGAGCCATGGTCGAATATCGTTCTTGAGTACTGTTGCGGCCGATTGCCGCGCCGGCCGACATCGTCCGGCCGCAGCGCGTGCATCGCCCCGCGCCGCGGCCATCGGACCGGCGCCCCGTTGCGGCCGCACGACCGATGGTTGCCCGGTCGCGATCCTGCTTCGCGGGTTCCCGGAGATCCGGGGGCAGCGTTCGTGCCGGCAACCCGCTCCGGGCGGCCATGCACGCGAACGCTTTCGCGCATTGTGCACGCGCCGCCTCGCGCGTGGCGGCGATTTGACAATGGTTGACGCGAATCGCGCCGTATCCGGCGGGCATCCATTCTTCGCGGGAAGCAATCGCCGCACCGTCCCGGGCCGCCATCGCTCCCCTGCTCCACCGCAATCCGACCGACGCCGGGATTCCCCGCCCGGCGCCGCGCGGCGTCACTCCGAATCGTCGTCCGAATCGCCGTCGTCCGCGTCGGCCGGGACTTCTCCGTACTTCGCGACCACCGCCGCCTTGAACGCCTTCAGCGCCGGCTGCTGGTCGCACAGCTTGTACAGCAACCCAAGCTGCTGCGGCCAATCCTTCAACTCCTTCGCGAACACATGCAGGCGCGCAACCGTATCGAGCGCGTCGGCGTCGCGGCCGGCCAGCGCCTGCAGCGCCGCATAGCGGCGCAGCACCGTCTCGCCGGGCAGCAGCGCGATCGCGCGCTCGTGCGCGACGAGCTTGAGCGGCAGGTTGTCCGGCGAAATCGTCAGCAGCGTGGCCGCACCGTAATCGCCCCACGCGCCGAACAGCAGCGACGGCGCGTCGCGGTACTGCGCGGCCGGTTCGCTGCCGTAGTACAGCACTTCCGCGCGCTGGTAGTCGCGCAGCACGGGCACTGCCGCCAGCACGCCGCCGACCGACAGCACCGCGAACAGCCCGAACGCCGCGCGGCCCGGCAGGATACGCAGCGGCTTCACGTCGAGCAGGCCGATCACGAACATCGCCGGCAGCAGGAAGAACATGTATTGCTGCGGATATTCGACGAGCGCATGCATCAGCAGGATGCCGATCAGCGCGAGGCCGAACACGCGCGTGCTCGACTGCGGCGCGCGCACCGCGCGCACGAACCACGTCACGAGCGCGACGACGAGTACGCCGAGGCCGACGAGGCCGGACTTCGCGAGCAGGTCGATGAAGATGTCGTGCGAGTTGTTCGCGATCTCGACACCGCCGAGCGTACGCACGAGCGCGAACTGATGCGACGGGAATTCGCCCCAGCCGACGCCGAGCAACGGATGCTCGCGGAACATCGCAAGCCCGTACTTCCACAGCGCGAGGCGCGGCGCGATCTGCCCCGCGTCGCGCATCCGGTCGGCCGCCGACTCGGCGAGCCCCAGGTGGAAATGCACGTTGGCCCAGCGCACCGCGACGTTCACCGCGACGAAGATCACCGCGAGCGCGACCGGCATCAGCCATGCGCGGCGGTTGCCCGGCGCGCGGCGCGACTCGAGCCATGCCATCCAGAAACCCGCGACGACCAGCACCGCGACCTGCAGCCACGGGCCGCGCGACACCGTCAGCGCGAGCCCGACCGACAGCGCGATCGACAGCGCGAGCCACGCCCATGCCGCGAGCCGGCGCGTCTGCGCCAGATACAGCGCGCCCGCGAGCGCGAACGCGATGTAGGTCGCCAGGTGGTTCGCCTGCGCCATGTTGCCGTACGGACGGCGATCGACCGCGATGTTGTACACGACGACGAACGGCGACACCGCGGACTCGAGATGGAACAGCTGAACGATCTGGCTCGCGACCGCGAACACCCCGCCGACGAGCAGCGCGCCGGACATCATTCGCGCGACGGCTTCGGCGAGCCCCTCGCGCGCGAGCGTGTAGCCGGCCTGCATCGCGACCAGCGCGGCGGCCAGATAGCCGACCGCCAGCCAGTTCATCGACGGCACCTTCAGCGGCATCAGCGCGACCTGCGCGATCAGCACCGCCGCGAACCCGAGCGGCGCGACGAACGCGGCCGGCGCGGCGAACGGCTCGGCCGGACGGCCCGTGCGCGCGAGCAGGACGACGGAGAGCCCCACCAGCAGATACAGCACCAGCGCGGCAAATTCGGAATAGAAGGTTGGAATCGGATAGGTGTGATTCGTGATCGAGTACGGCACGATCAGGGCGACAGCCAGCGCAACGAGCGGCAACGAACGGGAAAAAGTAGAAGGCATGAGCGAACCGGATGTCAGCAACCGGCGCACTATACAAAACTTTCCCCGCTCTGTGCGGGCCCGTCGCACCGTCACCCGACGCGGCGCGACCGGTGCGACCGGCGCAACCCGCCGGCACGGCGGGCGCCGTGCCGTGCACGCGGCCCCGCACTGGCCGGCATGCCCCCGCCCCTACGCGCGGCATTCCGCCGGCGCATATTTCGCGGGCAACGTCGCGGCCTCCGCCGGTAGCGGGCCCGCTCCCGGCGCCGGGAGCGACGACGCAGCCTTGCCGGCGGCAAAGCACTCCCATGCGATCGCCCCGGCCTGCATCGTGCCCTTTTTCAGCGGTACGCGCGCGGTCGGCGTATCGGCCTTGTCCGGCGCGGACGGCACGAGGACGAGCGTATTCGCGCCGGCCGCGGCGACGCGGGCGGTAAACGCCACCGTGATCTGGCCCGTGTCGCCGTCGATGACGACGGATTCGACGTTGCGGGTGGCGGCCGGCGGGCTGTAGCCGCCGTCGAGGCCCGCGCCGCTCGCGGCATTGTCGGCGACCGCGAGCCGCGCGGACGACGCGAGCGCGAGCCCCTCGCCGACGCGCGAGCGCGCGAGGTAATCCTGGTACGCGGGAATCGCATAGGCCGCGATCACGCCAACGATCGCGAGCACGATCATCAGCTCGATCAGCGTGAAGCCGGCCGGCCGCCAGCGCGGCGCCGGCCGGCGCGCGCGCCGCAGATCGGCGGCGATGCGACGGAACAGGGAAACGGAAAAGGCTTCGAACATGACTGGCTCCGGAAACGAAAAACGCCTGCCGGATCAGGCAGGCGTTTCGATCGTAGCCAGCGGGCCGCGGCCCCGGCAGTCGGCCGGACGGCCAACGTCAATGCGCGCGCGGCACGCCGCGGCGGCGCCGGAGCGCGTAACCCGCGGTGACGACGAACAGCGCGCCGGCGATGCTCGCGCCGTAGATCGCGGCCTGCGTATCGAGTACCGGCCAGCGGTCGCCGACCGGATCGTGCACCATCAGCCCGCCGGCGATCCAGCCCAGTAGCCCGGCGCCCAGCGCGACGACGACCGGAAAGCGGTCGAGCAGCTTCAGCACGAGCGTGCTGCCCCACACGATGATCGGCACGCTGACGACGAGCCCGAAGATCACCAGCGCCAGCCGGTGCGACGGATCGGCCTGCTCGGCCGCGCCGGCGATCGCGATCACGTTGTCGAGGCTCATCACTGCGTCGGCGATCACGATCGTCTTCACCGCGTCCCACAGCCGGTCGGCCGGCTTCACGTTGTCGTGCGCATCGGCGTCCGGCGCCATCAGCTTGACGCCGATCCACAGCAGCAGCAGGCCGCCGCCGAACTTCAAGAACGGCACGTCGAGCAGCACGACCGCGAATGCGATCAGCGCGACCCGCAGCAGGATCGCGCCGGCCGTGCCCCACACGACGCCGCGCAGCCGCTGGTTGGCGGGCAGGTTGCGGCATGCGAGCGCGATCACGACCGCGTTGTCGCCGCCGAGGAGAATGTCGATGATGACGATCTGAAACACCGCGCCCCAGTGGAGCGACGTCAGGAATTCAAGCATGAGCAGTATCGGGTGATCGGGTGCGGGGCAACGGCTGTCGAACAGGCGGCCCGGGTCAATGCCGGGACATGCATCGCGCAGCCCCGGGGCTTACAAATTCATTGCGCGAGCATAACAAAAAACGCCGGCGAAGCCGGCGTTTTCTGCAGGACGAACCCAGGGGAAATATTACAGCGCCTTCTTCAGCAGGCGACCCATTTCCGACGGGTTGCGCGTGACGGTGATGCCGCACGCTTCCATGATTTCCAGCTTCGCTTCGGCCGTATCCGCACCGCCCGAGATCAGCGCGCCGGCGTGGCCCATGCGCTTGCCCGGAGGCGCCGTGACGCCAGCGATGAAGCCGACGACCGGCTTCTTCATGTTGTCCTTGATCCACTCGGCGGCGTTGGCTTCGTCCGGACCGCCGATTTCGCCGATCATCACGACCGCATCCGTGTCCGGATCGTCGTTGAACATCTTCATCACGTCGATGTGCTTCAGACCGTTGATCGGGTCGCCGCCGATACCGACTGCCGACGACTGGCCGAGGCCCAGTGCCGTCAGCTGCGCAACCGCTTCATACGTCAGCGTGCCCGAACGCGACACGACGCCGATGCGGCCCTTGCGGTGGATGTGACCCGGCATGATGCCGATCTTCAGTTCGTCCGGCGTGATCGTGCCCGGGCAGTTCGGCCCGAGCAGCAGCGTCTTGCGGCCTTCGCGACGCATGCGGTCCTTCACTTCGATCATGTCGCGAACCGGAATGCCTTCCGTGATGCAGATCGCGAGATCGAGGTCGGCTTCGACCGCTTCCCAGATCGCAGCAGCAGCACCTGCCGGCGGAACGTAGATGACCGACACGGTCGCGCCGGTTTCGGCCTTCGCTTCCTTGACGCTCGCGTAGATCGGAATGCCTTCGAAATCTTCGCCGGCCTTCTTCGGGTTCACGCCCGCGACGAATGCCTCGCGGCCGTTTGCGTATTCACGGCAGGCGCGCGTGTGGAATTGACCGGTCTTGCCGGTAATGCCCTGCGTGATGACCTTCGTGTCCTTGTTGATCAGAATCGACATGTATTTTGACCTCTGTTCGATTGGCGTCGCGTGCAAACCGCGCCGCCATACCTGTTCATTGAGCGCGCTTACTTGCCTGCGGCAGCCGCGACAACCTTCTGCGCAGCCTCTTCCATGCTGTCAGCCGAGATGATCGGCAGGCCCGAATCGGCCAGCATCTTCTTGCCGAGGTCTTCGTTCGTGCCCTTCATGCGCACGACGAGCGGCACGTTCAGGTTCACGGCCTTCGAACCGGCGATCACGCCTTCCGCGATCACGTCGCAGCGCATGATGCCGCCGAAGATGTTCACGAGGATCGCCTTCAGGTCCGGGTTCTTCAGCATCAGCTTGAACGCTTCCGTGACCTTCTCGGTCGTCGCGCCACCGCCGACGTCCAGGAAGTTCGCCGGCTCGCCGCCGAACAGCTTGATCGTGTCCATCGTCGCCATCGCGAGGCCTGCGCCGTTCACGAGGCAGCCGATGTTGCCGTCGAGCGAGATGTACGCGAGGTCGAACTTCGACGCTTCGATTTCAGCCGGATCTTCTTCGTCCAGGTCGCGGTACGCGACGATTTCCGGGTGACGGAACAGCGCGTTCGAGTCGAAGTTGAACTTCGCGTCGAGTGCGATGACCTTGCCGTCGCCGGAGACGTTCAGCGGGTTGATTTCAGCCAGCGATGCGTCGGTTTCCCAGAATGCCTTGTACAGGCCTTGCAGGATCGCGCGTGCTTGCGGAATCGAAGCGGCCGGCACGCCGATCTTCGCGGCGAGGTCGTCGGCTTGCGCGTCGAGCAGGCCCGTCGACGGCTCGACGATGACCTTGTGGATCAGTTCCGGGTGCTTTTCGGCGACTTCCTCGATGTCCATGCCGCCTTCGCTCGAACCCATCAGCACGATCTTCTGCGAGATGCGGTCGACGACGAGGCTGACATACAGTTCCTGCTTGATGTCGGCGCCTTCTTCGATCATCAGGCGGTTGACCTTCTGGCCTTCCGGACCGGTCTGGTGCGTGACGAGCTGCATGCCGAGGATCTGGTTCGCGTATTCGCGAACCTGCTCGATCGACTTCGCCACCTTCACGCCGCCGCCCTTGCCACGGCCACCCGCGTGAATCTGAGCCTTCACGACCCAAACCGGGCCACCGAGCTCTTCTGCCACCTTGACGGCCTCGTCAACCGAGAACGCCGGCTTGCCGCGCGGTACCGCGACTCCGAATTTCCGCAGGATTTCCTTACCCTGGTACTCGTGAATCTTCATGCGTGATTCCCTTCAGTCTGAGAGTTGGATGAAATGTCGCTTAAGACGCTTCTTCGAATGATTTCCGTTCATTCCTTCGTGCTGCCCTCACCGGGCAGATCCGGCCGAAGCGGGCCGTACCACCGCGGGTAGTACTGCCGCACGACCTCGCCGTCGAACCGCAATGCCCGGCAGCGGCCGAGCTGGAAAGGCGGCTCGACGTGCTCGCCGTCATGGTCCGGCCCTTCGCCGCCCTCTTCGCGCACGTTCCACACGTCACCGGCGAACGCCTGGATCGCTGCCGTCGGCAGCACGGCGCACAGTTCGGTCAGATGGGAACAGCCCGCGACGCCGGCGAGCAGCCGGTTCGCGTTGCGGCGGAAATTGCGGAAGAGGTTGAGCCCGATGAGGGCCCGATAGGCGGGAGGGGCGGATTGACAGTGACCGGGATAGGGAACCCACTCCGAAGACGCTTCGGCGTCGACGACATTGAGGTCACGATCGATGGTCACGCGCAGCCAGAGTTCGTGGATCGGCAGGCCCTGGGGCCGGATGCCCGACGCAAGCGCGACATCGCGCGGCTTGTGGTCGGTCAGGCAGGCTTCGATGTCCCACAAGCCGTCGTCGCGCTCGTAGGCTTCCGCTCGGATTGCGCGTCGATGTCGCAACTGACGGGGCACGGGCTCGGATAGCGGCATGCTGGAGGTTGAGGCCGAAGAGGAAAACCCGTGGATTTTAGCATATTGGGTATTTGAGGCATCCGGCCGCGACGGCGGGTATTCCCGCCTGTCCGGAAACGGTTGCATTGCAGCAAAATCGCGCGCAGCGCGCGCGACCGAAGCGGTCAGTCGTCGATCGGGAAATCGTCGCCAACCTTCAGCAACTTCACGATGGTCGCGCTCGAAAAGCCGCGCGCGGCAAGGAAGCGCGCCTGCTTCGCGCGCTCGGCGGGCGTTTGCGGCAGTGCACCGAATTTCTTGCGCCAGACGGCCTGCGCGCGCGTCCACTCGGTCTCGCGCAACTGCGCATTCACTTCCTCGACGAGGTTGTCGCCGACCGCATGGCGCTTCAGTTCGCTGACGATGCGTGCGACGCCGACGCGCGATGCGCGGCGATGCACGAGGCTCTCGGCAAAGCGTGCATCGGACAGCCAGCCTTCCTGTTCCAGCGCATCGAGCACCGGCTCGACCGATTCGTCCTCGCCGACGTACGGCGCGAGCTTGCGCGCGAGTTCGGCGCGGCTGTATTCGCGCCGTGACAGATAGCCGAGTGCGCGGCCCTTCAGCGAACGCGGCGGTTTCGACGACTTGCGCCCGGTGGCGCCGGCCTCGTCGCCGGAAGCAGCGCTGCCTGAACCGCCGGCCGCACGGCGTGTGCGACGCGGATGCTGGCTGCTGCGCGTATACACATCTTCCTTGACCGACGCCGCCGCATCGGCTGCGCGCTCGCCCGGGAAGCCGACACCGGACACGCGACGGCGCGACCGGTCGTGCGCGTCGAACGATTCGTCGTCGTCGAACGGATCGACCGGTGCGGTGATCTCAAACGAAACGAGGGCATCGTCGGATGCCCTCGTCGCGGTGCGGTGCGCGGACTGACTGCCCGCGCCCCGCCGGTCGGCACCCGAGGATGCGGCTCGCCGGCCGGAGCGGCCCGCCGTGTCGGGCGCGTCGCTCGGGTCCGGTTCGCCAGCGTGACCTCGGCGCCCGACCATCACTCTTCTTCGTCCATCGCCTCGGCTTCGTCGACTACGCCATCGGGCATCGCGGCAACGCCGAGCGACTCGCGAATGCGGTTTTCGATCTCGCGCGCGATTTCCGGGTTCTCGCGCAGGAATTCACGCGCGTTGTCCTTGCCCTGGCCGATCTTCTCGCCGTTGTAGCTGTACCAGGCGCCGGCCTTGTCGACGATCTTCGCCTGCACGCCGAGATCGATGATCTCGCCCTGGCGCGAAATGCCTTCGCCGTACAGGATGTCGAAGATCGCTTCGCGGAACGGCGGCGACACCTTGTTCTTGACGACCTTCACGCGGGTTTCGTTGCCGATCACCTCGTCGTTCTTCTTGATCGAGCCGATCCGGCGGATATCCAGACGCACCGACGAGTAGAACTTCAGCGCGTTGCCGCCCGTCGTGGTTTCCGGGTTGCCGAACATCACGCCGATCTTCATCCGGATCTGGTTGATGAAGATCACGAGGCAGTTCGTGCGCTTGATCGTGCCGGTCAGCTTGCGCAGCGCCTGCGACATCAGACGAGCCTGCAGGCCCGGCAGCGAATCGCCCATCTCGCCTTCGATTTCGGCCTTCGGCACGAGCGCCGCGACCGAGTCGATGACGATCATGTCGATCGAGCCCGAGCGCACCAGCGCGTCGGTGATTTCGAGCGCCTGCTCGCCGGTGTCCGGCTGCGAGATCAGCAGCTCCGGCACGTTCACGCCGAGCTTCGCTGCATATTGGACGTCGAGCGCGTGCTCGGCGTCGATGAACGCTGCGGTGCCGCCCAGCTTCTGCAGCTCGGCGATGACCTGCAGCGTGAGCGTGGTTTTACCCGACGATTCCGGACCGTAGATCTCGACCACCCGGCCGCGCGGCAGACCGCCGACGCCGAGCGCGATATCGAGACCCAGCGAGCCCGTGGAGACGACCTGGATGTCTTCGGCCGCTTCGCCGTCGCCCATCCGCATGATCGACCCTTTGCCGAACTGCTTCTCGATCTGCGCGAGTGCGGCCGCCAGCGCCTTGCTCTTCTCGGCGGTCATCCCGGAGCCCTTCTTGCTATCTTCCATGAATCGTCCTTTGCTATGATGAGCAGCGTCTGTCAGAGGCGCGCCCGCTTTCAAGCGCTGCCCACGAATGCAGACACTGTATAAAAAAACAGTGTTTTATGCAAGCCCGCAATGCAGGCTGCGTTGTACACGGATAACTTCGGAGACAGCCGCGCCGGCGCGCACGCCCCGCCGGCCATCGGTCAGCAACATGCGAATTCTCATCGCCGAAGACGACAGCATACTCGCGGACGGCCTCACCCGGTCACTCCGCCAATCGGGCTATGCGGTCGACCACGTGAAGAACGGTATCGAGGCCGATACCGCGCTGTCGATGCAGTCCTTCGACCTGCTGATCCTCGATCTCGGGCTGCCCAGGATGTCCGGGCTCGACGTGCTGAAGCGCCTGCGCGCGCGCAATTCCAACCTCCCCGTGCTGATCCTGACCGCCGCCGACAGCGTCGACGAGCGCGTGAAGGGGCTCGACCTCGGCGCGGACGACTACATGGCCAAGCCGTTCGCGCTCAACGAGCTCGAGGCGCGCGTGCGCGCGCTGACCCGGCGCGGCGCGGGCGGCGGCCCGACCGTCGTGCGCCACGGCTCGCTCGCGTTCGACCAGGTCGGCCGCATCGCGTATGCGAACGAACGCGTGCTCGATCTGTCCGCGCGCGAGCTCGGGCTGCTCGAGGTGCTGCTGCAGCGCATCGGCCGGCTCGTGTCGAAGGAGCAGCTCGTCGACCATCTGTGCGAATGGGGCGAGGAAGTCAGCAACAACGCGATCGAAGTGTACGTGCACCGGCTGCGCAAGAAGATCGAGCCGAGCGGCGTGCGGATTTCCACCGTGCGCGGCCTCGGCTACTGCCTCGAGAAAGTCGCGCCCGCGGCGCCGGCCGACCCGGCCGCGCCCCAGCCCGCGGCGGCCGGCACGCCGCTGCGCTGAACCCGGCCGTCGCCGCGATGGCCACGCCGGCCCATTCCCGCCATCCGACCGGCGAGCCATCGTCCGCCGCCGACGCCGTGCGCGACGCGCGCTACGAGAACCCGTTCGCGCCGCCCGACGAAACCGATACGCCCGAGGCCGCGCGCCCGCGCTCGCTGTTCGGCGAAATCCTCGACTGGATGCTCGCGCCGCTCCTGCTGCTGTGGCCGATGAGCATCGCCGTTACCTATCTCGTCGCGAAAACGATCGCGAACGGCCCGTTCGACCGCGCGCTCGAGACCAACGCGTACGTGCTCGCGCGGCAGATCCATCCGGTCAACGGCGTCGCCGAGCTGACGCTGCCGCAGCAGACGCGCGACTTCCTGCGCGCGGACAACGTCGACAGCGTTTACTTCCAGGTGCTCGGCACGCGCGGCGAGCTGGTCGCGGGCGAGGCCGACATGCCGCTGCCGCGCGACGAGGACCGCCCGCCGCCGGGCGTCGTCGTGTTCCGCGACGACCTGCTGCGCGGCAACGACGTGCGCGTCGCGTATACGACCGTCGCGCTGCCGGAGTCGAGCAGCACGCAGCCCGTGCTCGTGCAGGTCGGCGAGACGCTCGACAAGCGCAACGCGCTCGCGAACGACATCATCAAGGGCGTGATCCTGCCGCAGTTCGTGATCCTGCCGCTCGCGATCCTGCTCGTGTGGTTCGGGCTGTCGCGCGGGCTCGCGCCGCTCAACGCGCTGCAGGCGCACATCCGCGCGCGGCGGCCCGACGACCTGTCGCCTGTCGAGGCGCAGCGCGCGCCGCCCGAGATCGAGCCGCTCGTCACGTCGTTCAACGACCTGCTCGCGCGCCTCGAACAGAACATGGCGCTGCAGAAGCGCTTCATCGCCGACGCCGCGCACCAGATGAAGACGCCGCTCGCGGGGCTGCGCACGCAGGCCGAGTTCGCGTTGCGCCATCCCGTGCCGCCCGACGTCCAGCGTTCGCTCGAGCAGATCGCGACGAGCTCCGAGCAGGCCGCCCGGCTCGTCACGCAGCTGCTCGCGCTCGCGCGCGCCGAGAACCGCGCGAGCGGGCTGACCTTCGAGCCGGTCGAGATCGGGGCGCTCGCGCGCCGCACGGTGCGCGACTGGGTGCAGGCCGCGCTCGCGAAGCGCATGGACCTCGGCTACGAAGGCCCGGAGGACGATACGCCGCTCGACGTCGACGGCAATCCCGTGATGCTGCGCGAGATGCTCGGCAACCTGGTCGACAACGCGATCCGCTACACGCCCGAAGGCGGCCGCATCACGGTGCGCGTGCGGGCCGAGCCCGCGGCGCGGCGCGTGCATCTCGAAGTGGAGGATACGGGCCCCGGCATCCCGGCCGGCGAACGCGAGCGCGTGGTCGAGCGCTTCTACCGGATCCTCGGCCGCGAAGGCGATGGCAGCGGCCTCGGGCTCGCGATCGTGCGCGAGATCGCCGCGCAGCACGGCGGCACGCTGACGCTCGACGATCACGTCTATCAGAGCGCACCGCGCCTCGCTGGCACGCTCGTGCGCGTCAGCCTGCCGTTGTCGGATACCGCCGCGGATCGATCCTGACACGGGCGGATCCGAACCGCATACCGCCGCATACGCGACGCGATCCCATCGAAACCGGCGCTTTACCGGCCTGCCGCGACACGATCGGGGCACGAAACGGCCGATTCGGCGCGGGTTAACGTGCAGTCGTTTTGCGCCCGCGAGTCAGTGCGCCGTAAGTTTCCGTGCCAATAATCGTCGACAGGCCCGCCCACCCAAGGCGGCCACACATCTATATCAAGGGACTTGGAGACGATTCATGGCAACGTTAGGCGGGCAAATTTCGCACTCGCCGATGACGGGCGAAGAGAAGAAGGTGATCTTCGCGTCGTCGCTCGGCACCGTGTTCGAGTGGTACGACTTTTACCTGGCCGGCTCACTCGCGGCCTACATCAGCAAGAGCTTCTTCTCCGGAGTCAATCCGACCGCGGCATTCATCTTCACGCTGCTCGGCTTCGCGGCCGGGTTCGCCGTGCGTCCGTTCGGCGCGATCGTGTTCGGCCGGCTCGGCGACCTCGTCGGCCGCAAGCACACGTTCCTCGTGACGATCGTGATCATGGGCATCTCGACCTTCGTGGTCGGCTTCCTGCCCGGCTACGCATCGATCGGCATCGCGGCGCCCGTGATCTTCATCGCGATGCGGCTGCTGCAGGGCCTCGCGCTCGGCGGCGAGTACGGCGGCGCGGCGACCTACGTCGCCGAGCATGCGCCGGCGAACCGCCGCGGCTTCTACACCGCGTGGATCCAGACGACCGCGACGCTCGGCCTGTTCCTGTCGCTGCTCGTGATCCTCGGCGTGCGCACCTTCATCGGCGAGGAAGCGTTCGGCAGCTGGGGCTGGCGCGTGCCGTTCGTCGCATCGATCGCGCTGCTCGCGGTGTCGGTGTGGATCCGGCTGCAGCTGAACGAATCGCCGGTGTTCCTGCGCATCAAGGCGGAAGGCAAGACGTCGAAGGCGCCGCTGACCGAAGCGTTCGGCCAGTGGAAGAACCTGAAGCTCGTGATCCTCGCGCTCGTCGGCCTGACCGCCGGCCAGGCCGTCGTGTGGTACACGGGCCAGTTCTACGCGCTGTTCTTCCTCACGCAGACGCTGAAGGTCGACGGCGCCAGCGCGAACATCCTGATCGCGATCGCCCTCCTGATCGGCACGCCGTTCTTCCTGTTCTTCGGCTCGCTGTCGGACAAGATCGGCCGCAAGCCGATCATCCTCGCGGGCTGCCTGATCGCGGCGCTCACCTACTTCCCGCTGTTCAAGGCGCTCACGCACTACGCGAACCCGCAACTCGAACTCGCGACGCAGAAGGCGCCGATCACGGTCCTCGCCGATCCGGCCGCCTGCTCGTTCCAGTTCAACCCGGTGGGCACGTCGAAGTTCACGAACTCGTGCGACATCGCGAAGAGCGCGCTCGCGAAGGCCGGCCTGAACTACGAGAACGTCGCGGCACCGGCTGGCACGACCGCGCAGATCAAGGTCGGCGATACGGTGATCCCCGCGTATGACGGCAAGGCGGCCGACGCGAAGGCGCAAGGCGCAGCGTTCGACAAGACGCTCGCGTCGACGCTGAAGGCGGCCGGCTACCCGGCCAAGGCCGACCCGGCGCAGCTCAACTGGCCGATGACGATCGTGATCCTGACGATCCTCGTGATCTACGTGACGATGGTCTACGGCCCGATCGCGGCGATGCTGGTCGAGATGTTCCCGACGCGGATCCGCTACACGTCGATGTCGCTGCCGTATCACATCGGCAACGGCTGGTTCGGCGGCTTCCTGCCGGCGACCGCATTCGCGATCGTCGCGGCGAAGGGCAACATCTACTCGGGGCTCTGGTATCCGATCGTGATCGCGCTGGCCACGTTCGTGATCGGTGTGCTGTTCGTCAAGGAGACGAAGGACTCCAATATCTACGCGCAGGATTGAGGTCGGGTAGCGGGCGGCCACCCCGCCCGCTACACTGCCGGAACGGGCCGCCGACAACTTTTTTCAGGGAAGATGAAAAAAGGTGTTGACAGCCCGGCGGCACATCAGCATAATTCAAGTCTTCGGCGAATTAGCTCAGTCGGTTAGAGCGACGGAATCATAATCCGCAGGTCCGGGGTTCGAGTCCCTGATTCGCCACCAAATGCGAAAAGCCGCTGCTCCGCAAGGATCAGCGGCTTTTTTCATTGCGTCATCCGGCGCGTGCGAGGAATTCGCGCGTCGCCTGCCCTGCAGGCACGCGCATCCCACACGTTACGCCACCACCGATCCCCGCTCCTCCACGGCCGCCGCCCGCACCTTCCCCCGCCAGTTCTCCCCGCCCTCCAGCGCCGGCGTCGACTCGAACAGCTCCGCGATCCAGTCCGCGAACACGCGAACCTTCTGCGACAGATGCCGGTTGTGCGGATACACGATCGAGATCGGCTTGGGCTTCGGATTGCAATCGGGCAGCACCTCGACCAGCGTGCCGTCGCGCAGGTTCGGCAGCACCATGAACAGCGTCGGCTGGATCATCCCGAACCCTTCGAGCCCGCACGTCACGTACGCATCCGAATCGTTCACGGTGACACTGCCGTTCATCCGCACCTCGACCGGCTTGCCCTCGATCATGAACACCCACGGAATCGCCCGCGCGCCGTGGCTCGCGCGGAAATTCACCGCATGATGGTCGGCCAGATCGGCGATCTCCTGCGGCTCGCCGTGACGCGCGAGATAGTCGGGCGACGCGCAGGTCACGCGCTTGAGCATGCCGATCCGCCGCGCGACCATCGACGAATCTTCGAGCGGCCCGACCCGGATCATGCAGTCGATGCCCTCCTCGACCGGATCCACGTAGCGGTCCGCCAGGCCGAGGTCGAGCGTGATGTCCGGATAGCGCTGCCGGAAGATCGACAGCGCCGGCAGCACGACGCGCCGCCCGAGCGAACTCGGCATGTGGACGCGCAGCACGCCGCTCGGCTTGCGGTTGCCGGTCTGGAAACTCGCGTCGGCTTCCGCGATCTCCGAGATGATCTTCACGCAGTGCTCGTAATACGCGGCGCCCTCCGGCGTCAGCGACAGCCGGCGCGTCGTCCGGTGCATCAGGCGCACGCCGAGCAGCGCCTCGAGATTCTGGATGATGGTCGTGACCGACGCGCGCGGCATCGCGAGCGTGTCGGCCGCGCGCGTGAAGCTGTTCGCGTCGACCACGCGGGTGAAAACTTCCATTGCCTGGATGCGGTCCATGCTGCGCCCCCTTCGAATCGCCAACGGAACAGAATAGAGCGCGCAACGCGCGCGGCACAAGCCCCCGCCCATTGTTCTCCTCGCCCGAATAGTCGCAGCGTTTCGGACTCGAAAGTGATCGCGATTCGCGCAGTTCCGAACGTCGACGGCTCCGTCCCCGGTTGCCACGCGCGGCATGCTCGCCGCGCACCGGCACGTTACCGCACGAACCGCTCGCGATAGCCCTGCGGCGACACGCCGAGCACGCGCACGAAACTGCGCCGCAGCGTCTCTTCCGAACCGAAGCCGCACCGCGTGGCGATCCGTTTGACGGGCCACGCGGTTTCGCCGAGCAAGCGCTGCGCGGCCTCGACGCGAATCTGTTCGACCGCGCGCGCGGGCGTGCGGCCGGTCCCCGCGCGGTAGTGCCGCACGAAGCTGCGTTCGCTCATGCTGACGCGCTCGGCGAGCGCCGGCACCGACAGGTCGGCCGTCAGGTGCTCGGCGATCCACGCATGCAGTTCGCCGAAGCGGTCGTCGGTGCGCTGCATCGACAGCATCGCGCTGAACTGCGCCTGCCCGCCCGGCCGCTTCAGGAACACGACGAGTTCGCGCGCGACATCGAGCGCGATCGCCCGCCCGAGATCCTCCTCGACCAGCGCGAGCGCGAGATCGATGCCGGCGGTCACGCCGGCCGACGTCCACAGCGCGCCTTCGCGGATGAAGATCGGATCGGGCTCGACGCGCACGTTCGGATAGCGCGCGGCGAATTCGTCGCAGCGCGCCCAGTGCGTGACCGCGCGCCGCCCGTCGAGCAGGCCGGCCTCGGCGAGCAGGAACGCGCCGGTGCAGACCGATGCGACACGTCGCGCGCGCTGCGCCTGCTGCCGGACCCAGCGCACCGTGCGCGCATCGCGCGACGCGGCCTGCACGCCCTTGCCGCCGGCCACGATCACCGTGTCGGGCCGCCCGGCCGAGCGCAGCGAATCGGCCATCACGACGAGCCCCGACGATGTCTCGACCGGCCCCGCCTCGGCGGCCACGACGCGCGGCGCATACGGCGCGGGCCGGCCGCGCTCCTGCGCGAGTTCGTTGACGGAGGCGAACACCTGCAGCGGCCCGGTCACGTCGAGCAACTGCGCACGGGGGAACGCGAGGATCAGGATCGAGCGCGGAGCGGCTGGCATGGTGATTGGCTGAAAACGTGGGCGATCTGGCAATTTCGCCAAACACTACGCGCCTAGAATCGATCTGTCCATCGTGCGCCGGCCGCGGCGCCGCCCCTTCCCTTCGGAGTGTTCGCATGACCCTGCATATCGGCTTTCTCGTGTTTCCGGGTGTCCAGCAACTCGATCTCACCGGCCCGCACGACGTGCTCGCATCGCTGCCCGACGCGGCGGTTCATCTGGTCTGGAAATCGCGCGACACCGTCGCGTCGAGCAGCGGCCTCGCGCTCGCGCCGACCTGCACGTTCGACGACTGCCCGCCGCTCGACGTCATCTGCGTGCCCGGCGGAATCGGGATCAACGAACTGCTGCTCGATGCCGAAACGATCGCGTTCGTGCAGCAGCGCGCGGCGGCCGCGCGCTACGTGACGTCGGTCTGCACGGGCGCGCTGCTGCTCGGCGTGGCCGGCCTGCTGCGCGGCCGCCACGCGACGACGCACTGGGCGTTTCATGCGCTGCTCGCGCCGCTCGGTGCGGTGCCCGTGCGCGAACGCGTGGTGCGCGACGGCAACCTGATCACCGGCGGCGGCGTGACGGCCGGCATCGACTTCGCGTTGACGATCGCCGCCGAACTGGTCGGCGACGAAGAGGCGCAGGCGATCCAGCTCGCGCTCGAATATGCGCCCGCGCCGCCGTTCGATGCAGGCTCGCCGGATACCGCGCCGGCATCGGTCCTGAAGCGCGTGACCGAGCGTTCGGCTGCGGGGCTGGAGAAGCGGAAGCAGACGATCGACGCAGCCTTGCGCGCGATGTCGCGCTGATCCCCGGTACACGGAAACCGGCGCGCGGCCGAGCCGCACGGCCGTGCAGCCTGCCCGCGCTCCGCAGCCTTCAAATTCACGGACCGGACCTACCGATGAACATCATCCGCAGCACCGCGTTCACCGCACAGCGCGCATGGGGCGCGCTGGACATCGCGAACCTGAACGGCATCACGGTCCGCCTGCACTGGACCGATCAGCCGTACCGGTGGCACGTGAACGACGGCGAGGAAGTCTTTGCGGTGCTCGACGGCCGCGTCGAGATGCGTTACCGCGAAGCAGGCATCGAGCACGCGACGGTGCTCGAAACGGGAGACGTCTTCCATGCGACGGTCGGCACCGAACATGTCGCGCATCCGCTCGGAGAAGCGCGCATTCTGGTGATCGAGACCGCAGGCAGCGTCTGACGACGGGCGGCGCGCCGCGCGCGTCGCACGGAGTCGACGGGCATCAGCCCGAGATGGTGCCCGTCCCCTGCGACGGGATCAGCTTCGGCTGCGGCGCGCACAGGCACTGGCACAGGTCGTGTTCGAGCGCGACGACCTTGCCCATCACGGTCATCGTCCGCTCGCCGCCATCGGAGACGATCACGCCCTGGGTCTTGCACGCGGCGCAGAACACAGGCGCGCCGAGATAGGCAAGCTCGCGGCCGTCGAACGACGAATTGGCGATCCCGTCGAGCACGACGCCGCCGTGATCGGTCGTGTCGCCCTTCAGAATGAATTTGCGGCTCATGGTTCGGCTCTCCCTCGGAAACGCCGCGCAGCACGGCGTCGGGCCGCGTGCGGGCAGTCGGTATCCGCCCGTCGGTCGCGGGCGTTTCGCGAGGATATCACCGCGCAGCCGCTCGCCGTCGCCCTGATCAGAACTTGTGGCGCATGCCGATCCGCGCCTGGAACTGCCGGTCGTTCGCGGAGGCGCCGGGGCCGTTGATCGCCGCGACCGCCGCATGCCCGGTCGAGTCGGTGCCCGACGCACGCTGGAACACGGCGCTCACGTAGACGTCGGTGCGCTTCGACAGGAAATAGTCGAGCCCCGCGGCAACCTGGTGATACGTCGCGCCGTCGCGACCGGCCACGCCGCCGCCGCGCGTGTAGTCGTACGCCACGCCGCCGAACAGGTAAGGCGTGAACTGATAGCGCACGCTCGCCTCGGCGTTGTTGAACACTGCGTTGCCGGACACGCCACCCGGATTCGGCCCGGACGACAGATCGCCGAGCTGGCGAAACGACGTGTTCGTGTACATCGCGCCGAGCGTCACCGCGCCGATCGCATAGGTGCCGCCGAGCGCCACGACCTGCAACGTGCGCGCCGACGCATAGCCCGAATACACCGGCGACAGCATGTTGTTGCCCGGCACGCCGCCCACGGTCGGCGCGGGGCTGCCGGTCGTGCCGAAGAACGACACGTTCGGGTTGCGCGCATTCAGGTAGCCGGCCGCCACCGCGAGCGGCCCACGCGTGTAGCCGGCCGTGGCCGACCACACCTGGTTGCGCGTCGTCGCGCCCGCCACGCCGCCGACCCCGTACATCGCGGCGACGCGCAACCCGCCGTAGTCGTTGCTGGTGAACTTGATCGCGTTGTTGGTCGAGTTCGCGTTGTTCACGTTGTCGAGGTCGCCGGGGTGCGCGACCATGTAGCCGCCGAACAGCGCAGCGGCCTCGAGCGGGCCGAGGAAGTCGACGTTGGTGTCGTACTGCCGCCCGAGCGTGACGGTGCCGAGCGGTCCCGACAGCCCGACGAACGCCTTCTTGCCGAAGATCAGCCCGCCCTGCCCGAGCTTGCCGGTGCTCGGATCGAACCCGTTCTCGAGCGTGAAGACGGCCTTCAGCCCGCCGCCGAGATCCTCGCTGCCACGCAGCCCCCAGCGGCTCGCCTGCTGCACGCCGCCCAGCATCCGCAGCGCGGGCTTGCCGCTTGCCACGCCGTTCGCGCCGGTCACCGCGACGTTGCTCGAGTAAGTCAGCCCTTCATCGATAATGCCGTACAGCGTGACGCTGCTCTGTGCGTGCGCCGCACCCGCGATCAGCGCGACGCCCGCGCCTGCCAACAGCCGTTTTTTCATCGAGAGATCTCCATTGCGCGGGTCGAATGGCCAAACGCAGGCGTGCGCGCCCCCCGCAGGCGCGCGGCCTGCCGGCACGGACCGGAACGGTCCGCTATCAGCCGGGAAAAGTGGTCAGCGCAGCGCGTCGGCGACGACGGGCGGCAGCGTCCGGCGACGGCCGGCCGCGACTTCGTACGCATGGCCGAACTGGAGCACGCCCCAGTCGTCGCGGTAGCGGCCGACGATCTGCATGCCGATCGGCAAGCCGGTCGCGGAGAAACCGCACGGCACGGACAGGATCGGCGCCTCGGTCGACGACAGCAGCCAGCACACGCGCATCCAGTCGATGTAGGTCGTGTTCGCGATGCCGAGCACGTCGGCGGGCACGCGCAGCGCGGCGTCGAACGGCATCACCTGCGTCGTCGGCAGCACGTAGAACGCATAGCGCTGCATGAACGCACGCATCCGGTCGAACAGCCGTGTCTTGCGCACGAACATGCGGCCGAGATCCGCGGCCGAGAGCGACCGATGCAGCCGGTATTCGTCGAGGAGTTCGGGCTTCAGCGCGGCACGCTGCCGTTCGTCGAAGCCGTCGACCAGCGTGCCGATCATCCAGGCACGCTCGATGCGGAATACTTCTTCGGCCTCCGAAAGATCGGGATCGTCGAATTCGACTTCGCAGCCGAGCGACGCGAACACGCGCGCCTGCGCATCGACGGCGCGCCGGATCTCCGGATCGACCGGCACGCCGGGCAAGCCGCGCGACATCGCGATGCGCGTGCCGCGGAAATCGCGTTCGAGCGGCTGCGCGAAGCGCGCGCCCGGCTCCGCGATTTCAGTCGCGGTTTCGCCGCTCGGCCCGGCGATCGCGGACAGCAGCAGCGCGGTGTCGGCGACGTCGCGCGCCATCGGCCCGTCGACGCCGAGCGTCGCCCAGCCGTTCAGGTCCGGCGCGCGCGGCACGCGGCCCGGCGACGGCCGCAGCCCGACCACGCTGTTCCACGCGGCCGGGTTGCGCAGCGAGCCGCCCATGTCGCTGCCGCATGCGAGCGGATTCATCCCGCAGGCGAGCGCCGCGGCAGCGCCACCGCTGCTGCCGCCCGCGGAACGCGTCAGGTCCCACGGGTTGCGGGTCGCGCCGAACACCTCGTTGAACGTATGCGAGCCGGCGCCGAATTCCGGCGTGTTCGACTTGCCGATCATCAGCGCGCCGGCACTCGCGCAGCGGCGCACGATCAGCGCGTCGTGCTGCGGCACGTGATCGGCGAACAGCGGCGAGCCGAAGGTCGTGCGCACGCCGCGCGTCGCGGTCAGGTCCTTCTGCGACACCGGCAGCCCGTGCAGCGGCCCCACCCATTCGCCGCGCGCCCAGCGTGCGTCGATCTCGCGTGCGCGGGCACGCAGCGCATCGGGATCGACGACGGTGACGAGCGCGTTCACGCGCGGGTTGACCGTCGCGATGCGCGCGAGATGCGCATCGAGCAGGTCGCACGCGCTGATCTGCCGCGCCTTCAGCAGATCGAGCATGGTGCGTGCGGGCAGGTCGCACAGGTCGCCGGCGGCGACGTCGGCCGGCGACGACGAAAACGAAACGGTGGTGGTCATGGGGCGAATGGAAGAAAAGGAATATCGGTCAGTCATCCTGATCGCTTCGATCGGACGCAAACGCGAGCGCGACGAGCGACAGCACGCCGCAGACGATCACGTACCACGCCGGCGCGGCCGGATTGCCGGTCGCCCCGATCAGCCAGGTGACGATGAACTGCGCGAAGCCGCCGAAGATCGACACGCCGCCCGCATACGCGATCGACAGCGCGGTCGCGCGCGTGCTCTTCGGAAACAGCTCGGCGAGAATCACGCCGTTCGCGCCGGCATTGATCGAGTGCAGCGCGGCGAGCAGCATCACGACCGCGTACATCGTCGCGATCGACGGCACCGCGCGGATCAGCCAGAAGCCCGGCAGGATCAGCACGGTCAGCGCGACACGCGTCCACAGCGCGACGCGCTTGCTGCCGGTGCGGTCCGACAGCCGTCCGCCGATCGGCGCGGCGACGAACATCACCGCACCGGACAGGATGCCGCACCACAACGCGGTATCCATCGGCAGGTGCAGCACGCGGATCGCGTACGTCGACATGTAATAGAGGACGATGAAGTGCGCCGCGGTGCCGCCGACCACGAGGCCGAGCGCGGTCAGCACGGCGCCGCCGTCGCGCCGCAGCACGGTGCCGAGTACCGCGGACGAGCGCCGCGCGGCCGCGGCCGGCGCGTGCTGCTCGATCGCATTAAAGCGCGCGCGCAGATACAGG
Organism: Burkholderia sp. BCC1988; assembly: GCF_905339895.1. Classification (NCBI taxonomy): domain Bacteria; kingdom Pseudomonadati; phylum Pseudomonadota; class Betaproteobacteria; order Burkholderiales; family Burkholderiaceae; genus Burkholderia; species Burkholderia sp. BCC1988. Next base: position 177,319 of record NZ_CAJPHA010000008.1, read on the forward strand.
CCGACCGGCGCGATCAGCACGCCGGCGAGGAACGGCACGCGCCAGCCCCACGATTCGAGCGCGGCGGGGGCGAGGAAATGCGACAGCAGGAAGCCGACGAACGAGCCGGCCAGCGCCGCGGCGCCCTGGCTCGCGAACTGCCAGCTCGTGTAGTAGCCGCGCTCGCCGGGCGGCGCGCGTTCGGCGAGCAGCGACGTCGACACGCCGACCTCGCCGCCGGCCGAAAAGCCCTGCAGCAGCCTGGCGAGCACGACCAGCACGGGCGCCGCGATGCCGATCTGCGCATAGGTCGGCAGAATGCCGATCATCCCGGTGCCGAGCGCCATCGTGACGAGCGTGAGGTTCATCGCCGGCACGCGGCCGAAGCGGTCGGCCACGAGCCCGATCACGACGCCGCCGACCGGCCGCGCGATGAAGCCGACGCCGAACGTCGCGACCGACATCAGCAATTGCTGCTGCGCGGACGCGGCCGGAAAGAACAGTTTGCCGAGCAGCACCGCGAAGAAGCTGAACACGGTGAGATCGAAGAATTCAAGGCCGTTGCCGATCGTGATCGCGACGATCAGCTGGCGATTGGACGGGGATGCGGCAACGTCGCCGACATGCCCGCCGAACATGCTGTCCGCTCGGGGCGCCTTCATGAAGATGAGTCTCCGTACTGGTTATGCGGGTCTGGTGCGCGGCCCGTTCGACGGCCTGCGCATGCAGTCTAGGCATTCAAAATACGCAGCCCGGAGCGACATTTTCCGATCGTGATAACGCCCGGTTATCGCGTGCTTTTCGCGCGCCGCCGCGGTGTAGGATGCGAAGGTCGCCACTGCCGCCGCGCCCTGCCACGCCGTGAAACACCACCAGCTCCGGGCGCTTGCCGCCATCGCCGAACACGGCAGCCTGCGCGCCGCCGCGCGCGCGATCCACCTGTCGCAGCCCGCGCTCACGAAGGCGATCCGCGAACTCGAGCAGGACCTCGGCGTGCCGCTCGTCACGCGCAACGCGCGCGGCGCGCAGCTCACGCGCTTCGGGCAGGCCGTCTATGCGCGTGCGCGCCTGATCCTCGCGGAGATGCAGCACGCGCGCGACGACGTGATCCAGCTTTCAGGCGGCAAGGAAGGCGCGCTCGCGTGCGCGCTGACGCCGCTGATGTCGCTCGGCTTCCTGCCGGCCGCGCTCGACGCGTTTCGGCAGCGGATGCCGACGATCCGCCTCGACGTGCGCGAAGGCTTTCTCGACACGGCGCTGCCGCGCCTGCGCGACGGCTCGCTCGACTTCGTGATCGCGATCGTCGATGCGACGCGGCTGTCACCCGAATTCACGTTCCGGCCGCTGCTCGAATCGGAGCTGATCCTGATGACGCGCGCGAGCAATCCGCTGCGCCACTGCACGTCGCTCGCGCAGCTGCAGGACGCGCAGTGGGTGCTGAACACGTCGCCGGAAAGCATCGGCCGGCTGCTGCAGAACGTGTTCGTCGCGCACGGCTACCGGGCGCCGCAGCCGATCGTCGAATGCACGTCGTTCAGCGCGGCGTTCTCGCTGTCGGTGCACACCGACACCGTGTCGTGCGTGCCGAAGCATTTCATGGAAGTCGACTGGATCCGGGAACGGATGGTCACGATCAACGTGAAGGAGACGATCCCGACCGTGTCGGCCGGCGTGCTGACGCGCCGCGACGCGCTCAACACGGTCGCGTGCGACTACCTGATCCACTGCTTCGTCGAGGCCGTGCGGCGGCACGATCCCGCGAAGCTGCTGTGGCGATAGCGACGCGTCTGATTCGACTCGGCCTGCAGTGATCATATCGATCGTTTTATACGAAAACTTTTCACGCATTTTCGTACATTTACTAAATACAGACCGATAAAATTGGTTTATATCGAGCGGAATACGAAAATAATTCCGCCGAACCCGCATCCGCCCAACCGCTTATTCTGAAACCAATCAGGCAGCCGATCAACACACCATTTCATAATACTTATTCGTTAAAACGAGTCGTTCAAGCCAATCCATCGAAGAATAAAATTCAATAAACCAATTTCTGGTCTTCGATAAAAAAATGGACGAATTCCTCCCAATGCGGCTATTCATCAAGGTCGCCGAACTCCACAGTTTCGCGCGCGCGGCAACGGAACTGAACATCTCCAACTCGTCGGCCACGCGCCTCGTGATGGGCATCGAGGACCGGCTCGGCGCACGCCTGCTGAACCGCACGACGCGCAGCCTGTCGCTGACCGACGCCGGTCATCTGTACCTCGCCCAGATCCGGCACGTGATCGAGGAAATCGACCGCGTCGAGGAAACGATCGCGTCGATGCACCACGAGCCGATCGGGTCGCTGAAGATCGCCGCGCCGGTGATGTTCGGCATGCACGTGCTCGCGCCTGCGATCGACGCGTTCAAGGCGCGGCATCCGGCCATCGTGCCGGAGGTCACGATGCTGGACCGCCATGTCGACCTCGTGTCGGAGGGCTTCGACGTCGGGCTGCTGCTGTCGCAGCACATCGGCAACAACACGCTGGTGAAACGCCCGCTCACGCGCCTGAAGCGGATCGTCTGCGCGGCGCCGTCGTATATCGAACGGCACGGTGCGCCGGCCCATCCTCACGACCTCGCATCCCACGCGTGCCTCGCGTTCCATGCCGACTTCGCGGGCGAGCACCTGTCGTTCGACCCGGGTTCCGCGTGTGTCACCGTGCGCCCGAACAAGTCCGCGTCGTCGAACAACATCGGGCTGATCCGCAACTGGGCGCTCGCCGGCATGGGCATCGCGGTGCTGCCGGACTTCCTCGCCGCACCGGATCTCGCCGCCGGCCGGCTGCGCGAACTGCTCGCCGACTATCGGCTCGAGGAACTCGAGATGAACGTCGTGTACCCGAGCCGGCGCCATTTTCCTCGCAAGGCGCGGCTTTTCATCGATCACCTGATCGATCATTTCGTCAGGTGAATGAAAGGCTGTAATCACGTGCCATTTTTACCAACGCCGGCGACGCCGTACGACCAGCGCCTCGGTTATTCGACGCTTCCCGCATTCCAGCAGCAGCTGCTCGCGCGCGGCTTCGTCATCGGCAAGCAGGTGCGCGATTCGGTCGTGCGACCAGCTGATCCACTGCTTCGTCGAGACCGCGCGGCGGCACGATCCCGCGAAGCGGCCATGGCGACAGCGACCTGCTCAGACGAACAGCGCGACGCATAGCGCGGCGCCGCACAGATATGTGCCGAGCGCGCCGATGAACCGCAGGGGATTCGGCCTCGCCATGGTCGGCCATGCGAGCAATCCGATCACGAGCAGGCAGCGGCACGCGGTTGCCGCGACGATCAACGAGACGATCGCGCGCGATGGGTCGTGTGCGCCGAAATAGAGAAACAGCACCGCGAGAAACGGCGCGTATTCGGCCGTGTTGCCATGCGCGCGCACGATCTTGTGCAATCCGTCGGTCGGATCGGACGCACACCCGGAATTGGTGGTACGCCGGAAGCGCGTGACGGACACGACCAGGCCGAGCCCGAACAGCATCAACCCCAGGATCGCCGTGCAAACGAGCGCGACGGGATGAATCGACATGGCACCCCCGGCAAAAACGGACATGCGCCGCATATCCGGCGATCGTACCTGCGGCCCGTGCATCCGGCTATCTCGGAAACTCGTAGCTTCGTCGCGCATCGCGCCATGACTTCGGCAATACGATCGGACCCGATTTGTCGCGATTTCGCAATGCACAAGGCCGGTGCGTAAAACGATCGGCGCGATCGGCACGGCCACCTTGTCGCCGTTGACACACGCAGGCACGCGAGCGGAACGCGCAAACGTTACGTCACGGCGACGCGCGCCACCGCACCACAGGCCGGTTCCCGCATGTCACAGGCATGCGCGTTGCGCCGACGCATCTCGGTAGTGAACCACCCTTGGCAGCCCGCTGCGGAGGACTACACTAATCCTTAATGGGGTGCGGCCGGAGCCTGCGCCTTCAGGGAGACGCCGCCATGAATCGGCCGCTGAATCGCATCCTGCCGCGCGTGACCGGGAGTGCATCGGTCTGGACGTGGATCAAGTGGTCCTTGCTCGCCGCGCTGGTGATCGCGGTGGCGATCATTGCCCGGCTCGTGATGACCGAGTTCGAGACGTCGCGCCTGCAGGCGCGCTACCTGTCCGAGCTCACCCGCGACATCGGCTATACCGTCGAGGCGGGCGCGAGCGATCACATCCGCTTCCCCGTCAACGGGCCGTACGACCAGCGCCTCGGCTATTCGCTGCTTCCCGCGTTCCAGCAGCATCTGCTCGCGCGCGGCTTCGTCGTCGGCAAGCAGGCGCGCGATTCGGAACGGATGCTGTCGCTCGCCGATCGCGGCCTGTTCCTGCCTTACGAAGAGAAAGACCAGGCCGGGCTGATGCTGTTCGACTCGACCGGCTCGCCGCTGTTCGCGACCGTGTTCCCGCAACGCGTGTACGCCGACTTCGACACGGTGCCGCGCGTCGTCGCCGATTCGCTGCTGTTCATCGAGGATCGCTACCTGCTCGACGCGAACCAGCCGAACCGCAACCCGGCGATCGACTGGGGCCGCTTCGGCCGCGCGCTCGCCGATCAGGCGCTGCACGTCGTCAACCGTCATCAGGCACGCCCGGGCGGCAGCACGCTCGCGACGCAAATCGAGAAGTTCCGCCATTCGCCGGACGGCCGCACCGCGACGCCGCCGGAGAAGCTGCGGCAGATCGCGTCCGCGTCGATCCTCGCCTACATGAACGGCCCGCAGACGATGCTCGCGCGCCGCGCGATCGTCGTGCGCTACCTGAACTCGGTACCGCTCGCCGCGCGGCCGCACGTGGGTGAAATCACCGGCATCGGCGACGGTCTCGCCGCGTGGTACGGCCGCGACTTCAACGACGTGAACCGCATCCTGTCCGCGCCGACGACCGGCGACAACGTCGACGAACAGGGCAAGACGTTCCGCGAAGTGCTGTCGCTGATCATCGCGCAGCGCGCGCCGTCGTACTTCCTGAATCGCGGCTATCCCGCGCTGCAGAAGCTGACCGACAGCTACCTGCGGCTCCTGTCGAACGGCGGCGTGATCTCGCCCGCGCTGCGCGATGCCGCGCTTGCCGCGCAGATCGAGCGCAGCGCGCCGCCGGCCGCCGCGCACGTGCAGTCGTTCGTGTCGCGCAAGGCCGTGTCGTCCGCGCGCGCGTCGCTGCTGTCGGCACTCGGGATCAGCGACCTGTACCAGCTCGACCAGCTCGACCTGGAAGCCACCAGCACGCTCGACAACGGCGTGCAGCAGGCGGTCGCCGAACGGCTCGCGAAGGCGTCGACCCGCGACGGTGCGCAGGCCGCCGGCCTGTACGGCTTCGAGATGCTCGCGCCGAGGGACGACCCGTCGCACCTCACGTACAGCTTCACGCTGTACGAGCATCGCAACGGCGCGAACATGCTGCGCGTGCAGACCGACAGCGTGAACCAGCCGTTCGACGTGAACCGCGGCGGCCGCATCAACCTCGGCTCGACCGCGAAGCTGCGCACGCTGATCACCTACCTGCAGATCGTCTCCGACCTGCATGCGCGCTACGGCAACCTGTCGAACGCGCAACTCGCGAAAGTGAAGCCCGACCCGCTCGACGGGCTGTCGCACTGGGCGCTCGACTACCTGTCGCATACGCGCGACCGCTCGCTCCAGGCGATGCTCGACGCGTCGGTCGAACGCAAGTACTCGGCGAGCCCCGACGTGTTCTACACGGGCGGCGGCGCGCAGGTGTTCTCGAACTTCGAGAAGTCGGACAACGGCCGCATCCTCACGCTGCATACGGCGTTCGAGCACTCGGTCAACCTCGTGTTCGTGCGGCTGATGCGCGACATCGTCCATTACGAGATGCTGCAGGCGGCCGGCCCGTCGTCGTCGTGGCTCGACGATCCGGCGCAGCGCAAGCATTACCTCGAGCAGTTCGTCGACGGCGAAAGCCAGGTCTACGTGAAGCGCTACTACACGCGCTATGCGGGCAAGGCGCCCGACGACGCGCTCGCGCTGCTGCTGCAGAACGTGCGCAAGTCGCCGCCGAAGATCGCGACGGTGCTGCGCAGCGTCGCGCCGAACGAATCGCTCGCGTGGTTCGATGCGCAGATGCGCGCGCAGCTGAAAGGCACGCCGGCCGCGACGCTGTCGGACGACGATCTCGCCGCGCTCTACGCGAAATACGCGATCGACCGCTTCAACCTCAACGATCGCGGCTATATCGCGAGCGTCCACCCGCTCGCGCTGTGGACGCTCAACTACCTGCGCGCCCACCCGAACGCGTCGCTCGCCGAGGTCCGGCGCGACAGCCGCGATGCGCGCTTCTACACGTACTCGTGGCTGTACAAGACGCGCTACCACGCGACCCAGGACCGGCGCATCCGCCGCATGGTCGAGCTGCGCGCGTATGCGGAAATCACGAAGGCGTGGCGCGCGCTCGGCTACCCGTTCGAGGAAGTCACGCCGTCCTACGCGGCCGCGATCGGCGCATCGGGCGACCAGCCCGACGCGCTCGCGAAACTGATCGGCCTGATCGCGACCGGCGGCCGGAAGGCGCCGACCGAGACGATCACGCGCCTCGACTTCGCGAAGGGCACGCCGTACGAGACGCGCTTCGTGCGCGCGGCCGCGCAGCCGCAGCCGATGCTGTCGCCGGAGATCGTCAACGTGGCGCGCACGCTGCTGCGCGACGTCGTGCTGAACGGCACGGCGCGGCGCCTGTCGGGCGGCTTCACGCTGCCCGACGGCAAGACGCTGCAGGTCTACGGCAAGACCGGGACGGGCGACCAGCGCTTCAATGTCTACGCGCGCGGCGCGCGGCTGATCGAGTCGCGCAAGGTCAATCGCAGCGGCACGTTCGTGTTCGTGCTCGGCGACCGCTTCTTCGGCGTGCTGACGGCGACCGCGCACGAACCTTACGCGGCGCGCTACGACTTCACGAGCGCGATGGCCGTGCAGTTGCTGAAGTCGATGGCGCCGGCGCTCGCGCCGCTGATCGAACGCCCGGCCGCGGCCGGCACGCGCACGACGGGCCCCGCGCCGCAGGCGGAAACGCCGGCGCCGCAGGTCGAGCCGTCCTGACGGCGGCCCGCGCGCTCATGCCACGACGCGCCGCTCAGTGCGAACGGCCGTCGTAGTGCGTGACGGGCAGCGCATCGAAATCGACATCCTCGAGGCATCGCACGTTGATCGCGGCCATCGCGGTGCCGTCCGGATGAGTCCCCTCGGCGAACGTGTGGATCCCGCAGCGCTTGCAGAAGCGATGGCGGATCACGTGCTTGTTGAACAGGTAGGTGGCGAGTTTGTCGTCGGGCGTGAGCAGTGTCATGTGATCGCGCGGCACGAACCACATCAGCGCGCCCTTGCGCCGGCAGATCGAGCAGTTGCAGGCCATCACGCCCTGCAGGTCGCCTTGCGCCTCGAACTTCACGTCGCCGCAATGACAGCTTCCGTGATAAAGCATGGTCGTCTCCCGGGGCGGCCCGTGCGCGTCGGCGGTATCCGGGCGGACACCGTTGGCCAGGCCGGTCCAAACGCGTACAGTAGCGCTCGCATGCGCCGCACGCAACGTCCGGCGGCGCCCGCCCCGACCCTCTGCGACCAAGGAAAACCGTCATGCTCGAACTGCGCCCCGGCTGCGAATGCTGCGACAAGGACCTGCCGCCCGATTCGGCGGAAGCGCGCATCTGTACGTTCGAATGCACGTTCTGCGCGACCTGCGCCGACGACGTGCTGAAGGGCCGGTGCCCGAACTGCGGCGGCGACCTGGTCGCGCGTCCGCGGCGGCCGGCGAGCCTGCTCGCGAAGTACCCGCCATCGACGGAGCGCATCGTCAAGCCGGGCGGCTGCGCGAACGCCTGACGGCGCCGCACCGCCCGTCCGTTTCCGTCACGCCATCTCGATCCGCGCGCGCGTCACCGCGAGCAGCGACGCCATCGCGCGGCGCGCGCCGTCCTCGTCGCGCACGCGGATCGCATCGCTGACGGCAACGTGCTCGGCGAGCGATGCGTTGTAGACGTGCGCACGGCGCGCGTTCAGATGCAATTGCGCTTCCAGCGTGCGGTCGATCAGCGCGCCGAGCGGCACCAGCAGTTCGTTGCCACCGGCCTCCAGCACGCTCAGGTGAAAACGCAGGTCCGCATGCACCCACTCGTCGACGTTGCGCGCGGCGGCCATCGCGCGCGCCGCGCCATCGATCGCATCGAACGCTTCGGGCGTATGCGTGCGAGCAGCCAGCGCGGCCGCATGCGGCTCGATCATCTCGCGCATTTCCTGCAGCTTCAGCGCGAACGCGAGCGGCGGCGCGACGCGCGCGTACCAGTCGAGCAGGTCGGCGTCGAGCAGGTTCCATGCGCGGCGCGGCCGCACGCGCGTGCCGACCTTCGGCCGCGATTCGACCAGTCCCTTCGACGTCAGCGTGCGCAGCGCCTCGCGCAGCACCGTGCGGCTCACCCCGAACATCGCCATCAGGTCCGGCTCGCGCGGCAGCAGCGACTCGGGCGGATAGTCGCCCCGCAGGATCGCCGTCGCCAGCCGGAAGGCCGTCTGTCCATGCAGGTCGCGTTGAATGATCGTTCTCCGGTGATGGGCAACGCCGCGGCTGCCCACTATCTGCACAATAGTGCTATTAATACTATTTTTTAACGCGCTACGCTAGGATCGTCGTCACGTACTCGACCGGCGCCGCGTCCGCACGTCCGCGCCGGTCCACCCTGGAGACAAGCGACATGAAAATCACCCGCCTCGAAACCTTCGTCGTCCCGCCGCGCTGGCTGTTCCTCAAGATCGAGACCGACGAGGGCATCGTCGGCTGGGGCGAGCCGATCGTCGAGGGCCGCGCGCACACCGTCGAGGCCGCGGTGCGGGAACTCGCCGACTACCTGGTCGGCCGCGACCCGCTGCTGATCGAGGATCACTGGCAGGTGATGTACCGCGCCGGCTTCTACCGCGGCGGCCCGATCACGATGAGCGCGATCGCGGGCGTCGACCAGGCGTTGTGGGACATCAAGGGCAAGCATCACGGCGTGCCCGTGCATGCGCTGCTCGGCGGCCAGGTGCGCGAGCGCATCAAGGTGTATTCGTGGATCGGCGGCGACCGGCCGAGCGACGTCGCGAACAATGCACGCGCCGTGGTCGAGCGCGGCTTCAAGGCGGTGAAGATGAACGGCTCCGAAGAGCTGCAGATCGTCGACACCTACGACAAGGTCGAGCAGGTGATCGCGAACGTCGCGGCGGTGCGCGACGCGGTCGGCCCGCACGTCGGGATCGGCGTCGACTTCCACGGCCGCGTGCACAAGCCGATGGCGAAGGTGCTCGCGAAGGAGCTCGATCCGTACAAGCTGATGTTCATCGAGGAGCCGGTGCTGTCGGAGAACGCCGAGGCGCTGCGCGACATCGTCAACCAGACCAACACGCCGATCGCGCTCGGCGAGCGGCTCTACTCGCGCTGGGACTTCAAGCACATCCTCGCGGGCGGCTACGTCGACATCATCCAGCCCGATGCGTCGCACGCGGGCGGCATCACCGAGTGCCGCAAGATCGCGACGCTCGCGGAAAGCTACGACGTCGCGCTCGCGCTGCACTGCCCGCTCGGCCCGATCGCGCTGGCCGCATGCCTGCAGCTCGACGCGGTCAGCTACAACGCGTTCATCCAGGAACAGAGCCTCGGCATCCACTACAACCAGGGCAACGACCTGCTCGACTACCTGCGCAACCCCGAGGTGTTCCGCTACGAGGACGGCTTCGTCGCGATCCCGCAGGGCCCGGGGCTCGGCATCGACGTCAACGAGGAGAAGGTGCGCGAGATGGCGAAGACGGGCCACCGCTGGCGCAACCCGGTGTGGCGCCACGCGGACGGCAGCGTCGCCGAGTGGTGATGCCGAGGTGAGATGAGATGCGATGCGCGGCGGGCATGCCGCGCATCGGCTTCGAGACGGCCGCCCGGCAGGCGGCCGTTCTTGCATCCGCGGCTCGCGGCGCGCGGGCACCCGGCCCTGCGCCGCGGCGAGCCGGCCGTCAGCCGAGCGCCGCGAACCCCGGCACGCAGGACGCCAGCACGGCGGCCGCGACGAACACGCCGATCATCGTCAGCGCCTCGAGATGCAGGATGTTGCGGAACGTGTGCGCATCCTCGGTCGACGCGGTACGGCGCAGGCGCGGCAGCGCGGAGAAGCGGTTCAACCCGCCGAGCACGAGCGCGAGCGCGACGAGCAACAGCTTGAGCAGCAGCACGCGCCCCCACGTGCTGCCGTCGAGCGGCGCGACCGAGCCGCCGAGCCCGCGCAGTGCATTGAGCACGCCGGTGCCGAGCACGAAGACGACCGCGATCACCGACGTACGCGACAGGTGCTGGCCGATCCGGATCAGCGCGCCGCGCGCGACCGACGAGCCGAGCACCGGCAGCACCGCGAGCCCGCCCGCGAGCACGAGGCCGCCCCACACCGCGGTGGCGAGCAGGTGCAGCGTCTGCACGCCGACCGCCGCGGACAGCAGGCCGGTATCGGCCGCATGGCCGAGCGACGCCTTGCCGCCCGCGACCACGATCACCGCGAGCCACAGCACCGCGTGCGCGACCGGGCCGTCCGGCTTCGCGAGCGCGACGATCGCGAGCACCACGGCGCCGGCGAACGCGACGCTCCACGCGAAGCCCGCGTGGGTCTGCGTGAGCATGACGGGAATCGCGGCGAACGCACCGCCGAGCCCCGCGCCGCTCATCGCCGCGGCTTCGTACACGAGCCAGCCGAGATCGGCGAGCACGAGCGCGAGCGCCGCCGCGACCAGCGAATGTTGCGCGCGCAGCCATGCGGGATGCGACGGCGCGACGACCGGCCGCGCGCCGTCCTTGCCGAGCCACGCCTTGAGCAGCGCCGAGCCGACCGCCATCGCGAACGTCGCGTCCATCAATGCCGCCAGCGCGACCTGCCCGATCCACAAGCTGTCGATCCTCATCGCGCACACCCTCCGGAGAACGGCCGGCCGGTGGCGCGGCGGCAAGTGGAACGACAGCGGGAAGACGGCAACGGCACGGTAAGGAACGTCATCGATGAATCCGGAAACGGGAGAAATGACTGGATCTGCGGCGGAGGCGGCGCCGCGCGACCCGCGAGTGTACGGTCTTCGATGGTCAAAGCGCACGCCGGTTCACACGATGCGTGCAGATAGCGCGTCAAATTGTCGCAAGTCGTAAACAGGCAGGAACCGATGACCTTTTGCCAAATAGCCGTCATTACCCATCGATGATAGAATGCCGCGTCGCAGCAGCCCGGCTGTCCTGCCGTCCATGCGCCGAGCCGATCGTAGCCCGGACAGGTCCCCGACGAATAAACATGGAGTCTCGTGTGTCTTCAAGACGCCTCTTCCGTCCGTTGCTTGCCGTTCTCCTGATCGGTGGCGCGGGCCTTATGAGCGCTGCCCAAGCGCAGACCAAGCCCACGGAGCAAGCGCACGCCCAGCAGGCGCCGCTCAAGGCACCCGATACGATGGCCGAGCGTGTGCGCGGCTGTACCGCATGTCACGGCGTTCACGGCCAGGGCACGGACAACGACTATTTCCCGCGTCTTGCCGGCAAGCCGGCGGAGTACCTGTACAACCAGCTCGTCAACTTCCGTGATGGCCGGCGCAAGTACCCGCCGATGAACTATCTGCTGACCTACCTGAACGACGATTACCTGAAGGAAATCGCCGAGCACTTCTCGGCCGAGCGTCCGCCGTACCCGACGCCGGCCAAGCCGACGCTGCCGGCTGCCACGCTCGCGCGCGGCAAGCAGCTCGTCACGCAAGGCGATCCGTCGCGCAAGCTGCCGGCCTGCGTGGCCTGCCACGGCGCAGGGCTGACCGGCATGCAGCCGGCGATCCCGGGCCTCGTCGGCCTGCACGCCGATTACCTGAGCGCACAGCTCGGCGCATGGCGCTCGGGCAACCGCCACGCGAAGGCACCGGATTGCATGCACGACATCGCCGCGAAGCTTTCCGACGAAGACGTGACGGCCGTGACCGCATGGCTCGCCGCGCAACCGGCGCCCGCCAACCCCGTGCCGGCCCCGGCGCGTTCGATGAAGACTCCGCTCGCCTGCGGCAGCGAACCGCAATAAGGCAAGGGAGACAGACACAATGAAACGCAAGTCCCTGTTTGCACTCTCGGCTGTCGCGATCGTCGCGGCCGCCGCCCTCGTGCCGGTCCTGTGGCCGGGCAACGACACGCTGCACGGCGCTGCCGCCGTCGCGGCCACGCCGGCCGACCAGGCCGCGCTGATCAAGAAGGGCGAATACCTCGCGCGCGTCGGCGACTGTATCGCGTGCCACACCGTGCGCGGCGGCAAGTCGTTCGCGGGCGGCCTGCCGATGGCGACGCCGTTCGGCACGATGTACACGCCGAACATCACGCCGGACGACAAGGACGGCATCGGCAAGTGGACGTCGGACGACTTCTACCGCGCGATGCACACCGGCCGTTCGAAGGACGGCAGCCTGCTCTACCCGGGCTTCCCGTTCGCGAGCTACACGAAGGTCACGCGCGCCGACTCGGACGCGATCTACGCGTACCTGCGTTCGGTCCCGCCGGTCTCGGTGCCGAGCCGTCCGCACGAACTGAAGTTCCCGTTCAACAACCGCAACCTGCTGATCGGCTGGCGCACGCTGTTCTTCAAGGAAGGCGAGTACAAGCCGGATCCGACCAAGTCGGTCGAATGGAACCGCGGCGCGTACCTCGTCGAAGGCCTCGGCCACTGCTCGATGTGCCACACGTCGATCAACATGATGGGCGGCCCGGTGAACTCGGCAGCCTTCGCGGGCGGCCTGATCCCGCTGCAGAACTGGTATGCGCCGTCGCTGACGAACGACAAGGAACTCGGCCTCGGCGACTGGCACGTGCAGGAGCTGTCGGACCTGCTGCAGGCCGGCGTGTCGAACAAGGGTGCGGTGTTCGGCCCGATGGCCGACGTCGTGCACAACAGCCTGCAGTACATGAGCGACGAAGATACGCGCGCGATGTCGACGTACCTGAAGTCGATCCCGCAGAAGGCTGAAGCGCCGAAGAACATGCAGTACGAGCCGTCGAAGCAGTTCGGCAACACGCTGTTCGACCAGGGCAAGAAGATCTACGCGGACAACTGCGCGACCTGCCACGCCGAAACCGGCGCGGGCAAGCCGCCGGCGTATCCGCCGCTCGCGGGCAACCATTCGATCGTGATGGAATCGGCGGTCAACCCGATCCGCATGGTGCTGAATGGCGGCTATCCGCCGAGCACGTTCAAGAATCCGCGTCCGTACGGGATGCCGCCGTTCGCACAGTCGCTGTCGAACCAGGAAGTCGCGGCAGTCGTCACGTATATCCGGATGTCGTGGGGCAACAACGGTACGCCGATCTCGCCGCAACAGGTGAGCGACCTGCGTTCCGCGCCGCTTGACTAACTAGCGCGCGACACAAACGGGGGCGCGGCTGCGGGAAACCGCAGCCGCGCCCCTTTGCTTTTTTGCGACGCCGTTCCCCGCGCTGGCCGCGCGAGGCGTCGCCGATCATAAAACTCAAGAGTGGTAACTATGTCTTTCGAATCTCTCGGCCTGGCCGAACCGCTGGTCAAGGCGGTCAACGAGCTCGGCTACACGTCGCCGACGCCCATCCAGCAGCAGGCGATCCCCGCCGTCCTCGGCGGCGGCGACCTGCTCGCCGGCGCGCAGACCGGCACCGGCAAGACCGCCGGCTTCACGTTGCCGATCCTGCAGCGCCTGCACACGTTCTACGCCGAGCATCGCGGCGCGAAGCGCGCGGTGCGCGCGCTGATCCTCACGCCGACGCGCGAACTCGCCGCCCAGGTCGAGGAAAGCGTGCGCGCGTACAGCAAGTACCTGAAGCTGCGCTCGACCGTGATGTTCGGCGGCGTCAGCATCAATCCGCAGATCGATGCGCTCAAGCGCGGCGTCGACATCGTCGTCGCGACGCCGGGGCGTCTGCTCGATCACATGCAGCAGAAGACGATCGACCTGTCGGATCTCGACATCCTCGTGCTCGACGAAGCCGACCGGATGCTCGACATGGGCTTCATCCACGACATCAAGCGCGTGCTCGCGAAGCTGCCGCCGCAGCGCCAGAACCTGCTGTTCTCGGCGACCTTCTCCGACGAGATCAAGTCGCTCGCCGACAACCTGCTCGATTCGCCGGCGCTGATCGAAGTCGCGCGCCGCAACACCACCGCGGAAAGCGTCGCGCAGAAGATCCACCCGGTCGACCGCGATCGCAAGCGCGAGCTGCTCACGCACCTGATCCGCGAACACAACTGGTTCCAGGTGCTCGTGTTCACGCGCACCAAGCACGGCGCGAACCGGCTCGCCGAGCAGCTGACGAAGGACGGCATCAGCGCGATGGCGATCCACGGCAACAAGAGCCAGTCGGCCCGCACGCGCGCGCTCGCGGAATTCAAGAACAGCACGCTGCAGGTGCTGGTCGCAACCGACATCGCCGCGCGCGGGATCGACATCGACCAGTTGCCGCACGTCGTCAACTTCGACCTGCCGAACGTGCCGGAAGATTACGTGCACCGGATCGGCCGCACGGGCCGCGCGGGCGCGACCGGCGAAGCCGTGTCGCTCGTGTGCGTCGACGAGAAGCAGCTGCTGCGCGACATCGAGCGGCTGATCAAGCGCGAGATTCCGCAGGAAGTGATCGCGGGCTTCGAACCCGATCCGACCGCGAAGCCTGAGCCGATCCAGCAACGCCGCGGCCAGCAGCCGCGCGGCGGTAACGGCGGCGGCGGTGGCGGCGGTGGCGGCAATCGCCAGCCGCGTGCAGGCGGCTCGGGCCAGCCGGCCGCGAAGCGCGACGGCAATGCGCAGCCGAAGGCCGCGAAGGCGGCCAAGCCGCGCACGACCGGCGGCGCGACCGGCAACGCCAGCGGTGGCGGCCGCCCGTCAGGCGGCAACGGCGCGCGCCCCGCGAACGGCAACGCCGCGCACGCGAACCGCAACCGTTCGTCGCGCAGCGGCCAGCGCGGTCACTGAAGCCGCGCGGCCGCGCGCCGCAGGTGCTCGACCTGGCGCTGCCAGCGCGCGAGCACCTCGGCGCGCGCCTCCCCTTCCAGCGCAAACGTGACGCCGGTCGCGAGACGCGCATAGCCGACCCGCTGCGCATCGCCGTGCGCGATCGTCGCAGCGAATCCGGCAAGGCCCCCGAAGTCCCCTTCGAGCGGCTCGATCCTCAGTTGTGCCTGAAAGAATGCGCCGTCCGCGACGAGCGTCAACGCGGCCGCGCGCCGTTGTGTCAGCGCGCGCGCCGCGCGCGATTGCGGCCAGAGCGCGAGCAGCAGCGTATGCGCGTCGCGCGCGTGGATCTCGCCGACGCTGAGCAGCGTCGTGCGCAGCTGGCCGTCGTCGGTCGCGACGATCAGCGATGCGGCGAAGTCGGCATGGCGTTCGAGCGCGGTGCCGTCGAACAGCGCAACGACGGCCGGCGGCCACGCGTCGAACGTCCATTGTTCGAGCGCGTGGCGATGGGAATCGGTCATGATGGCGGCCCCGGTGAAAAGCAGATGATGATCGCGCAGCATACGCGCGCCGGACCGCGCGGTGACGATCAGCGCATGAACACGTGCCGCGTGATCTTCGTCAGCGGATAGTGGACGCTCGGCTGGATCTTCGCGGGCAGGTCGAGCGGCTTGAGCAGCATCTTCACGCACATGTCGGCCGACAGGTTGCGCCGCACGAGCGAGCTGATGCGCGCGGCACGCTCGCGGTTGTATTGACTGTCGCCGACGCGATCCGGGTAGCGGACGGCGAACACGTGGCGCAGCGCGATCTCGGAATCCTCGTTCTTGATTTCCATCACGCGGCGCATCAGCGCGCCGAGCACCGCGAGACGGCCGTTGCCTTCGAGCTTGTTGTACTTCTTGAAGAACTTGAAGAAGTGCTTGTAGTGACGCACTTCGTCCGAGCGGATGTTGTCGGTGATTTCCTTCAGCACCGGCTCGTCCGAGCATTCGTTGATCGCGCGATAGAGCGTGGCCGTGCCCGTCTCGACGACGCAGCGCGCGACCATCTCGAGCGCGCGGGTCTTCTCGAACGCGTCGACCGAGCAGGTCTTCGAATACTCGGCGAAGAAATTCGCGAACGCGGTGTCCCAGTCGAACTCGGGCCACACGTGCGCGATATACGCCTTCAGCGCGCGCCCGTGCTGCAGTTCCTCGTGCTCCCACGCATTGTTGAGCCACGCGGACACTTCCGGATCGTCGTTGAAGAACTCGCTCAGGTTGCTCGTGTAGAGATCCGAGCCGCTTTCGATGAACGACGACGCGCACAGCAACAGCAGCAGATCCTCGTTCGCGGCGGCGCGCTGACGATCGATCCGGTTCAGGTCGATGTCCTCGATACGCCACGGCATGACATGCGTCGTTTCAGTAGGCATGGTGATGCGCTCCCAGTCGTCGCGCGGCCGGCCGGCCCCTCTTTTCGCACAGGCCCGGCGTGCCCGCAGGCGACGTTTTGCTTGCATTTATTAGTGGATTGGTCCGGCCGAACCATGCTGGCATCTTAGCCGGACTTTTATGTTCGTGCTTCAAAGCACTGACCATGCCCGCCGCGCGCAGTTCCGCCGCGCATGTTGCGGATCGTTAGATGAGGTGTTCGAACCGGTTGCGCGCGCGCGACGGCATGCGCTGCATCCAGGCAAAACGGGCGGCCATCCGGCCGCCCGTCGGGCACCACGCTGGAAGCGTTCCGTCAGAAACCGGCCGCAAGACCGTCGCGACGGCTGTCGCTCGCGGCCACGTAGCCGCGGTCGGGATCGTCGCGATCGAGACGCCACACGAACTGCCCCGAACCGAAATCCATGTAAGGATCGTCGATCGACTTGATCGTATGGCCGCGCGCGGCGAGCCCGTCGACCGTCTCGCGCTTCATCGTCGACTCGACGTCGAGCGTGAAGTCGCGATTGACCTTCCAGCGCGGCGCGTCGCAGGCGGCCTGCGGCTGCTGCCCGTAGCCGAGCATGCGCACGACGGTCTGCAGGTGGCCCTGCGGCTGCATGTCGCCGCCCATCACGCCGAAGCTCATCACGGCCTCGCTGCGGCCGTCGACTTCCTCGGTGACGAACGCGGGGATGATCGTATGGAACGGCCGCTTGCCGCCCGCGACGACGTTCGGCGACGCCGGATCCATCGAGAAGCCGTGCCCGCGGTTCTGCAGGGCAATGCCGGTACCGGGCACGACGAGCCCCGAACCGAAACCCATGTAGTTCGACTGAATGAAGCTCACCATCATCCCGCGTTCGTCCGCCGCGGACAGGTAGATCGTGCCGCCCGAATGCGGGCGGCCGGCAGCGAAGTGCGTCGCGCGCGCGCGATCGATCAGCTTCGCGCGTTCCGCGAGATACGCATCGTCGAGCATCTGCGCGGGCGTCACGTCCATCGCGCGCGGATCGGCGACGTAGCGATAGACGTCCGCGAACGCGAGCTTCATCGCCTCGATCTGCAGGTGCTGCGAGTCGACCGAATCAACCGGCCATTCACTCAGGCCCGCCCGCTCGGCGATCCCGAGCGCGATCAGCGCGGCGATGCCCTGCCCGTTCGGCGGGATCTCGTGAATCGTATGACGGCCGAAGCGCTTGCCGATCGGCTCGACCCATTCCGGCCGGTACGCGCGCAGGTCGGCTTCGGTCAGCGCGCCGCCGCCTTCGCGCGCGAACGCCGCGAGCCGCGCGGCGAGCGCGCCTTCGTAGAACGCGCGCGGGCCGTCCTTCGCGAGCGTGCGCAGCGTCTGCGCGTGGCCCGGCAGGCACATGCGCTCGCCGACGTGCGGCGCGCGCCCGCGCGGCATGAAGGTGTCGGCGAAACCCGGCAGTCCCTGCAGCTCGGGCACCGCGGCCGCCCATTTGTGCGCGACGATCGGCGATACCGCATAGCCGCGCTCGGCGATCTCGATCGCCGGCTCGAGCAGGTCCGCGAACGGCAGCGAGCCGAACTTCGCATGCAGCGCTTCCCAGCCCGCGATCACGCCCGGCACCGTGACGGTGTCCCAGCCGCGCGTCGGCTTGTTCGCGATGCCGTGCGCGTCCTCGCCGTGGCGCTTGCGGAAATAGTCGGGACTCCATGCGGCCGGCGCGACGCCCGACGCATTCAGCCCGGACAGCCGGCCGCCGTCCCACACGAGCGCGAACGCATCGCCGCCGAGCCCGCACGACACGGGCTCGACCACCGTGATCGCGGCCGCGGCGGCCAGCGCCGCATCGACGGCATTGCCGCCCTTCCACAGCATCCGCAGCCCGGCCTGCGCGGCGAGCGGGTGTGACGTCGACACGACGTTGCGCGCGAATACCGGGATGCGGGTCGTCGGATACGGGTTGTGCCAGTTGAAGCCAGTCATCGGTTCCACCTCGTCGAAAGCTGAATGAACGCGCCGGACGCACGACCGGCGTGCGCGGCCAGTCCGCCATTGCAGCGCGATCCGCGCGATCGCACAAATTCATTTGTCACATGAATCCATGTACTTTGCGCATGAATTCCGGGCGGTGATACGCCGCAGGCCGATCGAACGCCCTTCCCGCCCTTACAATACCCGCTCCGCCTCACGATCCGACCGCCGAACCATGACCCGAGATCCCCGCCTCACCCTCAACGCGCGCCAGCAGGAACTGCTCGAATGGGTGCAGCGCGACGGCTTCGTGACCGTCGACGATCTCGCCGCGCACTTCGCGGTCACGCCGCAGACGATCCGCCGCGACGTGAACTGGCTCGCCGACCTGAACCTGCTGCGCCGCTACCACGGCGGCGCGAGCCTGCCGACCAGCTCGGAGAACGTGTCGTACACCGCGCGCCAGCGGATGTTCCATGACGAGAAGCGGCGCATCGCGGCGCTCGCCGCGTCGCACATCCCCGACCAGGCATCGCTGTTCATCAATCTCGGCACCACGACCGAGGAAGTTGCGCGCGCACTGAATCGTCATCACGGGCTGCACGTGATCACGAACAACCTGAACGTCGCGTCGATGATGAGCGGCTATCCCGACTGCGAGGTGCTGATCACGGGCGGCATCGTGCGGCCGTGGGACAAGGGCATCGTCGGCGAACTCGCGATCGACTTCATCCGCCAGTTCAAGGTCGACTATGCGATCATCGGCACGTCGGCGATCGAGGCCGACGGCACGCTGCGCGACTTCGACACGCGCGAGGTGCGTGTGGCCGAGGCGATCATGCAGCATGCGCGCACGGTCTACCTTGTCGCCGATCATTCGAAGGTCGGCCGTCCGGCGCTGGTGCGCCAGGGCCACCTGAGCCAGGTTCATGCACTCTTCACCGACAAGCCGTTGCCGCCGGAGATGGCCGACGCGGTGGCGAACGCGGGCACCCAGGTGTACGTCGCGGAATGACCCCGCGGAATGACCCGCGCGATGCTGCACCGCACCTGAAACTTCAAGTGAAATCAAGAAGTTGGCGCGCCTGCTGAACCGCTAGCGGTTTGCGTGCCTGTCAAACTGAAAATTAACGGGGCACGATTTGTCGTTGCCCGCGCGCTCGACTAGACTCCAGTTCCCCGGCCCGTTCGCGCGATCCGCCCGTGCCAAGGCGTGTGCGAATCCGAAGGCCGGCGAATACAGCTTTCCCCCCAAGCCATACCCCGCCGGGTATCGCGCAGCGGCGTTTGCGCCGGCTGCGCGGGCAAACCGATTGCCATGGAGAGAACGATGCTGAGTCCGCATGAATTCGCCACGCTACTGCTTGTGAAGGATGCCCCCGATCACGGGGACATGGATCGCGATGAACTCGACGCGCTGCTCGAACAGCAGCTCGTGCGGCTGGAAGGGCTGGGATCGGGACGCAAATACTGCGTGACCGAAACCGGCGACGCCGCGTTGCGATCCATCAAATGCCGCTATTCCTGAAGTCCCGCCGTTCCTGACTTGAGCGCGCCGGCCGGATTTCCGGCCGCGCCGCTTTTCCCTTTTTCCGCCTCCCGCAGCGCTCCGGCGTCAGCCGCCGCGCAGCGTCGGATCGACCGCAGCCCGCCAGCTGACGGCCTGCGCGCGTGCGCCGTTGAAATACGCGACCCATCCGGCGCGCCCCGCCGCGTCGGGCGCTGCATAGTGCGCCGAAAGTTCGTTTACGAACGCGCAATAGTTCGCCTGCGTCAGCCCGCGATACCGTTTCGCCACATACGCGTCGTACAGCGTCGAATAGACCGGCTGCGCGTCCGCGCCCCAGTCGCGCGCGGTGCCGCCGCACGACGTCTGCAGGGCGACGAACGACGGCGCCCGCCAGTTGCCGGCAAGCGGCGGCGTGCCGGCGCTGCACCCTGCCAGGACGACGGCGCACGCGCCGGCCCATATCCCAATACGCATGATTCACCTCGCGAAACGGTCGATTGCGCCAGTATCGTCCGGGATCGCGCCACGCGCTACTGGCCCCGCTTTTTCGAACTTTACTTTTTCGATTTCGTTCGTTAAATTTCGAATTCGAACATTTCATGTTCGCCCATTTCCATCAGACGATAAGGACAGCAGGTGACCCAACCGAATCGCTACGATCTGCTCGTCGTCGGCGGCGGCATCAACGGCGCCGGCATCGCGCGCGATGCGGCCGGCCGCGGCCTGTCGGTCCTGCTCTGCGAGCAGGACGACCTCGCGTCGCACACGTCGTCGTCCAGCACGAAGCTGATTCACGGCGGCCTGCGCTACCTCGAATACAACGAATTCGGACTCGTCCGCAAAGCGCTGCAGGAGCGTGAAACGCTGCTGCGCGCGGCGCCGCACATCATGTGGCCGCTGCGCTTCGTGATGCCGCACATGCCGAACCTGCGGCCGGCCTGGCTGATCCGCATCGGCCTGTTCCTCTACGATCACCTCGCGAAGCGCGAACTGCTGCCCGGCTCGCGCGGCATCGACATGCGCCGCCATGCGGCCGGCGCGCCGCTGATCGACTCGATCAAGCGCGGCTTCGTGTATTCGGACGGCTGGGTCGACGACGCGCGCCTCGTCGTACTGAACGCGCTCGACGCGCAGGAACGCGGCGCCGAGATCCTCACGCGCACGAAACTCGTGTCGGCGGAACGCCACGGCGACGAATGGGAAGCGCGGCTGCGGCACGCGGACGGCTCGATCCGCGTGGTGCGCGCGCGCGCGGTCGCGAACGCGGCCGGCCCGTGGGTCGGCGAGGTGCTGCACGGCGCGCTCGGTCGCGGCGCGCAGCACAGCGTGCGGCTCGTGAAGGGCAGCCACATCATCACGCGGCGCCTGTTCGATCACGATCACGCATACATCTTCCAGAACCCGGACAAGCGGATCATCTTCGCGATTCCGTACGAGCACGACTTCACGCTGATCGGCACGACCGACGTCGAATACACGAACGATCCCGCGAAGGTCGCGATCGATCGCGACGAGACGCAGTATCTGTGCGATTCGATCAACCGCTACTTCAAGCGCAAGATCTCGCCGGCCGACGTGCACTGGACCTATTCGGGCGTGCGCCCGCTGCTCGAGGACGAAAACGCGGCGAATGCGTCGGCCGTCACGCGCGACTATCGCCTCGAGATGGACGACGGCGCCGGCGCGCCGCTGCTGTCGGTGTTCGGCGGCAAGATCACGACGTTCCGCAAGCTCGCGGAGGAAGCCGCCGACCTGCTGTGTCGCGCGCTCGGCCGCGACGCGAAGACCTGGACGGCCGGCGCGCCGCTGCCGGGCGGCGACATCGCGAACGCGAAGTTCGACGTGTTCGCCGACGCATTCGCGAAACGCCATCCGTGGCTGCCCGCCGCGCTTGCGCGCCGCTATGCGCGCGCGTACGGCACGCGCGCGGAACGCGTGGTCGACGGCGCGACGTCGCTCGCCGACCTCGGCGCCGAGATCGCACCGGGCATCCACGACGCCGAACTGCGCTACCTGCGCGACGTCGAATGGGCGACCTGCGCGCAGGACGTGCTGTGGCGCCGCTCGAAGCTCGGCCTGCACGTCGCGCCGGGCACGCTCGACGCGGTGACGGCCGCGGTCGATGCGTGGTTCGCCGCCGCGCACGCGCCGCACGCGTGATCCGTTTGCAGTTGCAGTTGCCTGACCGACGTTGATTCACCGACGCGCCGCGTAACATGCGGCGCGCATCACAACTACGCCAATCCACGGATGGAGATGAGAGACATGCAGGATCAGTACATCCTCGCGCTTGACCAGGGCACGACGAGCTCCCGCGCGATGCTGTTCGATCGCCAGGGCAACATCGTATCGATCGCCCAGAAGGAATTCGAACAGATCTACCCGCAACCCGGCTGGGTCGAGCACGACCCGCAGGAAATCTGGTCGACGCAGGCGGGTGTCGCCGCCGAAGCCGTCACGCGCACCGGCCTGAACGGCACGTCGATCGCCGCGATCGGCATCACCAACCAGCGCGAGACGACGATCGTCTGGGATCGCGAGACGGGCCAGCCCGTCTACAACGCGATCGTGTGGCAGGACCGCCGCACCGCCGACTTCTGCGATTCGCTGAAAGCACAGGGCCTCGAGGCGAAGGTGCGCGCGAAGACCGGCCTGCCGATCGACTCGTACTTCTCCGCGACCAAGATCCGCTGGATCCTCGACAACGTGCCCGGCGCGCGCGACAAGGCTCGCCAGGGCAAGCTCGCGTTCGGCACCGTCGACAGCTGGCTCGTGTGGAACTTCACGAAGCACGAGCTGCACGTGACCGACGTGACGAACGCGTCGCGCACGATGCTGTTCAACATCCACACGCGCGAGTGGGACAGCGAGCTGCTCGAACTGCTCGACATCCCGCGCAGCATGCTGCCGGAAGTGAAGGCGTCGTCGGAAATCTACGGCCATACGAAAACCACGGTGTTCGCGTCGAAGATCCCGCTCGCGGGGATCGCCGGCGACCAGCACGCGGCGCTGTTCGGCCAGATGTGCACGACGTCGGGCATGGTGAAGAACACCTACGGCACCGGCTGCTTCCTGATGATGAATACCGGCGACAAGCCGATCGAGTCGAAGAACAACCTCGTCACGACGATCGCGTGGCAGATCGGCGACGACGTGCAGTACGCGCTCGAAGGCAGCATCTTCATCGCGGGCGCGGTCGTGCAGTGGCTGCGCGACGGTGTCGGCATCATCAAGACGGCCGCCGAGATCGAGGCGCTCGCCGCGAGCGTGCCGCATACCGACGGCGTCTATCTCGTGCCGGCGTTCGCGGGCCTCGGCGCGCCGCACTGGAACGCACGGGCGCGCGGTTCGGTATTCGGCGTCACGCGCGGCACGACGTCCGCGCACCTCGCGCGCGCGGCGCTCGACGCGATCGCGTACCAGTCGCTCGACGTGCTGGCCGCGATGGAAGCCGACTCGGGCATCAGCATCGGCGAGCTGCGCGTCGACGGCGGCGCGAGCGCGAACGACCTGCTGATGCAGTTCCAGGCCGACCTGCTCGGCGTCGACGCGGTGCGTCCGCAGATCACCGAGACGACCGCGCTCGGCGCGGCCTACCTCGCGGGCCTCGCGATCGGCTACTGGAAGAACCTCGACGAAGTGCGCAGCCAGTGGCAGCTCGATCGCCGCTTCTCGCCGTCGATGCCGAAGGAGCAGGTCGAGCGCTGCATGGCCGGCTGGCAACGCGCGGTGCGCGCCGCGAAGGCGTGGGCCGACGACGTGCAGTAAGCACCGCGGCAGAAATCACAAGAACTCCGAACGAAATACAACAACACCGGCGGACCGCGCAACGCGCGAGTCCGCCGCGACCTACGAGAGACAAACATGTCACCTTATATTGCAGAATTCATCGGCACCGCCATTCTCGTGCTGCTCGGCAACGGCGCGGTCGCCAACGTGCTGCTGGCGAAGACCAAGGGCAAGGGCGCGGACCTGATCGTGATCGTGATGGGCTGGGCGATGGCCGTGTTCGTCGCCGTCTACGTGACCGCATCGTTCAGCGGCGCGCACCTGAACCCGATCGTCACGATCAGCCTCGCGCTCGCGGGCAAGTTCGCGTGGTCGAAGGTCGGCGGCTACATCCTCGCGCAGATGCTCGGCGGGATGGCGGGCGCCTTGCTCGTGTGGCTCGCGTATCGCCAGCACTTCGCGAAGGAAGTCGATGCGGACCTGAAGCTCGCGGTGTTCTGCACGGCGCCCGCGATCCGCAGCACCACGCACAATGTGCTGACCGAAGCGATCTGCACGTTCGTGCTGATCCTCGGCGTGCTGTATCTCGCGTCGCCGCAGGTCGGCCTCGGCGCGCTCGACGCGCTGCCGGTCGGCCTGCTCGTGCTCGGCATCGGCATCTCGCTCGGCGGGCCGACCGGTTATGCGATGAGCCCGGCGCGCGACCTGTCGCCGCGCCTGATGCATGCGCTGCTGCCGATCCCCGGCAAGCGCGACAGCGACTGGCGCTATGCGTGGGTGCCGGTGATCGGCCCGCTGCTCGGCGGCGCCGCGGCGGCCGGCCTGTATCTGCGCCTGCACGCGATGGCCTGAGCGCAGGTTTGTTCATTCGGGCTCGGGTTCGAGTCCGAGTCCGAGTCCGAGTCCGAGTCCGAGTCCGAGTCCGAGTCCGAGTCCGAGTCCGAACCAGAACCCGAACCCGAGCGCGCGGCAGCGACTGCCGCGCGCCTCCCCTTCTCCTTCGCCCGGCGCCGCTAGCGTTGGCCCGCGGTCGACACCAGCGACTTCAGCTTCACCCCCGCATCCGCAACCGCTTCCGGCGTCGCGCCGATCCCGCGCTCGACCAGCAGGCGCGCGACGCGCATCTCCTTCACGAACCCCGACGCACGACCGAAACCGCTCGCCGCGACGAGCCGCTCGCCGGCATCGAAGTGGAAATGGATTTCCGCATCATCGCCGAGCACGCGCGCGACCGTCCGCACACCGAGCGCCGGTTCGCCGGCCACCTGCAGTTGCGCGTCGTATTGATCGGACCAGAACCACGGCATCTCGCGATACGGTTCGTCGGCGCCGAGCATGTTGCGTGCGGCGACGCGCGCCTGCGTTTCCGCGCCGTGCCAGGTTTCCTGACGCACGAGCCGCCCTGACGCCCCGCTCGGGAACACCGCGACATCGCCGGCCGCGTAGATGCCGCGTGCCGAGGTCTCGAGCCGCGCGTTCACGACGATCCCGCGCTCGGTGACGAGCCCCGCGTCGCGCGCCAGTTCGTCGGCCGGCTCGATCCCGATGCCGGCCACCACCGTATCGGCGAGCAGCACGTCGCCGTCGTCGAGCACGACGGCCAGCGCGCCGTCCGGCGTGCGCTCGATCGCGACGGGCCGTCGGTTCAGGCCAATCGCGACGCCCCGCGCCGCATGCAGCCCATGCACGCGTGCCGCGATCGGCTCCGGCACCGCACGCCCGAGCAGGCGCGGTGCCGCGTCGAGCACGGTCACGCGACAGCCGCGCGAGCGCGCCGACGCCGCGACCTCCAGACCGATGAAGCCGCCGCCGATCAGCACGACGCGCGCGTCGGGCACGAGCCGCGCACCGAGTGCCGCCGCGTCGTCGAGCGTGCGCAACGCGAATACGCCGTCGAGCTCCGCGCCCGGAATCGCGAGGCGGCGCGCACGGCCGCCGGTCGCGAGCAGCAGCGCTTCGCAAGCGAAGCCGCGGCCATCCGACACATGCACCTCGCGCGCCACCGGATCGATCCGCTCGACCGTCGCAACGATCGGCTCGATGCCGTCCGCGCGCCACGCATCCGGATCGCGCAGCCCGCATTGCGCGGCGCTGCGCTCGCCGGTCAGCACGCCCTTCGACAGCGGCGGCCGCTCGTACGGCAAGTGCGCCTCCGCGCCGATCAGCACAATGCGCCCGCGCCAGCCGCCCTCGCGCAACACCTGCGCCGCGCGGCCGCCCGCATGGCCCGCGCCGACGATCGCCATCACCCGGTCGTTCGCCATCGCGTCACACCTCGATCAGGATGCGGCCGTTCTCGATTTTCGCGCGGTAGGTGCGCAGCTTCTCGCAGGCAGGCGCCGACAGTGCCCGGCCGTCGCGCACGTCGAAGCGCCCGTTGTGCTTCGGACATTCGATCACGTGATCGATCACGAGCCCGTCCGCGAGATGCACGTGCTCGTGCGTGCACAGCCCGTCGCTCGCATACACGTTCCCGTCGATCCGGTAGATCGCGTATGTGCGGCCGTCGTGGTCGAAGCGCGCGACGTCTTCGTCGTCGATGTCGTCGAGGGCGCCGGTGTCGATCCATTGCGTCATGTTGCGTGTCTCCTTCGTTGGAATGTTCGATGCGCGGTCATGCGCGCGCCGCGTCGGGCACCGGCCGCACGACGTAATGCGACGGGTCGCGCGTCTGCCGGACGAGCGCCGGCACGATCTCCGCATACGCGGCCAGCGTGCTGCGGTAAGGCGGCGGCATGTCAGCCTTCACGGCTTCATGCAGTTTCGGCAGCGCGTGGAACGGCACCATCGGGAACATGTGGTGTTCGACGTGATAGTTCATGTTCCAGTACAGGAAGCGGAATACCGGATTCATCCTCACGGTCCGGCAGTTGCGCCGGTGATCGAGCACGTTCTCCGGCATGCCCGCGTGCTGCGTGAGGCCGAAGTACAGGTACAGCCACGCACCGTACAGGCTCGGCAAGCCGATGTAGAGCACCGGCAGGATCGTGTGCCAGTACAACGCCGCACCGATCACGCACGCATAAACGGTCAGATGAATCCGCACCTCGCGCACGGCCTTCGGCCACTCCGATTCGGGCACGTAGGTGCGCTCCTCGGCGTCGAGCCGGCCGGCGAACGCGAGCACGATCATCTTGCGCAGCTCGCTCGCGACGTGCTTCAGCGCCACCACGTTCAACATGAGCCCGAGCCAGTCGGTCGGCTTCGGCGCGGCGATTTCCGGATCGCGGCCGACGATCAGCGTGTCGGTGTGATGGCGCGCGTGGCTCCAGCGCCAGACCGTCGCGCGGCGGAACACCTGGAACGACGCGACCTGGTACAGCACGTCGTTCATCCAGCGCGTGCGGAACGCGGTGCCGTGTCCGCACTCGTGCCAGCGCGAGTCGGCCGGGCTGCAGTAGAGCGTGCCGTACACGAAGAACGCGAGGATCGCCCACGCGGAATGCGCACGCCAGGCGAGCCACGCGAGCACGCCGCTCGCGACGATCGCCGCGTACCAGATCAGCGTGTCGCGGATCGCGCGCGCATCGTCGCGCTGCATCAGCTGCTTCATCAGCGGCCGCGGCACCGGGCACCGGTACCACGCGGCATTGACGAGGCCCGCGGCACGCGCACGCTCGCCGGCGCCGCCGATCATTCGGTATTCCTGACGGCGTGCCGCCGCGTTGCGGTCGTGCGCCTGATCGTTCGTGTGGGCCACGCGTGTCTCCTGATCGTTCGTTTGCGGAAAGCGCGGCGCGCGCTTCGCATGCATTCAAAATTAGGCGACGGCCATGCCCCGCTCAATCGAAACATTGACGAAATTTCGCCATCGCTTTAGCGTTCCGGACAGCGCCACACCCCGCTGGCGACGACAGACGAACACGGAGACGACCATGGCCGACCCGACCGGTCCGCGCTGGCGCAAGCGCACCGCGCGCTTCGACGAGATCGCGGCGCTCGCCGGGGTCAGCACGACCACCGTCGACCGCGTGCTGAACGAGCGTGGCAGCGTGTCCGCGCAGGCACGCGAGCGCGTGGTGGCGGCCGCGCGCCAGCTCGGCGTTCCGCGCCAGTTGCCCGACACGCGGCACGGGCTGCTTCACGTCGACGTGCTGCTGCCCGACACCGACGCCCCGTTCTTCCGGCGGCTGCAGCAGGCGGTGCAACGCTCGCTGCAGATGCTCGACCGGCGCGTGGTCGTGCACCGGACCATCCTGCCCGCCGCGGACGACGAGCGCGCGGCCGCGCTGATCGAACGGCCCGCGTACCGGCGCGCGGCGCTGATCGTCACCGCGCGCGACACGCCGCGCGTGCGCGACGCCCTGGCCGGCGCGATCGCGCGCGGCGAGACCGTCGTCACGATGGTCACCGACATCGGCGGCGTCGGCCGCGTGCACTACGCGGGCATCGACAACTACCGCGCCGGACGCACGGCCGGCTACTACATCGGCCGCCTCGCCGCGCGCCCCGGCCGCGTGCTGCTGCTCGCCGGACGGATGGGCTACCGCGCGCACGCCGACCGGATGGCCGGCTGCATCGACCAGTTGCGGGAAGTCTTTCCCGACCTCCGCTGCGACGACGCGCCGATCGAAACGCTCGACCAGGACGACCGCTGCTACCGCGCGGTGACGAACGCGCTGCACGCGCACGACGACATCGTCGGGATCTACAACAGCGGCGCGGGCTCGGCCGGCATCGAGGCCGCGCTGCGTAAGGCGGGTGCGGCCGGGCGCGTCGTCTGGATCGGCCACGAGATGATCGACCTGCACCGCACCTACATCGAGGCCGGTTCGATGGACATCGCGATCGACCAGGATCCTGACGGCCAGGCGATTTCCGCGCTGCAGCACGTGCTGCACGCGTGCGGGATCGTCGAACAGCCGCCGCCGGGCGACCCGGTCGAATTCCGCGTGTTCTGCTCGGCCAACGTGCGCACCAGCGCGTACCTGCCGGCCTGACGCCCGCCGCGCATCGCGCGGACGCGCGCCGCAAAAAAATCGACCGCCGCATGGGCGATTTTTCGTCAACGTTTGTCATGCAGCCCGCTCGGCACGTCCGTACATTTGGCAGCCATCCAGAACCGGAACGGACGGAGACAATGGCTGAAGCGATACTCATCGGCGTGAACCTCGACGGCGTGCTCGAACACGACGGCCTGCCGCTGCCCACGCCTGCCGAGCGGTTCCAGATGATCGCGGACGCCGGCGTGTTCGACTACGTCGAGAAGAACCCGGTGCACGGCGAGGACCTGTCGCCGTACTTCGCGCTCGTCGACCAGCATGCGCTGCCGATCCGCGTGATCGGCGGCATCTGGTGCGCCGGCCGCGACGAAGCGCACGTCGCCGAGATCGTCGATGCCGGCGCGCGGTTCGGCAGCACGGTACTCAATTGCCAGTTGTACGCGCACCATGCGGACGGCCATCCGCTGTCGGACCGCGAAGTCGCCGACTTCTACCTGCGCGCATACGAACGCGGCGAGCCGGTTGGCTGCCTGCCGAGCCTCGAAGTGCACGTCGACATGTGGAGCGAGGATTTCCCGCGGATCGCGCGCGTCGCGCAATGCGTCGAGCAAACAGGCGTGCCGTTCCGGATCACGCTCGACCATTCGCACCTGCTGTTCAAGCTCGGCAATCGCCCCGAACTCGATGCGTCGGGCCTGCGCGAGCCGGTCGAGCGCGTGCGGCAGCTGCTCGACCCGGCGTCGCCGTCGGCCGTCTACGCCGACTGGATCGCACGCGGCTGGGTCCGCCACGCGCATGCGCGCAGCGTGATTCCGAACAATCCGGAGAACCGCTGGATGCGCCGCGCGGACGGACGGCCCGGCCGCGGGATCCAGTACCCGTTCGTCGAACCGGCGCCGGGCGCGTATCACGGCGAATGGCGCGCGGCACCGCTCGACACGTGGAAGACGGCGCTGCGGCGCCTGCTGCAATGGCAGGTTCATGCGCGGCCGACACCGCTCGAGCAGATCAGCTGCGAGTTCATCCCGTTTCCGGACTACGGCGGCGGCGCCCGCTATTCGATCTTCGACAACAACGTCGCGTGCGCGCAATGGCTGCGCGCCACGTGGCACGCGCTCGCCGCGGAACCGGCGGATGTACCGGCCGGCACCGGCGCACGCAGCTTCACCTGATTCGCCCCGCCCCATTCGACACCTGAGGACCGAACGATGACGCAACCCGCCTTTCACTTTTCGCTGAACCGGATGAGCGCGCCGCGCCTGCCGCTCGACCGCTATGTCGCGCTGTGCCGGCGGCTCGGCATCGACTCGATCGAGATCCGCAACGATCTCGACGGCGTCGAGATCACCGACGGCACGCCGGCTTCGGCCGTGCGCGCGACGGCCGAAGCCGGCGGCGTGACGATCCTGACGATCAACGCGCTGCAGCGCTTCGACCAATGGAACGCCGAGCGCGCGGACGAAGCGACCGTGCTCGCCGACTACGCCGCGCAATGCGGCGCACGCGCGCTGGTGCTGTGCCCGACCAACAGCCGCGGCGACACGCGCGAGCCCGCCGCGCGGCACGCCGATCTCGTCAAGGCGCTCAAGGCGCTCGAGCCGATCCTCGACGCGCGCGGCCTGCTCGGCTTCATCGAGCCGCTCGGCTTCGAGGAATGCGCGCTGCGCCGCAAGTCGGACGCGGTGAAGGGCATCTACGCCGCGGCCGGCGAGCGGGTATTCCGGCTCGTGCACGACACGTTCCACCATCATCTGTCGGGCGAGGACATCTTCTTCCCGAACCTGACGGGCCTCGTGCACATCTCGGGCGTCGAAGAAGGCGACCTGCCGGTCGACCGGATGCGCGACGGCCATCGCGTGCTGGTCGGCGGCGCCGACCGGCTCGGCAATGTCCGGCAGCTGCGCGAGCTGCTCGCGCGCGGCTATCGCGGGGCATTCTCGTTCGAGCCGTTCGCGAACGAAATCGCGGAAGCGGGTGACATCGAAGACCGGCTGCGCGCCAGCATCGACTACATCCGCGGCGAGCTGGCGGCTCGCTGAGCGTCGCAGCGGCGCACGCCGCCGCGGCAATCGCCGCGCGGCACGTCGCGTCGCGCATCCTGCCGCGCACGAAACGGCATGCGATGCGGCACACGACGTGACGTACGCGCTAGGCATGCGCGACAGGTTGCAGGCAAGCAGGCAATCCACAACAAAACGACGACAGGTCTGGAGACGACATGAAACGAGTTTCGCCAACGGCACTCATCTGCTCAGGATTCCTCTGTTATTCGAGCGCTTTCGCGCAAACATCGGTCACGCTATACGGCGTCGCCGACGCCGGCCTCGACTACGTGAGCCAGGTGCAGGCCGGCAACGGCACCACCGCGTCGCGGCTGCGCGCGCAAAGCAGCGACTGGGGCGCGAGCCGGTTCGGGCTGCTCGGCCAGGAAGACATCGGCGGCGGCTATCGCGTGATCTTCAATCTCGAATCGGGCATCAACCTGATGTCGGGCACCGCGGGCGACGGCAACGGCAGCCTGTTCAGCCGCAAGGCGCTCGTCGGCGTGCGCCACGACCGGCTCGGCACGCTGACGTTCGGCCGCAACCTGTTCATCGCGAACGACCAGTGGGACATGGATCCGCTGCTGCAGCAAGCCTATTCCGCGACCGCGCTGGTGCGCAGCCGCAACGTGCCGATCACCAGCAACAACGTCGAATACCGGTCACCGTCGTGGAACGGCTTCAGCGTGCACGCGCAGTACGCGCTCGGCAACCAGGCAGGCGGCTTCAATCTCGGCGCGGCGCACGAGTACGGCCGCAGCGACGGCATTCAGCTCACGTACCGCAACGACGTCGTGATGCTGCGCGCGATGTACGACGAGCTGCGCGACGCGAACGGCCGGATGAGCAACGTGTTCGCGAGCTCGCGCGAGGTCTTCGCCGGTGCGAACCTCTATTGGCGCGCGCTGACGTTGCAGGCCGCGTACACGCACCTGAACGCGCCCGACACGCCTGCCGGCCTCGCGCGCAATGCCGATCACTACTGGATCGGCGCGCAGTATCGCGTGACGCCCGCGCTATCGCTCGGCGGCGCCGCGTACTACGTGCACGTCGGTTCGGGGGCCGGCGACGCGACGCACGATCCGTCCGGCCACGCGTCGATGTTCGCGCTCGGCGGCGCGTACAGCCTGTCGAAGCGCACGCTGCTCTACGCGACCGTCGCGCACGTGCGCAACGCGAGCGGCTCGAATTTCTCGGTCGCGAACAACAACCCCGGCACGGACGACGACAACCTCGCGAATCCGCTGCCGGGCCGTTCGCAGACCGGCGTGAACATCGGCATCAATCACTCGTTCTGACGAGCGCGACGGTGCGCGGCCGACGTGAGCCGCGCAGCGTCCCACACAACGGAATCACCAGGAGAAAGGAGCACACCATGATCGAATTCGCGTTGTTCGGTGCGGGAAGAATCGGGAAGATCCACGCGGCGAATCTGGCGCGCCACCCGGGCGCGAAACTCAAGTACGTGATCGACCGCCATGCGCCATCGGCCGAAGCACTCGCGCAGGCGCACGGCGCGCAGGTCGCCGACCTCGAACGCGCGCTCGGCGACCCGTCCGTGCAGGCCGTCGTGATCGCATCGAGCACCGATACGCACGCGGACCTGATCGTCGCGGCGGCGAACGCGGGCAAGGCCGTGTTCTGCGAGAAGCCGGTCGACCTGAGCGTCGCACGCTCGCGCGAATGCGCGGAGGTCGTGCGCCGCCGCGGCGTCACCTGCATGATCGGCTTCCAGCGCCGCTTCGATCCGACCTTCGCCGCGCTGAAGGCGCGCGTCGAACGCGGCGAGATCGGCACCCCGGAAATACTGGTCGTCACGAGCCGCGACCCCGGCGCGCCGCCCGTCGAGTACCTCCGCAGCTCGGGCGGCATCTTCAAGGACATGCTGATCCACGACTTCGACGTGTTCCGCTGGATCCTCGGCGACGAAGCGCAGACGCTGCACGCGACCGGCAGTTGCCTGACCGACCCGGCCGTGCACGACGCCGGCGACATCGATTCGACCGCCGTGACGATCCGCACGCGGCGCGGCCTGCTGTGCCAGATCAACACGTCGCGCCGCGCGGCATACGGCTACGACCAGCGCTTCGAGCTGCTCGGCAGCAACGGGATGCTGCAGGCCGGCAACGTGCGGCCGACCGAAGTGAGCGCATGGTCGGCGAACGGCATCGCCACCGACGTGCCGGAGCCGTTCTTCCTCGAGCGCTACCGGCACGCGTACGCGGCCGAGATCGCGCACTTCGTCGACGCGCTGCGCGACGGCACGCCGGTCAGGACGACGATCGACGACGGGCTCGCCGCGCTCGAGCTGGCGGAAGCCGCGATGACGTCGTGGCAGACGGGGCGCGTGGTCGAGGTGTGACGCACGCGACGGCGGCCGGCGGCAGCACGCCGCCGCCGTGCGGCGGATGCCGGGCCGGATCCGCTACGCCGGACCGGCCCGGCGCAGCGGCAGCGGCAGCGCGCCGAACGGCGCACGGCGCAGCCGTGAAAGCACGTATCATGGCGGCATGATCGGCGTCGCCGACACCCCGCTTTTTCACCATCATGCTCGATCACCTTATCTGCGACTGCGACGGCGTGCTCGTCGACAGCGAAGTCATTGCCGACCGCGTGCTGCTCGAAACGCTGTCCGCCACCTTCCCGCATCTCGATTTCGAAGCCGCCGCGAAGTCCGCGTTCGGCCAGCAGACGTCGCGCTTTCTCGCGGGGCTCGAAGCGCATTTCGGCATCCGGATGCCGGACAACTTCATCGAGACCGTCGAGCGCAACATCGAAACCGGTCTCGCGCAATCGCTCGCGCCGATCACCGGCGTGCGCGACGCGTTGCTGAGGGTCGGCCTGCCGGCCGCGGTGGTGTCGAACAGCCGGCTCGTGCGCGTGCGCAGCTCGCTGAAGCGCGCGTCGCTCACCGAAATCTTCGGCGAGCGCGTGTTCAGCTCCGAGCAGGTCGCGCGGCCGAAGCCCTACCCCGACGTGTACCTGCATGCGGCGCGCACGCTCGGCGTCGCGCCGGCGCGCTGCATCGTCGTCGAGGACAGCGTGTCGGGCCTGAACGCCGCGCGCGCGGCGGGCATGAAGACGATCGCGTTCGTCGGCGCGAGCCACATCCCCGACAACTACGCGGACGCGCTGCGCGCGATGGGCATCACGCGGATCATGCGCAGGATGGATGAACTGCCGGCGCTCGTCGCGGCCGGCCTGCGCGGCGAATTCGGCGACGTGCAGTCCTGACCGACCGCCGCGCCGAAGCGACATCACCGGCGTGCGGCTCGCTGCGCACGCCGTACCGCGGGCGCCACGGTGCGCCCGCCATGCCGGCCCTCAGGCCGGCTCGCAGCAGCGCTCGCGCGCGGCCGCCAGCGCTTCGCGGAATTCGACGAGCTCCGCGATCGTCAGCATCGGCAGCCCGTGCTGCTGCGCGAAACGCTCGACGTCGTCGCCGCGCGTCATCGTGCCGTCGGGATTCATCAGCTCGCACAGCACGCCCGCCGGCTTCAGCCCCGCGAGGATCGACAGGTCGACCGTGCCTTCGGTGTGGCCGCGGCGCGCCAGCACGCCGCCCGGTTGCGCGCGCAACGGAAACACGTGGCCGGGGCGCACGATGTCGTACGGCTTCGCATCGTCGGCGATCGCCGCGCGGATCGTCGTCACGCGGTCGGCCGCGGACACGCCGGTATGCACGCCTTCGCGCGCCTCGATCGACACGGTGAACGCGGTGCCGTTGCGGCTCTCGTTGGTCTGCACCATCGGCGGCAGCTCGAGCGCGCGGACCTTGTCGTCGGTCAGGCACAGGCACACGATGCCGCTGCACTCGCGGATCAGCAGCGCCATCGTCTCGGGCGTGATGCGTTCGGCGGCGACGATCAGGTCGGCCTCGTTTTCACGGTCGTGATCGTCCTGCAACACGACAGCGCGGCCCGCGCGCAACGCGTCGAGCGCGGCGGCGATGCGCGGCGGCACCGGTTCGGAATCCAGCAACGGGAGATCGGCAAAGGCGTCGGCAGGTGCCGACGAAACGGACTTGAAGGACATGTGAAACGCTCCTCGCGATTACGATTTGGGCGAAAAACGTTTCAGGGCATTGCAAACAGACAGAACGACAACCCGCTTCGCACGGACGGCAAAGCGGCCCTGACGGACATGACTATCTGCACATCTTCTCTCATCCGGACTATGACCGTCGGCTCTGGCATTCGACCAGATCTGCTGACCCCGCGCGGATGCGCGGGCGCTCGCGGGCTCGCCGGCTTTCGCCAGCCTACCGCCGGTGGGGAATTTCGCCCCGCCCTGAAGACGCACTGATTACCGGCCCGGGGGTCTCCCCGTGGAACGGCCGGCCAAGCATACATCAGCTGCGCGCACCGCGCAGCGAACCACAGCTAAAACCTTACTGACGACCTCGTCTAACGGCATCGTCCGAACGGCCGACACCGGGCGTGCGCGCCCGTCCCGATGGAACCGGCGCCGGCCCGGCGACCCGCCCGCGCGCTCAGCCGGCCGCGTGCGCGGCGTCGGGCACGAGCCAGCGCGGCGGCACCTCGGGGCTCACCGTCACGCGGAACGCGCGCGCCTCGCTGTCGCCGGGATTGCGCAGGCTGTACGGCTGGTCGGCGTCGAACACGATTGCGTCGCCGGTCGCGAGCAACTGGCGGCGATCGTGCACGCTGACTTCGAGCGTGCCCTCGCTGACGACCAGGTTGACCGTCGTGCCGGGCGCGCGGCGCGTGCCGGGCTCCGTGTGCAGCGGCGCGATCCGCAGCTCGTGGAACTCGGCCGCGGCCGGTTCGCCTTCCGGATACAGCGCGCGCGCCGAGAAGCGGCCGTTCGAGCTGACGACGCGCGCCGCGCGCTCGGCTGCCAGGTGCTCGAAGCCGTTCACCGCGTGGCGGCGCAGGAATGCGGCGACCGACACCTTGAGCGCCGCGGCGATCTTGCAGAGCACCTTGATCGACGGCACGCTGCGCGCGGATTCGATCTGCGCGAGCATCGCGCGCGACACGCCGGACAGCCGCGCGAGCGCATCGAGCGACAGCTGCCGCTCGGCGCGCAGGCGCGCGAGGTTCACGCCGACGACCTGCTCGAGGACGTCGAGCGACGCGGACGTCCGCGCGTCGACGGCATTGCCGGATTCGAAGGAAGACACGTCGCGCACCAGCGCAAGGGGTGAAGACATAGCATGGCCTCCGGGCCGCCGCGCGGCCCTGCGAATGGGGTAAGCCTGAATCGGAATCGGGTTGCGCCACGAACGGCGCGTATCGAGACGCTATCACCCGGCCCCGACCCGGCAAACGAAGTTATCTTCACACCGTTATCAGCATCGCGGAGGAATGCGTTTCTCGCGAACCTTTTCCTGTCGCTATGGCGCCGGCGCACCGCCACTCGATGCGCCGGTCAATGCGCCACTCGATGCGCGGGTCAATGCGCCGCTCGATGCGCCGGTCAATGCGCGGCCGGTGCGGCGCCGCGCGCCGGCGCGCGCGCATCGAGCCGCATCGCGAGCCACGTGACGACGAGCGCCGCGAACGTCACCGCGACGGCGACCCACGGCAGCGCGTCGAGCGCGAAGCCGTGCCCCAGCGCAAGGCCGCCGAGCCACGCGCCGGCCGCATTGCCTACGTTAAACGCGCCGATGTTCAGCGTCGACGCGAGATGCGGCGCGCTCGCGGCCTTCTCGACGACGCGCGCCTGCAGCGGCGGCACCGTCGCGAACGCGGCGATTCCCCACACGAACACGGTCACCGCGGCCGCGACCGGCAGGTGGCTCGTCTTCGCGAACACGGCCATCACGGCCATCAGCGCGACCAGGATCGCGATCAGCGACGGCATCAGCGCGCGATCGGCGAGCTTGCCGCCGAGCGTGTTGCCGACCGTCAGCCCCGCGCCGAACAGCACGAGGATCAACGCGACCGCGCGCGGCGAATAACCGGTGACGGTTTCGAGGATCGGCGCGATATACGTGAACACGACGAACACGCCGCCGAAACCGAGCACGGTCATCAGCAGCGCGAGCCAGACCTGCGGCTCCTTCAGCACGCGCACTTCGTGGCCGAGGCCGACGGGCCCGCTGTCGTGGCGGTTCGGCACCAGCAGCGCGACGCCGCCGAGCGACGCCACGCCGAGCGCGGCGACGATCCAGAACGACGCGCGCCAGCCGAGCAGCTGGCCGACGAACGTGCCGAACGGCACGCCGAGCACGTTCGACAGCGTGAGGCCCGTGAACATCAGCGCGATCGCGCTCGCGCGCTTGTCGGCCGGCACGAGCGACGCGGCGACCACGGCGCCGATCCCGAAGAACGAGCCGTGCGCGAACGACGTGACGACACGCGCGACCATCAGCATCGCGTAGCCGGACGCGGTCGCGCACAGCACGTTGCCGACGATGAAGATCGCCATCAGCAGCTGCAGCGCGGCCTTGCGCGGCATGCGGCTCGTCAGCACCGCGAGCAGCGGCGCGCCGGCCGCGACGCCGAGCGCGTAGCCGGTGACCAGCAGCCCGGCCGACGGCAGCGACACGGCGAGGTCGTGCGCGACTTCGGGCAACAGGCCCATGATGATGAATTCGGTGGTGCCGATGGCGAAGGCGCTGATCGCGAGCGCCAGGAGCGGAATGGGCATGACGTTCTCCGAAAGGGCGGCGGGCGCGGCGCCCGGTCGGTGCCGCACCGCACAAAAGGCGGGATCTGCGCGCATTGTCCCGAATACGCCTATCTTTGATAATTGGCGTGGCATTTGAACCATTTTCAAAAATTTCTGGAAAATCCGATGGATCGACTGGGCGACATCCGGCTGTTCGTCGAGGCGGCGGAACTCGGCAGCCTGTCCGCGGCCGGGCGCAAGCTGAACCTCACGCCGGCCGCCGCGAGCGCGCGCCTCGCGAAGCTCGAGGCGAAGGTCGCGACGCGGCTGTTCGAGCGCTCCACGCGGCAGCTGCGGCTCACCGACGAAGGCCGGCTCTACCTGAACTGCTGCCGGCAGGCGCTGCAGGCGCTCGACGACGCGCACGCGCTGCTGCAGGAAGGCCGCAACGTGGTGGCCGGCAAGGTGCGGCTGTCGTCGACGTCCGACTTCGGCCGCAACCAGCTGCTCGGCTGGCTCGACGAATTCACCACGCTGCATCCGGGTGTCACGTTCTCGCTGACGGCGTCCGATTCGGCGTCGAACCTGTGGCAGGACGAGATCGACCTCGCGATCCGCTTCGCCGCCCCGCCCGACGGCGCGCTGATCGCGCGCCGGCTCGCCGCGAACCGGCGCGTGCTGTGCGCGGCGCCCTCGTTCGTCGAGCGCCACGGCGTGCCGGCCGATCCGCACGATCTGGCCCGCTTTCCATGCAACGTGATCACGATCGCGTCGGGCCCGATGAACACGTGGCGCTTCACGCGCGGCGACGAGGTGCAGACCCACACGGTGCCGGTATCGACCGCGTTCGAGACCAACGACGGCGGCTTGACCCGCGAATGGACGCTGCGCGGCCACGGCATCGCGCTGAAGTCGCTGTGGGACATCGCCGACGACGTGCGCGCCGGCCGGCTGCGCGTGCTGCTGCCCGACTGGCGGCACCAGGACGCGCCGCTGCACGCGATCTATCACAGCAAGCGCTACATGGCGCCGCGCGTGCGCGTGCTGCTCGACTTCCTCGCCGAACGCTTCGCGCGCGAGGAAGCGGCGCTCGACGACCTGCTGAACGCGTGCCGCTGACGGCTGCCGCGCCGTCATATCAGGGTCGGAATGCAACGAAAGGCGTCGCGCGGCCGCAACCCGCCGCCCGCCCGGCACGGCGCGTAAAGCTATAATGGAAAGCTTTCCCGACGGCTTTTCACGCGTTCACGCGTTGCGCGAGAGGCTCGCCCGACGCGCGCTGCGCGCCCCGGTCCGCCACGCGGCACCGGCACGCGCCGCTGCATCGCAGCAGCCGTCCCGATTCACCCTTGACGACGCCCCCAGGTCAACCACTGCGAACGGCGAATCCCCATGACCAAGAAAGTTTACGTAAAGACCTTCGGCTGCCAGATGAACGAGTACGACTCGGACAAGATGGTGGACGTGCTCAATGCGGCCGAAGGCCTCGAAAAGACCGATACCCCGGAAGACGCGGACATCATCCTGTTCAACACGTGCTCGGTGCGTGAGAAGGCGCAGGAAAAGGTGTTCTCCGATCTCGGCCGCGTGCGCGAGCTGAAGGAAGCGAAGCCGGGCCTGCTGATCGGCGTCGGCGGCTGCGTCGCCAGCCAGGAAGGCGCGTCGATTGTGTCGCGCGCGCCGTACGTCGACCTCGTGTTCGGCCCGCAAACCCTGCACCGCCTGCCGCAGATGATCGACGCGCGCCGTGCGAGCGGCCGCGCGCAGGTCGACATCACGTTCCCCGAGATCGAGAAGTTCGACCACCTGCCGCCCGCGCGCGTCGAGGGGCCGAGCGCGTTCGTGTCGATCATGGAAGGCTGCTCGAAGTACTGCAGCTACTGCGTCGTGCCGTACACGCGCGGCGATGAAGTGTCGCGCCCGCTCGACGACGTGCTGACCGAAGTGGCCGGCCTCGCCGACCAGGGCGTGCGCGAAGTCACGCTGCTCGGCCAGAACGTGAACGCCTACCGCGGCGCGCTGGCGGCCGGCTCGTCCGAAATCGCCGATTTCGCGACGCTGATCGAATACGTCGCCGACATCCCCGGCATCGAGCGGATCCGCTACACGACGTCGCATCCGAAGGAATTCACGCAGCGCCTGATCGATACTTACGCGAAGGTGCCGAAGCTCGTGAGCCACCTGCACCTGCCGGTCCAGCACGGGTCCGACCGCATCCTGATGGCGATGAAGCGCGGCTACACGGTGCTCGAATACAAGTCGGTGATCCGCAAGCTGCGCGCGATCCGCCCGGACCTGTCGCTGTCGACCGACATGATCGTCGGCTTCCCGGGCGAGACCGAAGAGGATTTCGACAAGATGATGGCGCTCGTGCACGAGATGAGCTACGACACCAGCTTCTCGTTCATCTACAGCCCGCGCCCCGGCACGCCGGCCGCGAACCTGCACGACGACACGCCGCGCGAGGTCAAGCTCAAACGCCTGCAACATCTGCAGGCGACCATCGAGGAAAACGTCGCGCGCATCAGCCAGTCGATGGTCGGGAAGGTCGAGCGGATCCTCGTCGAGGGCCCGTCGCGCAAGGACCCGAACGAACTGTCGGGCCGCACCGAGAACAACCGGGTCGTGAATTTCCCGGCGCCGCTCGCGTCGCACCCGCGCCTGATCGGCCAGATGATCGACGTGAAGATCAACCATGCGTACCCGCACTCGCTGCGCGGCGAGCTGCTGCTCGTGAGCGACGACGCGAGCGCGGCCACCCACTGACCGACTGACGTTCCACAGGAGCCCGACGCTACTTTGAAGACCGTCCAAGCACTGGAATTCACCGCGCCGCGCGACGACAACGCGCGCCTCGCCAACCTCTGCGGCCCGCTCGACGAGAACCTGCGGCAGATCGAACAGGCACTCGACGTCACGCTCGCGCGGCGCGGCCACCGGATCACGATCCGCGGCCGCGGCGCGAAGCTCGCGCTCGCGGCGCTCGAGAACTTCTACAACCGCGCGCGCGATCCGCTGTCGGTCGACGATATCCAGCTCGCGCTGGTCGAAGTGCGCCACACGTCCGGCAACGGCCGCCAGGACACGCTCGACGTGCGCTTTCGCGGCGATCCGGACCATCCGTTCGACGAGCCCGTCGTGCAGCTCGACGATGAAATGCCGGACGAAGAACCCGCGCCGAAGCTCTACACGCGGCGCGCCGACCTGCGCGGCCGCACGCCCGCGCAGCGCGAATACCTGAAGCAGATCCTGCAGCACGACGTGACGTTCGGCATCGGGCCGGCCGGCACCGGCAAGACCTACCTCGCGGTCGCGTGCGCGGTCGACGCGCTCGAGCGCGACCAGGTCAAGCGGATCGTGCTGACGCGCCCGGCCGTCGAGGCCGGCGAGCGGCTCGGCTTCCTGCCGGGCGATCTCGCGCAGAAGGTCGACCCGTACCTGCGGCCGCTGTACGACGCGCTGTACGACCTGCTCGGCTTCGACAAGACCGCGAAGATGTTCGAGCGCCAGATGATCGAGATCGCGCCGCTCGCGTACATGCGCGGCCGCACGCTGAACCACGCGTTCATCATCCTCGACGAGGCGCAGAACACGACGCCCGAGCAGATGAAGATGTTCCTCACGCGGATCGGTTTCGGCTCGAAGGCCGTCGTCACCGGCGACACGAGCCAGGTCGACCTGCCGCGCGGGCACAAGAGCGGCCTCGTCGAGGCGCAGCAGGTGCTCGGCGGCGTGCGCGGCATCGCGCTCACGCGCTTCACGAGCGCCGACGTCGTGCGGCATCCGCTCGTCGCGCGCATCGTCGAGGCGTACGACGACTTCCACGCGCAGCACAAGGACGCGTAGGAAGCCGGCGGCGCTCGCGCGGTGCCTGCGCGCCGCACCGGCCAATGGCTCAAGCCCGGCCCGCCCGACGGCGCGCCGGGCATTTTTTCGCCTGCGCGCGGCCGGTTCGAATTCGGGAGCGATCGGCCGTTTGGTGTATCCTCAACGCGTTCCAATCGCCGCACCCGTCATGAAATCTTCCCGTTCTCGCAAGTCCGGGCGCGACCAGTCCGCCGCGCCCGATTCCCCCCGTCTTTCGCTGTTCGATGCGAAGGGCAAGGCCCGGACCGTCAACGCGCAAGGGCTTCGAATCGACTTCCCGGACGGCCGCAGCCTGATGTTCGACCTGTCGGGCAGCTCGGGCGAGGCGGCCGTCGCGATCGTCGCGCAGCACAACGATCCGGCGATGCGCGCGAAGCTCGCGCTGCAGCCCGAGCACTACGACAGCGTGACGCTGCACGTGGGTGCCGAACCCGCGCCGCGCGACGAGGAAATCGCGGAAATGGCGGACGAGCTGCGCGAGCTGGAGCTCGACCTGTCCGTGCAGTACGGTGACGAGATCACCGCCGACATCCGCAAGACGCTGCCGAAGCGCAAGCTGATCGCCGAATGGCTCGAGCCGGCGCTGTTCGCGAACGCGCAGCTCACCGTGCGCTTCGTCGGCGAGGAAGAAGGCCGCACGCTGAACGCCGGCTACCGCCACAAGGACTACCCGACCAACGTGCTGACCTTCGCGTACGACCCGGCGCCCGACGGCACCGTGATCGGCGACCTCGTGCTGTGCTGCCCGGTCGTCGAGAAGGAAGCGCACGAACAGGGCAAGCCGCTCATCGCCCACTACGCGCACCTGCTGGTGCACGGCGCGCTGCACGCGCAGGGCTACGATCACGAGACGAGCGACGAGGACGCCGCCGAAATGGAAGCGCTCGAAGTCGACATCCTCGCGAAGCTGGGCTTCCCGAACCCGTACCAGTAAAAGCCGTCCGCACCATGCACCACGCCGCGATGCTGCCGCCCGCCTACCCGCCGTCGATCGGCGAGGGACGGCTGCTGACGGAAGACGAACTCGCGGCGTCGCTCGCGCACACGATGCGCGACTGGGACGGCCGGCAGGATCTCTGGCTGTTCGGCTATGGCTCGCTGATCTGGAACCCCGGGCTGCCGACCGTCGCCGCCGTGCGCGGCAAGGTACACGGCTACCATCGCGGGCTCTACCTGTGGTCGCGCGTGAACCGCGGCACGCCCGAACGTCCGGGCCTCGTGCTCGCGCTCGATCGCGGCGGCTCGTGCTCGGGCATCGCGTTCCGGCTCGCGGGCCCGACCGCTCAGCCGCATCTCGAGACGTTGTGGAAACGCGAGATGCCGATGGGGTCGTACCGACCCGCGTGGCTGCCGTGTACGCTCGAGACCGGCGAACGCGTGAACGCGCTGGCATTCGTGATGCGCCGCGACGTGCCCACCTACACCGGCAAGCTGACCGACCCCGTCGTGAAGGAAGTGTTCAGCTGCGCGGCCGGCCGCTACGGTACGACGCTCGACTACGTGAGCCGCACCGTGGACGCGCTGCGCGCGAGCGGCATCCCCGACCGCGCGCTGGAAGGGCTGCTCGCGCGATGCCGGTGATGCCCGACCGGCCGGCTTGCGCGACACCGGCCGCCGCCCCCGTGCATTCGAAGGAGAATCCGCGCCCATGAACCCGTCACGCAGATCGCGCGTCATGCTGGCCGCGCTGCTCGTCGCCACGAGCGTCGCGCTGTCCGGCTGCGGCATGTTCGGTTGCGGCGGCGCCGCGACCAACGGCGCGGCCGCCGGCGGCTGTTCCGCCGGCATGCGCTTCTGAGGGTCCGGGCGCCCGCCCGGCCCGCGACGAAATGCCGCCGACGCCGACCGGCCGGCCGGTCGCCTCCGCTTTTTTTGCCGCCGTGCCCCGCCGCCCCTTTCTGAGATAGGATGGATACACAGGACGGCGTCGCGCCCGGCGCGGCCGTTCCCGAGCGGGGCTCGCGTGCGCCGCCTGCCCCTGGCCGGACGGCCGGTGTGACACGGCCGCGCCATGCCCTTGGTGTATCCTTGCCTACTCCGTGACCGCGCGCCCCGGCATGACCCGGGCGCACCACCATGAACGATTCGTATCCCAGTCGTAAGCTCACCGACAAACCGCAAGAAAAGCGCTCGCTGCTCGAGCGCCTGACCGACTTCATCTCGCCCGAGCCGGAATCCCGGTCCGAGCTGCTGGAAATCCTCCAGGACGCCCACGAACGCAACCTGATCGACGCCGATTCGCTGTCGATGATCGAAGGCGTGTTCCAGGTGTCCGACCTGTGCGCCCGCGACATCATGGTGCCGCGCGCGCAGATGGACGCGATCAACATCGCCGACAAGCCTGAAGACTTCATCCCGTTCGTCCTCGAGAAGGCGCACTCGCGCTACCCCGTGTACGAGGAGAACCGCGACAACGTGATCGGCGTGCTGCTCGCGAAGGACCTGCTGCGCTTCTACGCCGAAGAGGAATTCGACGTGCGCGGGATGCTGCGCCCCGCCGTGTTCATTCCCGAATCGAAGCGCCTGAACGTGCTGCTGCACGACTTCCGCGTGAACCGCAACCACCTCGCGATCGTCGTCGACGAATACGGCGGCGTCGCGGGCCTGATCACGATCGAGGACGTGCTCGAACAGATCGTCGGCGACATCGAGGACGAATACGACTTCGACGAGGAAGCCGGCAACATCATCTCGGGGCCGGACGGCCGCTTCCGAGTGCGCGCGCTCACCGAGATCGAACAGTTCAACGAGGCGTTCGGCACCGACTTCCCCGACGACGAGGTCGACACGATCGGCGGGCTGATCACCCATCATTTCGGCCGCGTGCCGCACCGCGGCGAGAAGCTGCAGCTCGGCAACCTCGTGTTCGAGATCCAGCGCGGCGATGCGCGCCAGGTCCACGTGCTGCTGGTGCGCCGCAACCCTCTCGCGAGCCGCCGCGCCGAAACCTCGCACGAGGACTGACCGTCTCGCGCCGGCCGCGTCTCCTTCAACCGCTCGCCCTCTTTCGCTTCACATGGACGATCCGATCCCGTCCCGCCCGGCTGGCGGTCTTCTCGCGCCGGCGCCCGGCCGCACGCTGCCGCGCTGGCACTATCCGGCCGCGCTGCTCGCCGGCGCGGCCAATACGCTGACCTTCGCACCGACCCCGCACGGCGGCTGGCTGCAGCTCGTCGTATTCGTCTGGTTTTTCGCGCAGCTGACGCGCACGTCGAGCTGGCGCGGCGCCGCGCTCACCGGCGGCGCGTTCGGCTTCGGCAACTTCATCAGCGGCATCTGGTGGCTCTACATCAGCATGCACGTGTACGGCGAGATGGCCGCGCCGCTCGCGGGCGGCGCGCTGGTGCTGTTCTCGCTCTACCTGTCGCTGTACCCGGCGTTCTCGGCGGGGCTCTGGTCGTTC
The DNA here is from genome assembly GCF_905339895.1 of Burkholderia sp. BCC1988. Taxonomy (NCBI): domain Bacteria; kingdom Pseudomonadati; phylum Pseudomonadota; class Betaproteobacteria; order Burkholderiales; family Burkholderiaceae; genus Burkholderia; species Burkholderia sp. BCC1988. The sequence continues at coordinate 221,719 of NZ_CAJPHA010000008.1, forward strand.
TGCGCAGGCCATGCATGGCATCGCCGCGAACCCGATCCGCGGCCGTTCTCGCCGACCTGGCACGGCGCGTTCGCGTTCGCGAGCGCCTGGGCGCTCGGCGAATGGCTGCGCGGCACCGTATTCACCGGCTTCCCGTGGCTCGCGAGCGGCTATCCGCAGGTCGACGGACCGTTCGCGGGCTTCGCGCCGGTCGTCGGCGTGTACGGGATCGCCTGGGTGCTCGCGCTGTTCGCCGCGCTGGTCGTGCAGGCGCTCGTCGCCGCGCGCCGGGCGCCCGCATCCGAACGCGGCGCCGCCGGCAACGCGCGCGTGCGCATCGCCGCGCCGGCCGGCATCGCCGTCGCGCTCGTCGCGGCCGGCATCGCGCTGTCGCAGGCCGCGTGGACCGTGCCCGCGAACGCGCCGCTCACGGTGCGGCTGCTGCAGGGCAACGTGAAGCAGGACATCAAGTTCGAGCAGGAAGGCATCGACGCGGCGATCAAGATGTACACGCAGATGATCGTCGAGAAGCCGGCCGACCTGATCGTCACGCCGGAGACCGCGATCGCGGTGATGATCCAGGAGCTGCCCGAACCGTTCGCCGTCGCGATCCGCAAGTTCAGCGACACGACCGGCTCGGCCGTGCTGTTCGGCGCGGTCGGCGCATCGGTCACGCCGGACGGCCACTACGTCGACTACACGAACAGCCTGTACGGCGTGACGCCGCACTCGCGCGACATCTATCACTACGACAAGCACCATCTCGTGCCCTTCGGCGAGTTCATCCCGTGGGGCTTCCGGTGGTTCGTCGACCTGATGAAGATGCCGCTCGGCGACTTCGCGCGCGGCGCGCCGGTGCAGAAGCCGTTCCTCGTGCACAACCAGCCGGTGATGGCCGACATCTGCTACGAGGACTTGTTCGGCGAGGAAATCGCCGCGACGATCCGCGACAATCCGCAGCCGCCCGGCGTGCTCGTCAACGTGACGAACCTCGCGTGGTTCGGCGACACGATCGCGCTCGACCAGCACCTGCAGATCGCGCGGATGCGCGCGCTCGAGACGGGCCGGCCGATGCTGCGCTCGACCAATACCGGGATGACCGCCGCGATCGACGCGCGCGGCCGCGTGCTCGGCCAGCTCAAGCCGTTTACGATCGGCTCGCTCGACGTGCGGATCGAAGGCACGAGCGGCTTCACGCCGTACGTGACGAGCGGCAACAACATCGTGCTCGCGGTGTCGCTGGTGCTGCTCGCGTTCGGCTTCACGTTCGGGCCGGGCCTGCGCCGCCGCAACGGCGCGAAGGCCGGCGGCGACCGCAACGCCTGACGCATCGGGCGGCCGGCGCGCGCGGCGCGGCGCAGCCGCCGCCGTCGATGCGGCATGCCGACCGCCCCGCCCGCCGACGTTCGGCGCACGAGGCCGAGTCCGCACGACACCCCGGCAAGCCGCATGCAGGAAGCAACGACGCGCGACGTCGCGCCGGCCAGCCGTTCAGGCCGGCCGCTGCGCGTCCGCGGCCAGGCCGCGCAGATCCCGCGCGAGCGCTTCCAGCACCGGCGCCCATGCGCCGAACGTCGGCTGCCGGTACAGCGTCGCGGTCGGATACCACGGGCTGTCGGTGCGCTCGAGCAGCCATGGCCAGTGCGGATTCACGTCGAGCAGCACCCAGGTGCGTGCGCCGAGCGCGCCCGACAGGTGCGCGACCGACGTGCACACCGTGATCACCAGATCCAGCGCGCCGATGAACGCAGCCGTATCGTCGAAACTCTCGAGTTCGCCGGTGAAGTCCTCGATCGCGAAACCGGCCGCGCGCGCCGCGGCGACATCCGCGTCCGCGCCCGGCTGCAGCGAGTAAAACGCGACGCCGTCGACACCGCGCAACGCATCGGCATAACGCTCGAGCCCGACGCGCCGCAACGGATTGCGCTGGTGCCCCGCGCTGCCCGTCCATACGAGCCCGACCTTCAGCCGGCCGTCGCCCGCGAGCCGCGCTCGCCATGCGTCGCGCGCGCGCGGATCGGCATGCAGGTACGGCACCGCCGCGCCGAGCGTCGACGTCTCCATCCCGAGCATCAACGGCAGGCCGATCAGCGGCACTTCGTAGTCGAATGCCGGCAGCGCGTCGACGCCGCCGCCCGCGCTGAACGCATCCGCGTGCGCGCCGAGGCTGCGCCGCATCAGCGTGCCCACCTGCGGAAACGTGTTCCATGCAAGCCGGCCGCCCTCGCGGTGCACGCGCTCGGCGAGCGGCGCGACGAAGCGCGCAAACTGCAGCACGTCGCCGAGCCCCTGCTCGCCCCAGACGAGCAGCGTCTTGCCCGCGAGCGGCTCGCCGTGCCAGCGCGGGCCGGGCAGCACCGGCCGGCGGCCGCGCAGCTCGCCGGCGCCGTCCCAGCGCGCCTCATGGCCGCGCCAGCCGGCCGCGTAGTCGCCGCGCACGAGCTGGATGATCGCGAGGTTGAAACGGAACGACGCGTCGTCGGGCGCCAGCTCGCACGCGCGCGCCGCATGGCGTTCGGCGTCGTCCCAGCGCTGCGCCTCCTTCATCGCCATCGCGATGTTGTTCTGCGCGAGCGCATTGTCGGGCGCGATCTCCGCGAGCCGCGCCGCGCACGCGAGCGCGCCGTCGAGGTCCTGCGTCGCGAGCCGCGCGACGACCAGGTTCGTCCACACCTGCACGTCGTGCGGGTCGGCCGCCACGGCCGCGTCGAGCAGCGCGATTTCTTCGTTGCGGTCGCCGCCCGACAGCCGCAGCGCGATCGCCAGGTTGTTGCGCAGCGACGGCCAGCCCGGATCGACCGCATAGGCGGCGCGGTACGACGCGACGGCGTCGGCGTGACGGCCGAGCATCTGCAGCGCGTAGCCATGATTGAAATTCGCGCCGGCGCCCGGATGCACGCGCAGCGCGCATTCGGCCAGCGCGAGCGCGTCGGCGCCACGCTGCCGCGCGACCAGCGCCGCGGTAAGCTGCGCGAGCGCGGCCATGTCGACGGCGTGCAGATGCCCGGCGGCGGCGAGCCAGAGCGCATGCGCGTCGCGCTCGCCGCGCGCGTGCGCGTCGGCGGCCTGCCCGAGCAGCGCAAGCAGCGGCGGCATCAGCGGAATGAGGAGGTCGTTCGAATCGTCCATGCGGTCCGGAGTGGGCAATCGGTCGCGCGGCAGGCGTCGCGCGCGCCGCAATACGCGCATCTTAACGCCCGCGCAAAGCGGCGCGGCAGGCGGAGCGAGCAGCGCATCGCGACACCGCGCGCGAGCGCACCGCGCGCATCGACGACCCGCGCACAGGCCGCGCACGGCTCGCCCGAAACACCGCCGACGCCCCCTTCGTCCGCGTTCCGGCCGCATCCGGCCGCCGATCCGGTAAAATTGCACGTTTCAGCACACTAACAAGCCGCGCCGCCGCGCGAGCCGACCCTCCGGGCCCCGCCCGGAGCGCCGCCCGCAACGGAGCGCCAGCGCCACGAAGGCTCTTCATGCTTACGTTTCAGCAAATCATCCTGACGCTGCAGTCCTACTGGGACAAGCAGGGTTGCGCCCTGCTCCAGCCCATCGACATGGAAGTCGGCGCGGGCACGTCGCACGTCCACACGTTCCTGCGCGCGGTCGGCCCCGAGCCGTGGCGCGCCGCCTACGTGCAGCCGTCGCGCCGCCCGAAGGACGGCCGCTACGGCGAGAACCCGAACCGCCTGCAGCATTACTACCAGTACCAGGTCGTGCTCAAGCCGGCGCCGGAAAACATCCTCGACCTGTATCTCGGTTCGCTGGAAGCGCTCGGCTTCGACCTGAAGCAGAACGACGTGCGCTTCGTGGAAGACGACTGGGAGAACCCGACGCTCGGCGCGTGGGGCCTCGGCTGGGAAGTGTGGCTGAACGGCATGGAAGTCACGCAGTTCACGTATTTCCAGCAGGTCGGCGGCCTCGACTGCAAGCCCGTGCTCGGCGAGATCACGTACGGCCTCGAGCGCCTCGCGATGTACCTGCAGAAGGTCGAGAACGTGTACGACCTCGTGTGGACCGAATGGGAAGAGCAAGGCCCGAACGGCCCCGAGCTGCGCCGCCTGTCGTACGGCGACGTCTACCACCAGAACGAGGTCGAGCAGTCGACCTACAACTTCGAGCACGCGAACGTCGACCTGCTGTTCACGTTCTTCAACAGCTACGAAGCGGAAGCGAAGAAGATGATCGACGCGCAGCTCGCGCTGCCCGCGTACGAGCTCGTGCTGAAGGCCGGCCACACGTTCAACCTGCTCGACGCGCGCGGCGCGATCTCGGTCACGGAACGCGCGGCGTACATCGGCCGCATCCGCGCGCTGTCGCGTCTCGTCGCGCAGGCTTACTACGACTCGCGCGAGAAGCTCGGCTTCCCGATGCTCGGCAACCCGCCGGGCGTGCCGGGCCTCACCACCGACGCCCAGGACGCCGCCCAGCCGGCATGGGCGCCGCCGCTCAAGGTCGAACGCAAGATCGATCAGGACTGACGAGACGAGATTCAATCCACACATGACGCACAATCATCCCGCCCCCCTGCTCGTCGAACTGCTGACCGAAGAGCTGCCGCCGAAGGCCCTCGCACGCCTCGGCGACGCATTCGCCGAAGGCCTCGCGCAACGCCTCGCGGCGCGCGATCTCATCGAAGGCGAACTCGTATTCGAACGCTACGCCACGCCGCGCCGCCTCGCGGTCGTCGTGCAGAACGTGCGCGCCGTCGCGCCTGAAAAGCAGGTCCGCGAAAAGGTCCTGCCGGTGTCCGTCGCGCTCGACGCCGAAGGCCGGCCGACCGCCCCGCTCGCGAAGAAGCTCGCGGCGCTCGGCCATCCGAACCTGTCGATCGCCGATCTCGAGCGCGCGCAGGACGGCAAGGCCGAAGCGTTCTTCGTCAACTACTCGGCGGCCGGCGCGACGCTCGCCGACGGGCTGCAGGCCGCGCTCGACGAAACGCTCGAGAAGCTGCCGATCCCGAAGGTCATGACCTACCAGCGCCCGGACGGCTCCGACGTGAAGTTCGTGCGTCCGGTGCACCGCCTGACCGTGCTGCACGACGACCGCATCGTGCCCGTCACCGCGTTCGGCGTCGATGCCGGCGACACCACGCTCGGCCACCGCTTCCTGTCCGACGGCCTCGTCGCGATCCAGCATGCGCGCGCGTATGCCGACACGCTGCGCGACAAGGGCCGCGTGATCGCGCACTTCGCCGATCGCCGCGAAACGATCCGCACGCAGCTGAACGAACACGCGAACGGCGACACGGTCGTGATGCCCGAGTCGCTGCTCGACGAAGTGACGTCGCTGGTCGAATGGCCGGTCGTCTATCCGTGCCGCTTCGAGGACGAATTCCTGCAGGTTCCGCAGGAATGCCTGATCCTCACGATGCAGACGAACCAGAAGTACTTCGCGCTCACCGACGTCGCCGGCAAGCTGCGCTCGCGCTTCCTGATCGTGTCGAACATCGAGACGAAGACGCCGGGCGAGATCATCGAAGGCAACGAGCGCGTCGTGCGCCCGCGCCTCGCCGACGCGAAGTTCTTCTTCGAGCAGGACAAGAAGAAGCCGCTCGCGGACCGCGTACCGCTGCTCGCGAACGTCGTGTATCACAACAAGCTCGGCTCGGCGCTCGCACGCGTCGAGCGCCTCGAGGCGCTCGCCGGCGAGATCGCGCCCGCGATCGGTGCCGACGCCGCGCACGCGAAGCGCGCCGCGCGCCTCGCGAAGGCCGACCTGCTGACCGACATGGTCGGCGAGTTCCCGGAACTGCAGGGCACGATGGGCACGTACTACGCGCGCCACGACGGTGAGCCCGACGACGTCGCGCTCGCCTGCGCCGAGCATTACCAGCCGCGCTTCTCCGGCGACGCGCTGCCGACCACGCCGGTGTCCACCGCCGTCGCGCTGGCCGACAAGCTCGAGACGATCGTCGGCATCTGGGGCATCGGCCTCGCGCCGACCGGCGAGAAGGATCCGTTCGCGCTGCGCCGTCACGCGCTCGGCGTGCTGCGCCTGCTGCTCGAGAAACAGCTGCCGCTCGATCTCGTGTCGCTGCTGCGCACGGCCCATGCGCGCTTCGAAGGCGTGCCGGGCGTCGCCGAATCGACCGACGCGATCTTCGCGTTCTTCATCGACCGCCTGCGCGGCCTGTTGCGCGAGCGCGGCTACTCGGCCGGCGAAGTCGACGCGGTGCTGAGCCTGAACCCGACGCGCGTCGACGATCTCGTCGCGCGCCTCGACGCGGTGCGCGAATTCACGCGCCTCGCGGAAGCCGAAGCGCTCGCGGCCGCGAACAAGCGGATCTCGAACATCCTGAAGAAGTCGGAAGGCGGCGCGAACGGCACGGTGCAGCCGACGCTGCTCGTCGAGGCCGCCGAGAAGGCGCTGCACGAGCAGCTCGCGGCCGTGACGCCGCACGTACAGTCGCAGCTCGAGGCGCGTGCGTACACGGGCGCGCTGTCGGCGCTCGCCGCGCTGCGCGCGCCGGTCGACACGTTCTTCAACGACGTGATGGTCAACGCCGAGGATCCCGCGCTGCGCGCGAACCGTCTCGCGCTGCTGTCGGCGCTGCATCAGCAGATGAACTGCGTCGCCGACATCTCGAAGCTCGCCGCGTAAAGGCCAAACGATGCCGACCAGCCCCAACCGCAAGCTCGTCGTCCTCGATCGGGACGGCGTGATCAACGTCGATTCGGACGCGTTCATCAAGACGCCCGACGAGTGGATCGCGCTGCCCGGCAGCCTCGAGGCGATCGCACGACTCAACCACGCCGGCTATCGCGTGGTCGTCGCGACCAACCAGTCCGGCATCGGTCGCGGGCTGTTCGACATGGCCACGCTCAACGCGATGCATCTGAAGATGCATCGCGCGGCGGCCGCGGTCGGCGCGCGCATCGACGCGGTGTTCTTCTGCCCGCATACGTCGGAAGACCACTGCGACTGCCGCAAGCCGAAACCCGGCATGATGCAGATGATCGCCGAGCGCTTCGAGATCGATCCCGGTCACACGCCGGCCGTCGGCGATTCGCTGCGCGACCTGCAGGCCGGCGTCGCGGTCGGCTTCCGGCCGCACCTCGTGCTGACCGGCAAGGGCAAGAAGACGCTCGCCGCGGGCAACCTGCCGGACGGCACGCAGGTCCATGACGACCTGCGCGCGTTCGCACTCGACTTCCTTTCACACGAACACGAGTGATGCGGCCGCCGCGCGCATCCTCCCTACTGTCAGACCCACGCCGATGCGCTTCGTCCGCTCCCTGCTGCTGCTGATCTATTTCATCCTGTACACGGTGCCGTACGCCACCGCGTGCTTCATCGCCTTTCCGTTCATGCGCCCCGACGCGCGCTACTGGATGGCGGCCGGCTGGTGCAAGTCGACGCTGTGGGTCGTGCGCTGGCTGAACGGCATCCGCTACCGGATCGAAGGCTACGAGAACCTGCCCGACGGCCCGGCCGTGCTGCTGTCGAAGCACCAGTCCGCGTGGGAGACGCTCGCGTTTCCGGCGCTGATGCCGAAGCCGCTCTGCTACGTGTTCAAGCGCGAGCTGCTGTACGTGCCGTTCTTCGGCTGGGCGCTCGGGCTGCTGCACATGGTCAACATCAACCGCAAGGAAGGCAAGAATGCCTTCGTGTCGGTGATCCGCCAGGGCAAGAAGCGCCTGTCGGAAGGCGCGTGGATGATCATGTTCCCGGAAGGCACGCGCACGCCGGTCGGCAAGCAGGGCAAGTACAAGACGGGCGGCGCGCGCTTCGCGATCGAAACCGGCGCGCCGGTCGTGCCGATCGCGCACAATGCAGGTCGGGTGTGGCCGCGCAATTCGTTCACGAAGTTCCCGGGCGTCGTCACCGTGTCGATCGGCAAGCCGATTCCGGTCGAAGGCAAGACGCCCGACGTATTGAACTCGCAGGTCGAAGCATGGATCGAAGCGGAAATGCGCCGCATCGATCCCGATGCGTATCGCCAGCCGGGCAATGCCGGCACGCGCGATGCCGCACGCGTCTGAATCACCCGGATTGCAGCCGTTGCGTACGACGAAACGAAGCGAACTGATGAAAAAGCGTCCGCGGCCACGGCCTGCCATCGTGGCACTCGATCATCGCCAGATGGACCTGCCGCTCTTCGACGGGCCGGCAGCATCGCCGCCACCGTCGGCGCCCGCCGCGCTGCCGTCGCCGCCTGAAGCGGCTGCGGCTCCCGCGGTGCCGCTCGATCCGGGTCCCGCACCCGATCGCTCCCGCGTCCGCACGTTCGCACTCGACAGCCGCGTGCTCGAATATCGGTTGAAGCGCTCCGCGCGCCGCACGATCGGCTTCACGATCGACGGCAGCGGGCTGTCGATCACCGCGCCGCGCTGGGTCACGCTCGCCGACATCGAAGCGGCGATCGCCGAGAAGCAGCGCTGGATCTTCGCGAAGCTCGCGGAGTGGAAGACCCGCACCGAGCAGCGCGCGCTGCCGCAGATCGACTGGCGCGACGGCGCGCAACTCCCGTATCTCGGCAAGACGATCACGGTCGCGCTCGGCGCGGGCGCCGTCGCATTCGACGCCGATGCGCAACGGCTGTCGCTGCCGCTGCCCGCGCAGGCCGACATGCAGCAGATCAAGGATCGCGTGCAGGGCTGGCTGCAGGGCGAAGCGAAGCGGATCTTCGGCGAACGCCTGGCGGTCTACGCGGAACGGCTCGGCGTCACGTATTCGATGTATGCGCTGTCGTCGGCGGCGACGCGCTGGGGCAGCTGCTCGAGCGACGGCAAGATCCGGCTGAACTGGCGGCTGATCCACTTCCCGATGTCGATCGTCGACTACGTCGTCGCGCACGAGCTGTCGCACCTGCGCGAGATGAACCACAGTCCGGCCTTCTGGCAGACCGTCGAATCGATCTTCCCGGAATTCCGCGAAGCACGGCACACGCTCAAGCATCACCCGCCCGAACTGCTGCCGGCGCTTTGACGCGATCGGCCGCACCAAAATACAAACGGGCGATGCGGATTCCTCCACATCGCCCGTTTTTCCTGCCCGCGACGCACATCGTGCGCCGCGCGCCCGGCGCTCAGTGCGCCTTCTTCTGAATGAACTCGATCTTGTAGCCGTCCGGATCCTCGACGAACGCGATCACGGTCGTGCCGTGCTTCATCGGGCCGGCTTCGCGGGTCACCTTGCCGCCTTGCGCCTTGATCTTGTCGCAGGCCGCGTACGCGTCGTCGACTTCCACCGCCAGATGGCCGAAGCCGTTGCCGAGATCGTAGGACGGCGTATCCCAGTTGTGGGTCAGCTCGAGCACGGTGCCCGCGCTTTCCGCTTCGTAGCCGACGAACGCGAGCGTGAACTTGCCTTCCGGATAATCCTCGCGACGCAGCAGCTTCATGCCGAGCAATTCGGTGTAGAACTTGATCGAGCGGTCGAGATCGCCGACTCGCAGCATCGTATGCAGCAAACGCATGTGTTGTACTCCTGTGGGGACTTTCCAGAAGCGGAAATTCTACCGGAGTCGGGTCAATCCCGCCGCCGGCGCCCCGTGCGCCACCGGCCGATACCCAAGCATCCGCACGGCGAGCGCGAAGCCCGTGCGGCGGTGGAGATCACCGCGCCCGACGGCCCCGGCAAGTCCATCGATCGGGTAACATCCTCCCACTTCGCACCAAAAACGGGCATGCCGCCCGCAGCCAGAACGCGACCACCGCCTCATTCCAGCCACACAGCCTGCCGTGAGAAATCGCCGATTCGAGCGCGCCGGACGCGCCGTCCGTCCGCCGCTGACCATGTCTTTGCCCAAGTCTCTGCCCATGCCCCAGCCCGCTTCCCGCCGCATCGGCGAGGTCCGCCGATGACCGCGCTCGCCGGCACGCCCGTGCGCCGCGCGCTCGACATGCGCGCGGTCGGCGTGATGCTGCTGCTGTGCGCGATCTGGGGCTTCCAGCAGGTCGCGATCAAGAGCACCAACGCGGCGATCCCGCCGATGTTCCAGGCCGGGCTGCGCTCGGTAATCGCCGCGCTCCTGCTGTGGGGCTGGGCACGCTCGCGCGGCACGCCGCTGTTCCGCGCGGACGGCACGCTCGGCGCGGGCATCGCGGCCGGTGCGCTGTTCGCCGGCGAGTTCATCTGCGTGTTCTTCGGGCTCACGCTGACGAGCGCATCGCACATGGCGATCTTCCTGTACACCGCACCGTGCTTCACGGCGCTCGGCCTGCACCTGTTCGCGCCGGGCGAACGGCTGCAGCGCGTCCAGTGGGCCGGCGTCGGCCTCGCGTTCGCCGGCATCGCGCTCGCGTTCGCGGACGGCTTCCTGACGCCGCGCGCGCCCGGCGCATCGGTGCTGGCCGGGCTCGCCGGCGACGCGCTCGGGATCCTCGGGGGCGCGATGTGGGCCGCGACGACGGTCGTCGTGCGCTCGACGTCGCTCGCGCGCGCCAGCGCGAGCAAGACGCTGTTCTACCAGCTCGCGGTGTCGGCCGTCGTGCTGGTCGCGCTCGCCGCGCTGCTCGGCCAGATGTCGTTCGCGCGGGTCACCCCGATCGCGCTCGCGAGCCTCGCGTACCAGTCGGTGATCGTCGCGTTCGTCAGCTACCTGTCGTGGTTCTGGCTGCTGACGCGCTACAGCGCGTCGCGGCTGTCGGTGTTCACGTTCCTGTCACCGCTGTTCGGCGTCGCGTTCGGCGTGCTGCTGCTCGGCGAATCGGTCGGCTGGCGCTTCATGTCCGCCGCCGCGCTGGTGCTGACGGGAATCGCGCTCGTCAACGCGCCGCCGCGCCGGCGCGCGTAGCGCGATGCGGACGCGGTCCGGCAGCGACGAACGCCGTGCGAAAAAAAAGCTGCCCGCTCAGGGCAGCCTCGTCGATCGCGCTCGGGGCAGGCGCCAGGTGCGACGCCCGCGTGCCGCTACTCCGCGGCCTTGCGCACCGCTGCAAGCGCCTGCGCGACGCCGACATATTCGGCCACGCTGACATCCTCCGCGCGTCGCGCGAGATCGAAGCCGAGCCCGTCGAAATCGATCGTCTCGCGGTAGTCGCCGAGCGTATTGCGCAGCATCTTGCGGCGCTGCGAGAACGCGGCGGTGACGACTTCGCCGAGCAGCGCGGGATCGACGTCCGGCAGCTCGTGCGGCTCGTACGGAATCATCCGGACGATCGCCGAATCGACCTTCGGCGGCGGCTGGAACGATTCCGGCGGCACGTCGAGCATCTTCTCCATCACATAGCGGTACTGCAGCATCACCGACAGTCGCGAGAACGCCTTCGTGCCCGGCTCCGCGACCATCCGTTCGACCACTTCGTTCTGCAGCATGAAATGCTGGTCGATGACCGCGTCGGCGAACGTCATCAGGTGAAACAGCAGCGGGCTGGAAATGTTGTACGGCAGGTTGCCGACGATCCGCAGCGACGGCTTGTCGCCGGGTGCCGCGAGCGAGCGGAAGTCGAACGCGAGCGCGTCGCCCGCGTGCAGCTCCAGCAGCGCGCCGAAGCGCTGCTGCAGGCGCCCGATCAGGTCGCGGTCGAGCTCGACCGCATGCAGCGGCGACTCGGGCGTCGCGAGACGCGCGATCAGCGGCTCGGTCAGCGCGCCGAGGCCGGGGCCGATCTCGACCATCCGCTGGCCGCGCGCGGGGCCGATCGTCGCGACGATCGAGTCGATCACGCCGTGATCGACGAGGAAGTTCTGCCCGAAGCGCTTGCGCGCGAAGTGGCCTTGGTGCTGTCTGCTGTTCGACATCGACTGAGAAAAACGAAAAATACGACGAATGAGGTCAGGCTCGTGCGTGTCAGGACGCGCGGCGATGGCGCGCCATCGTGACGGCCGTGTCGAGCGCGGCGACCATGCTGCCCGGATCCGCGCGGCCCGTGCCGGCCAGATCCAGCGCGGTGCCGTGATCGACCGACGTGCGGATGATCGGCAGCCCGAGCGTGACGTTGATGCCCTCGCCGAAGGTCGCATACTTCAGCACGGGCAAGCCCTGATCGTGGAACATCGCGAGCACGCAATCGGCGCCCTCGAGATGGCGCGGCTGGAACAGCGTGTCGGCCGGATACGGGCCGCGCGCGTCGATGCCCTGCGCTTGCGCGCGTGCGAGCGCCGGCGAGATCACGTCGATCTCCTCGCGCCCGAGATAGCCGTTCTCGCCCGCGTGCGGGTTCAGCCCCGTCACGAGGATGCGCGGCGCCGCGAGACCGAAGTCGCGCCGCAGGTCGCGATCGACGATCGCCAGCGTCTCGACGAGCCCGTCGATCGTCAGCGCGGCCGACACGTCCTTCAGCGGCAGGTGCGTGGTCGCGAGCGCGACGCGCAGCGGCCGCTCGCCCGTGCCTGCCAGCATCATCACGACGCGCGGCGTGTGCGTGCGTTCCGCAAGGTATTCGGTATGGCCGGTAAACGGCACGCCGGCATCGTTGATCGTGCTCTTCTGCAGCGGTGCGGTGACGATCGCGTCGAACCGGCCCGCCACCGCGCCGTCGATCGCGGCATCGAGCAGCCCGAGCACGTAGCGGCCGTTGGCCGCGTCGAGCTTGCCCGCCTGCGCGGGCACGGCGAGCGGATGATGCTCGACCGACACCGGCCCGCCGCCGGCGAGCACCGCCCGGTCGGCACCGACGGCCGCCGCGCGTGCGTCGAGCAGCGCGGCGTCGCCGAGCACGGTGAAATGCGCGCCGGGCCAGCGCCGCGCGGCATCCTGCAATGCCTGCACGGTCAGCTCCGGGCCGACACCCGCGGGTTCGCCGGTCGTGATCGCGATCTGCAGCGCGGATGCCGTCATGCGAAGCTCGCTCAGTTCGCCGGGCCGACGCCGCCGATCTTGTACTGCACGTACGACGAATCGCGCAGTTCACGCAGCCAGTCGGCGTACGCCTGCTCGGCCTTGCGCTGGCCGATCGCCTGGCGCGCGATATCCATCTGCTGCTGCACCGAGCCTTCCGCCTCGCGGCGCTCGACCACCTGGATCAGGTGGTAGCCGTACTCGGTACGAATCGGCTGGCTGATCTGGCCGGCCTGCAGGTTGTTCATCGCGCGCTCGAATTCCGGCACGGTCTCGCCCGGGCTGATCCAGCCGAGATCGCCGCCCTGCGACGCCGAACCGTCCTGCGAGTAGGTGCGCGCGAACTTCTCGAAATCGCCGCCGGCCTCGACCTGCTTGCGGATGTCCTGCAGTTGCTGGCGTGCCTGGCCCTCCGACTTGCCTTCGCCGACGCGCAACAGGATGTGGCGCACGTGCGTCTGGACGATCTTCGGTGCCGCGGCGGTCGCGCCCTGGCTCTGGCGGCGGTCGACGAGACGCACGATCTCGAAGCCGTCCGGCACCCGGATCAGCGTCGGGTTGACCTGGCCGGGGCGGAGCTTCGACGCGGCTTCGACGACGTCGGCCGGCAGCGCGGACGGCGCCTTGAAGCCGAGGTCGCCGCCCTTCTTCGCGTCGTTCGCTTCCGAGTTGTTCTTCGCGAGCTTCTCGAAATCGGCGCCCGACGTGGCCTGCTGCAGCAGCGCGTCGGCCTTCTTCTGCGCGGCTTCGATGTCGGCTTGCGGCGCGTTGGTCGGCGCCTTGATGAAGATGTGCTGGAAGCGCAGGTCCTGCTGCTGCGATGCGCTCGGCCCGCGCTGGCTCGCGATGTAGTTCGCGACCTCGGCATCCGACACGGTGATCTTGCCGTCGACCTCGCGCTCGCGCAGCTTCGACAGCATCAGCTCGGTGCGGGCGTCGCTCGTGAACACGCTCCAGGGCACGCCTTGCGCGACGATGCGCGCGCGGTACTGCTCGAGCGTCATCCCGTTCGCCTGCGCGAGGCGCTGCAGCGTGGACTGCACGGTGGCATCGTCGATGCGGATCCCGTCGTCCTTGGCCTTCTGCACCTGGATGCGTTCGAGCACCATCTGGTTCAGCACCTGCGCGCGCAGCTGGTCGGCCGGCGGGACGGGCGCGTTCTGCTGCTGCAGCCGGCGCGAGATCAGGCCGACGCGCTGGTCGAGTTCGCGACCCGTGATCACGTCGTTGTTGACGACCGCGACGACTTCGTCGGCAAGCTGCGCGCCATGCGAACCAAGCGCCTGCGCCGCGGCCGGCGCAGCGGCGAGCAGCGCGGCGGCGGCGGCGAGGCTGGACACGACTGCCGCGAAACGAAGGGTTTTCTTCATTGCCACTGATACTCCATTGAAATCGTGCTGACCGGTGCAGACAAGCCGGCGTTACTCGTAGTTGCTGAAGCGGGACATCGGCGGCGGCGCGGACGGCAGCGGCGTATAGCCCGGCACCCCGGCGCGGAATGCGGCCACGAGACCGTTGTCGACGCTCGACAGCCCCTTCAACGTCAGCTGCATCATGAAGCGCGTCGACGAATTCTGCTGCCCCGACGTGTTCACGCCGTTCGCGTACCGCTGGACCCCGACTCCGAGCGCCCAGCAATCCGCGTCGTATTGTAAGCCGAGCAGACCGTCGACGACCCGGTCGGCGGCCAGGTCGTAGTTGAAGCGGCCGATCGCATACAGGCGGCGCGTGAGCGGCCACTGCGCGGACACCAGGAACTGGTTGATCGGCTGGTTGTCGAGCGTCGTGTTCGCACGCGTATAGCGGTAGCCGACGTTGATCACGCGGCGCTCGCCCGGGCTGAAACCGAAACCGATGCTCGACTTCACGAGCTGGTTGTTGTTCTGGTTGTACTGGAACGCCGTCTCCGACATGAAGCCCGAGCCGAGTTTCAGCGCGGCGCCGACGATCAGGTCGGAGTGGCGCGCCAGCACGGCGCTCTGGCCGGAGTTCAGCGTCACGCGCTGGTCGGCGAAATAGTACTGCTGCGCGACCACGAAGCGCGCGCGCTCGTCGCCGGTGCGCGGATCGATGAAGCGCGACGTCAGGCCGGCCGTGATCCGGTTCGCATCGGCGATCCGGTCGTTGCCGACGAACGTGTTCGGCTGGTAGATCTCCGCGAGGCCGAAGTCCGATTCCGCGGTGTCGAACAGCGGCGCGTTCGACTGGTCGCGATACGGCGTGTACACGTAGTACAGGCGCGGCTCGAGGGTCTGGATGAAGTCCTGGCCGAACAGGCGCACCGAGCGGTCGAAGATCAGGCCCGAGTCGAAGCTCACGGTCGGGATCGACTCGGTGAAATGCTTCGGGCTGTTCGGCGTGCTCGACGACAGGTGGTTCAGGTCGTACGACGCGAAGTGGTACTGGACCTTCGGCACGGCGAAGTAGCCGGGGCCGTACACACCGTACGCGATATACGGGTTGAAGACGATCCGGTCGCCTTCGGTCATGTCGGCGGTCGTGATGCGGAACCGCGAATAATCGGCTTCCGCGCCGAAGTCGAAGCCGCCGACGTTGTACTTCGTGTACTTCACGTTCAACTGCGGCTCGCGGCTGTACGGCGCGATCGACGGTGGCAGCGTCTGCCAGTGCTGGTAGCGCGCGAGCACCGACCACGGGCCGTTGTTGTACGTGAGGCCGGCTTCCTGCTGGTACAGCGTCTGCGTCCCGTTGATGAACTGGTTCATCGACCCAAGGTCTTCGGGATACGTGTTGTCCGAGACCTTGTTGTAGTAGACGTAGCCGCCGAAACCGCCGCCGAAGTTCTGCTGGTGCTGCCAGTAGATCGCGTAGCGGTTGCGGTGCGCGAGCCGGTCGTCCGGCAGGTAATTGGCCGTAAACGTGCCCGAATACGACGGCGACAGGTAGCGGAACGTCGCTTCGGTCTGCACGCCGCGCCGCGAGATGATGCGCGGCGTGATCGTCAGGTCGCGGTTCGGCGCGATGTTGAAGTAGTACGGCAGCGACAGCTCGAACCCGTTGTTCGAGTTCATCGAGAACGTCGGCGGCAAGAGGCCGCTGCGCCGCTCGCCCGACAGCGGGAACGTCATCCACGGGCTCGCGAAGATCGGCACGCCCTGGAAGAACAGCACGCCGTTGCGCGCCGTGCCTTCGTCGGCGCCGGTATCGAAGTCGAAGCGGCTGCCCTTGATGTACCACGCGGGGTTCGTCGCGCACTGGCACGCGGTGTAGGTGCCGTTGACGAACACCGAGCGCTCGCTGTCGAGCAGGTCGACGCGCTCCGCGCTGCCGGAGCCGCCCGTCACGTTGAAGTGGTACTTCGGCGCCGTCATGAAGCCCTGGTTCGCCTCGACCTTCAGATGCGCCTCGGGGCCCGCGAACGACGTGCCGCCGTTGACCACCTTGACCTGGCCGTACGCGTCGGCCATGTCGGTATCCTGATCGTAGTGGAGCGCGTCGGCCTTCACGACCGCGTCGCCGCGGCGCAGCTCGGCCGAGCCCTTCGCGGCGAGGTCCTGATCGGCCGTGCCGCTCGTATGGTCGGCAATCACGAAGGTGGCCGGCTTCGCGCCGTCCTTCAGCGGATGATCCTCGAGCTGCGGGGCGAGACGCAGGTCCCACGGCGAGTCGAGCGGCTGCGGCTGCGCGGCCGCGCCCGACAGCTGCGCGTGCGACACGGCCGGCACGAGGCCGGGCACGGCCAGGAGCGCGAGCGCGAGCCGCCGTTTGCGCGGCGCCCCGTCACCGGGGAAGACATTCGGGAATAGCGGTTTGGGCGGCATCTATCGTTTGGCGAATCGCCCCTTGTCAACCGCAGCTGCACGGCACATTCGCGCGCGGCGGGCCGCACCGTCGCACCGCGACTGCGGCTGAGCGCAAACCGGGGAGGCGATCGGGCGGACGGCGCGACAGGCGGCGGGCCTGCACGGCGGAAGCTGACGCGGGGCGCGTCAAAAAAGTCGTGGGGTATTATATGGCAAGACGTTCCCCCCTCCGCCGAGTTTCATGACGCCCCCATCCGCCGCATCCCAGCCCGACGCCCGCCTCGAAGCCCTGACCGCGTGGCTGCGCCCGCTCGCCGAGCGCTTCGCCCTCGACCTGACGACCGTCGCGCCCGCATCGTCGGACGCCAGTTTCCGCCGCTATTTCCGTGTCGCGTCGGCCACGAGCCCCGGCGGCTCGCTGGTCGCGGTCGACGCGCCGCCGCCCGAGAAGTGCCGCGAATTCGTCCAGGTCGCGCAGCTGCTCGCCGCGGCCGGCGACCACGTGCCGGACGTGCTGGCCCACGATTTCGACGCCGGCTTCATGCTCGTGACCGACCTCGGCCGCACGTCGTACATCTCGGTGCTCGATCCGGCCGACCCGGTCGCCGCCCGCCCGCTGATGCGCGACGCGCTCGACGCGCTGATCCGCTTCCAGCTCAGCTCGAAGCCGGACGTGCTGCCCCCGTTCGACGAGGCGTTCCTGCGCCGCGAGATGGAGCTGCTGCCCGAGTGGTTCGTCGGCCGCCATCTCGGCAAGCCGGTCACCGATGCGATGCGCGGCACGCTCGACCGTACCTTCGCGCTGCTGGTCGCGAGCGCCCATGCGCAGCCGCAGGGCTTCATGCTGCGTGATTTCATGCCGCGCAACCTGATGGTGTGCGAGCCGAACCCGGGCGTGCTCGACTTCCAGGACGCCGTGTACGGGCCGCTGACGTACGACGTCGTGTCGCTGTTGCGCGACGCGTTCATCAGCTGGGACGAGGAGTTCGAGCTCGACTGCTTCGCGTACTACTGGGAAAAGGCGAAGAAGGCCGGCCTGCCGGTCGATCCGGACTTCGGCGAGTTCTACCGCCAGCTCGAATGGATGGGGCTGCAGCGCCACATCAAGATCCTGGGGCTGTTCGCGCGCATCAACTACCGCGACGGCAAGCCGCACTACCTGAACGACCTGCCGCGCTTCCTGAATTACGCGCGCAAGGTCGCGCTGCGCTACCGCCCGCTCGTGCCGTTCGCGAAGCTGCTCGACGAACTCGAGGGCAAGGGCGCGGCCGACGTCGGCTATACGTTCTGACCGCCCTCACCGTCCTTCCCCTCAGCCGAACATGAGCTCTACCCTGACCACGGCGATGATCTTCGCCGCCGGGCGCGGCGACCGGATGCGCCCGCTGACCGATACCCGCCCGAAACCGCTGCTCGAAGCCGGCGGCAAGCCGCTGATCGTCTGGCAGATCGAGGCGCTCGCGCGTGCGGGCATCGAGACGATCGTGATCAACCACGCGTGGCTCGGCGAACAGCTCGAGGCAACGCTCGGCGACGGTTCGCGCTGGGGCGTGCGGCTCGCGTACTCGGCCGAAGGCGACGCGCTGGAAACCGCCGGCGGGATCGCGCAGGCGCTGCCGCTCATCGAGCGCGATGGCCGGCCGACGGTGTTCGCGGCGGTCGCGGGCGACGTGTACTGTGCGTTCGACTACCGGACGCTCGCGCCGCGCGCCGCGCAGATGGCCGCGCTCGACGCGCCCGCGATGCATCTCGTGATGGTGCCGAACCCGCCGTTCCATCCGGACGGCGATTTCGTGCTCCGCGACGACGGCCGGCTGGCGCTCGCCGGCGCCCCGCGCGTCACGTTCGGCAGCATCGGCGTGTACGACACGCGGATGTTCCGCGACATCGTGCCCGGCACGCACCGGCCGCTCACGCCCTACTTCAAGGCGACCATCGAGGCCGGCCGCGCGAGTGGCGAATTGTATGAAGGAATCTGGGAGAACGTCGGTACGCCCGCCCAGCTCGGCGAACTCGACGCGCGGCTGCGCGCCGCCGCGGGCTGATCGTTTCGCGGCTGACCGCGCCCGGGCCACCCGGCGCGGCGGCCACGCTCACGCGGCCTCGGCCGCTTCCCCGCCCGCCGCCGCGCGCTGCTGCTGCAGCGCCCACATCTGCGCATACAGCCCGTCCGCGCGCACGAGTTCGTCGTGCGTGCCGCGCTCGACGATCCGCCCGTGGTCCATCACGAGAATCTGCTGCGCGTGCACGACCGTCGACAGCCGGTGCGCGATCACGAGCGTCGTGCGATGCCGCGCGATCTGGTCGAGCTCGTGCTGGATCGCGCGCTCCGAGCGCGAATCGAGCGCCGACGTCGCCTCGTCGAACAGCAGCACCGGCGGATCCTTCAGCAGCGTGCGCGCGATCGCGACGCGCTGCTTCTCGCCGCCCGACAGTTTCAGCCCGCGCTCGCCGACCGGCGTGTCATAGCCCTTCGGCAAGGTCTCGATGAAGTCGTGGATGTGCGCGGCGCGCGCGGCCGCGATCACTTCGTCGCGGCTCGCGGTCGGCCGGCCGTACGCGATGTTGTAGTAGATCGAGTCGTTGAACAGCACGGTGTCCTGCGGCACGATCCCGATCGACGCGCGCAGCGAGTCCTGCGTGACGTCGCGAATGTCCTGGCCGTCGATCCGGATCGCGCCGCCCGCCTGCCGGTCGAGATCGTAGAAGCGGAACAGCAGGCGCGACAGCGTCGACTTGCCGGACCCGCTGTGGCCGACCACCGCGGTCGTCGTGCCCGCGTCGATCGTAAATGTCACGTCGTGCAGGATCTGCCGCGACGCTTCGTACGAGAAGTTCACGTGCTCGAAGCGCACCTGCGCGCCGGCCACCGCAAGCGGCCTCGCGTCGGGCGCATCCGCGACTTCCTTCGCGGCCGACAGCAACCCGAACATCCGGTCCATGTCGGTGAGGCTCTGCTTCAGCTCGCGATACACGACGCCGAGAAAATTCAGCGGAATGTAGAGCTGCAGCATGAACGTGTTGATCAGCACGAGATCGCCGAGCGTCAGCTTGCCGGCCAGCACGCCCTGCGTCGCGCGCCAGAGGATGAACACGAGCCCGGTGCCGATGATCGCCTGCTGGCCGAAGTTCAGCACCGACAGCGAGTTCTGCGAACGGATCGCGGCCTTGCGATAACGCTTCAGGTTCTCGTCGTAGCGCTGCGCCTCCCACTCCTCGTTGCCGAAGTACTTCACCGTCTCGTAGTTGATCAGCGAATCGATCGCCCGCGAGTTCGCGCGCGAATCGAGCTCGTTCATCGTGCGGCGAAAGTGCGTGCGCCAGTTGGTGACCTTCACGGTGAACACGATGTACGTGACCAGCGCCGCGAACGTCACGTACGCGTAGTACGCCTCGTACTTGACCACGAAGAAGCCGAGCACGAGCCCGACCTCGACGAGCGTCGGCAGGATGCTGTACAGCGAATAGGAAATCAGTTGCTGGATGCCGCGCGTGCCGCGCTCGATGTCGCGTGACATGCCGCCCGTCTGGCGTTCGAGATGGAAGCGCAGCGACAGCCCGTGCAGATGCCGGAACACCTGCAGCGCGAGCTGGCGCACCGCGCTCTCGGTGACCTTCGAGAACAGGATCTCGCGCAGCTCGGTGAACAGCGACGTCGACAGCCGCACGAGCGCATAGGCGATGACCAGCAAACCGACGCCGCCCGCGAGCACGATGCCGGCCGACTGCTCCGCGCGGCCGAGCGCGGTGAGCTGCTGCACGGCGGACAGGTGATCGACGATGCGCTTCATCACGACCGGCACGCCGAGGTTCGCGACCTTCGCGCCGATCAGGCAGCCGAGCGCGAGCGCGACGCGCCATTTGTAGGTGGCCAGGTACGGCAGCAGCGACCGGATGGTCTGCCAGTCGTTGCGGGGCCCGGTCGGAGCCGGCGCGGGCTCGCCGGAAGCGGAATATCGGCGCATGGGGATCAGGATCGGCGGCGGTGCCGGACGCGTGCCACGGCGGCCGACTCGCCCGCTTTCTCGTACAATTTGCGAACGTTGTATTGTCGCAGAAGCCGCTACGCGCCGCTGCCGGCGCCCTCGCCGGCCGGCCTGCGCGCGGCGGCGCATTTATTACAGGATGAAAGCCTCCGCCATGACCGATTCGACCCTCGAACTCCCGCAAAAGCAGCCCGCGCTGCGCGTCGTCCCGCAACCGCACGACGCGAACGTCCACGGCGACGTGTTCGGCGGCTGGATCATGTCGCAGGTCGACATCGCCGGCTCGATCCCCGCGAGCCAGCGCGCGAACGGCCGCGTCGCGACGGTCGCGGTCAATTCGTTCGTATTCAAGCAGCCGGTGTTCGTCGGCGACCTGCTGAGCTTCTACGCGACCATCATGCGCACCGGCAACACGTCGATCACGGTCGACGTCGAGGTGTACGCGCAGCGCATGCGCCTGATGGGCGAAATCGTGAAGGTCACCGAAGCGACGCTCACCTACGTCGCGACCGGCCCCGACCGCAAGCCGCGCCAGCTGCCGCCGCTGTAACGACGCATGCGCGCCGCGCGGCGGCGCCGCATCCGGCCCGTCAGTGCGTGGCCGTCAGCCCGAACTCCCGCATCGCGGGCACGAAGTCGTGATTGAGCTTCGGCTTGCGCGACAGCTTCACCAGCACGTAGCGCTGGAACGGCGCGAGCCGCTGCCACTGCGCGAGCGCGGGCGCCGGCAGCCCGGCCAGCGCGCTCTGCTGCACGAGCGCGTCCGGCACCATGTCGGTCGCGCGCCAGCTCGGCTGCTCGTCCGGCTGAAACCACGACGGTTCGAGGTCGGCATGCGTGCGCAGCATTTCGAACAGCGCGTGATCGAAATTGGGCTCGATCGCGGTGTCGTCGTCGGCCGGAAAGCGCGCGAGCAGCTTGCGGTCCTCGAGCGGCAGCAGTTGCCACTGCTCCAGCGAAATCCGCAGACCGAAACGGTCGAGATTGAAACGCACGATCATCGGGATGTACGTGAGGTTTTCCGACGAATCGTGTTCGAAATTGAATAGCAGCGGAGCGTCGCTGAGTCCCATGGTCGTTACCTGAGTGGCGGATGCCGGCGCGGCCGGCCTGCCTGAGGTATTTTAGAACCTCTGCGCGCGAGCGGCGGACCCGATCGCCGCCGCCCCTGCCTCGAATCAACGGGAGTGCTCGTGAATCCGACCGAAACAGAAGAGCCGCGCGGCGCGATCGAGCTGTCCGTGCGCCGCACGCGCGGCGGCGCCGTCGAAACCGCGCACGACTACGTCGGCCAGGAATGGCCGGTCGCGCTGGTCTTCAACGGCATCTCGCACGCGGTGATGATGTGCACGCCGCGCGACCTCGAGGCGTTCGCGGTCGGCTTCGCGATCTCGGAAGGGATCGTCGCGCGCGGCAGCGACATCAAGGACATCGACGTGATCCTGCACGCCGACGCGCCGCTGCCACACGCGGAGGTGCATCTGGAAGTCGTCCAGCAGGCGTTCGCTGCGCTGAAGGACCGGCGCCGCGCGCTCGCGGGGCGTACCGGCTGCGGCGTGTGCGGCATCGAAAGCATCGACCTGCTCGACCTCGCGCCCGAACGGGTACCCGGCACCGGTTTTCTCGCGCGCCTCGCGCCCGACGCGCTCGCGCGCGCGGCCCACGGGCTGCCGGCGCACCAGGCGCTCACGCAGCTCACCGGCGGCCTGCACGCGGCCGCGTGGTGCGACGCAACAGGCGCGATCCGGATGGCGTTCGAGGACGTCGGCCGCCACAACGCGCTCGACAAGCTGATCGGCGCGCTCGTGCTGGCGCGCGCCGACGCGACCGACGGCTTCGTGTTCCTGTCGAGCCGCGCGAGCTACGAGCTCGTGCGCAAGTCGGCGCGGGTGGGCATTCCGATGGTCGCGACGATCTCCGCGCCGTCGTCGCTCGCGATCGAGATCGCGAAGGCGGCCGGCCTGCGGCTCGTCAGCTTCTGCCGCGAAACCGGCCACGTCGATTACGGCACCGCCTGAGCGGTCGCGGCGGGCGCGTTGCCCGCGGCTTCGGGAGCCGCCCCCTGCCGCGCGCCCGCCGTGGCCGGCGCGCGCACCTCGGGTGCCGCCTCGCTCGTCACGTTTCCGCGATAGTCCGTCCAGAGCTTGCGGTCGGTGTCGTAGAGCTTGCAGCGGCGGGCCGTGTCGAAGTACCAGCGCCAGCCGAAGCGCTGCACGACGATCCGCCCGGGCAGCATGTCCTCGAGCTTCGCCTGCGCCGGCTTGAGCCGGTACAGCGGCACGCTCATGTCGACGTGATGCGCCGTGTGCTCCATGATGTGGTGCAGCAGGCCGCCGATACCGAACGGAAACGTCAGGTGCAGCGTGGTCGACACGAACGGTGCGGCATTCGACCATTCGGCGCGGTTCGCGTGCCATGCGATGCGCGGGTCGGTATGGTGCACATACACGACGAAGCCGATCATCGAGCACCAGAACAGGAACGGCACGAGCACGCCGGTCGCGAGCAGCAGCGCGACGGATTGCTGCGTCTCGATCGCCACCCCGACGACGACGGCGATCCACACGGCCGCGAAGCCCGTCACCAGCAGGCAGTCGCGCCGGAACACCGGCCGCGACGCACCGATATAGCCCCGGGTCGGGAAATACATCCGCAGCCACCAGATCTCGACGAGATAGTAGAGGCCCGGCGCCCATCCGCTCCGGTAGACGCGATCCAGCCACCGCCGCGCCGGCGACAGCGCGGCGAATTCCGCCGGCGTATGCGGCGCCCACACGAAATCGAAGCCCTTCAGGTTCGTATAGCCGTGATGCACGACGTTGTGCCCGACTTCCCACAGGCTGTAAGGCGTCAGCGACGGCAGGAAGGCGATGCGGCCGAGCCAGCGGTTCAGCCGGCGGTCGGGCGTCAGGCTCTGATGGCACGCGTCGTGCCCGATGATGAACAGTCGCCCGGTGATGAACCCGGCGGCCATCCCGCAGGCGATCTTGCCGACCGTCGACGGAATCAGCAGCGCGCCGGCGAACGCCGCGAACAGCAACAGGTAGTCGAGCACGAGCAGCAGGATCGGGCGCACGATCTCGCGCGTGGCGAACGGCACGAGCCATGCGCGGATGACCTTGCGGTGCGGGATCGGCTCGTCGGCGCGAACCGGTGTCTGGGAATCGTTGTTGACCATGATGCAGAAAGGCATGCGATTCGCACGCCCGAAAGAAAAGGAGCCGTGCGGCACGCACGGCGCAGCGGGACGGGACGGACCGCGCCCCGGGCCGGTTATCGCGACATCATGTTCATGCTGACGTTGTGCATCACCCACAGCGTCCCGACGATCAGGATCAGCGCGGTCAGCACCGTATAGCTGAACGCCATCACGTTCCAGCGCTGGCTGGACGACGCGTTCATGTGCAGGAAGCAGACGAGATGCACGACGATCTGCACGAATGCGAGCCCCGCGAGCGCGATGATCGCCGCCTTCGGCGCCAGCATGCCGCCCATCACGAGGCCGAACGACGCGGCCGTCAGCAGCACCGACAGCACGAAACCGACGAGGTAGCCGCCGGCCGTGCCGTGCGCTTCATCGTGGTGGATGAGTTCCGAATGGGCCATTTAGATCACGCTCGCGAGATAGACGAAGGAGAACACGCAGATCCAGACGATGTCGAGGAAGTGCCAGAAGAGGCTCAGGCAGGTGAGGCGCCGGAAGTCGCGCTCCGTCATGCCGGGGCCGCGGGCGATCTGCACGACGAGCACGACCATCCACAACAGGCCGACCGCCACGTGCAGCCCGTGCGTGCCGACGAGCGCGAAGAACGCCGACAGGAATGCGCTGCGCTGCGGGCCCGCGCCCTGGGCGATCAGGTGCGAGAACTCCCGCAGTTCCATCGTGAGGAACGCGGCGCCCAGCACGAACGTCACCGCGAGCCACACGAACACCGTGCCGCGCCGGCGGCGCTGCGCGCCGAGCATCGCGAACCCGTACGTGATGCTCGACAGCAGCAGCGCCGCCGTCTCGAGCGCGACACCCGGAATGTCGAACAGGTCCTTCGCGGTCGGACCGCCGGCGAACTGGTTGCCGAGCACCGCGAACGTCGCGAACAGCGACGCGAAGATCACGCAGTCGGTCATCAGGTACAGCCAGAAGCCGAACACCGAATGCGACGGCGGATGGTGGTGCGCGCCCGGATGACGGGCGGCGCCCGCGAGAGATTGATACGACATCAGTTCGCCTCCAGTTCGACTTCCGGCGCCAGCGTGCCGATCCGCACACCCGCGCGTTGTTCCTCGATCTTGCGGACGGTATCCGCCGGAATGTAATAGCCGTCGTTGTCCTGTGCGCTGTACAGCACCACCGTCGCGACGATGCCGACGAGCGCGGCGATCGCGAGCCACCAGATGTGCCAGACGAGCGCGAAACCGAGCAGCAGGCTGAAGATGCCGACGAAGAAACCCGCGCTCGTGTTCGACGGCATGTGGATGTCCTCGTACCTGACGTTCTTGCCGAGGCCGAGCCCGAGGCCCTTCGCCTTGCGATAAGCGAGCTCGTCGAGTTCGTGCACGTTCGGGAGTACCGCGAAGTTGTAGACGGCGGGCGGCGACGACGTCGCCCACTCGAGCGTGCGGCCGTTCCACGGGTCGCCCGTCGCGTCGCGATACTGCGGCTGGTTGCGATTGCGCCAGCCGACCCACACCGATGCGACCTGGCACAGCACGCCGATCGCGATCAGCGCGACGCCGCACGCGGCGGCGACCAGCCACGGATGCCAAGCCGGGTTGTCGTAGTGGTTCAGGCGGCGCGTCATGCCCATGAAGCCGAGCACGTACAGCGGCACGAACGACGCGTAGAAGCCGAGGAACCAGCACCAGAACGCGCGCTTGCCGAACTTCTCGTCGAGCCGGAAGCCGAACACCTTCGGGAACCAGTAGTGAACGCCCGCGAAGTAGCCGAACACGACGCCGCCGATGATCGCGTTGTGGAAGTGCGCGATCAGGAACAGGCTGTTGTGTAGCACGAAATCCGCGCCCGGAATCGCCATCATCACGCCGGTCATGCCGCCGAGCGTGAACGTGACCATGAAACCGATCGTCCACAGCACCGGCGCCGTGAATTCGATGCGGCCGCGATACATCGTGAACAGCCAGTTGAAGATCTTCACGCCGGTCGGGATCGCGATGACCATCGTCATGATCCCGAAAAACGCGTTGACGTCGGCCCCCGAGCCCATCGTGAAGAAGTGATGCAGCCACACGAGGAACGCGAGCACCATGATCACGCACGATGCATAGACCATCGTCCGGTAGCCGAACAGCGGCTTCTTCGCGAACGTCGCGATGACTTCCGAATAGATGCCGAACGCGGGCAGCACGAGGATGTATACCTCCGGATGCCCCCACGCCCAGATCAGGTTCAGGTACAGCATCGCGTTGCCGCCGGCTTCGTTGGTGAAGAAATGCATGTCGAGGTAGCGATCGAGGCCGAGCAGCGCGAGCGCGACGGTCAGGATCGGGAACGTCGCCATGATCAGCACGTTCGAGCAGAGCGCGGTCCACGTGAACACCGGCATCTTCATCAGCGTCATGCCCGGCGCGCGCATCTTGATGATCGTCACGAAGAAGTTGATCGACGTGATCAGCGTCCCGACGCCCGAGATCTGCAGCGCCCACAGGTAGTAGTCGACCCCGACGCCCGGGCTGAACTGCAGCTCGGACAGCGGCGGATACGCGAGCCAGCCCGTCTGCGCGAATTCGCCGATCACGAGCGAAACGTTCATCAGGATCGCGGCGACCGCCGTCATCCAGAAGGAGAGCGAGTTCAGGAACGGGAACGCGACGTCGCGCGCGCCGATCTGCAGCGGCACGATCAGGTTGAAGAACGCGACCAGCAGCGCCATCGCCATGAAGAAGATCATGATCACGCCGTGCGCGGTGAAGACCTGGTCGTAGTGATGCGGCGGCAGGTAGCCGGGGCCGTTGTACGCGAGCGCGAGCTGCAGGCGCATCATCACGGCGTCCGCGAAGCCGCGCAGCAGCATCAGCACCGCGACGACCAGGTACATCACGCCGATCTTCTTGTGATCGACGGACGTCAGCCATTCGCTCCACAACCATTTCCACCGGCCCGCGACCGTCAGCGCGGCGACGATGCCCAGCACGACGAGCCCCATGAAGGCGCTCGCCCCCATGATGATGGGCTGATCGAACGGGATCGCCGAAAGAGTCAGTTTTCCGAACATGCGTTACCCCTTCGTCGTGCAGGCGGCGTCCTTCGGGTCGAGGACGTGGCCGTTGTTGTATTTCGCGATGATGTTGTGGAACAGCTTCGGGTCGACCGACGAGAAATAGCGCACGGGCGCCTTCTCGCCCGGCTGCGCGACCGTGCCGTACGCGGTCATGTCGAGCCGGTCGGACGACGCCTTCACCTTCCGCACCCACGCATCGAACTGCTCGCGCGGCTCGGCGAGCGTGCGGAACTTCATGTCGGAGAAGCCTCGGCCGCTGTAGTTGGCGGACACGCCTGCGTAGTCGCCCGCCTCGTCGGCGATCAGGTGCAGGCGCGTCTGCATGCCGGCCATCGCATAGACCTGGCTGCCAAGCTGCGGGATGAAGAACGAGTTCATCACCGAGTCGGACGTGATGCGGAAATTCACCGGCGTGCCGACCGGAATCGCGAGCTGGTTCACCGACGCGATGCCGAGTTCCGGATAGATGAACAGCCACTTCCAGTCGAGCGCGACGACCTCGACATTGATCGGCTTGACCGACGATTCGATCGGCTTGTACGGGTCGAGCTCGTGCGTCGTCCGCCACGTGAGCACGCCGAGGAACAGGATGATCAGCGTCGGCACCGTCCAGATCACGACCTCGATCGCGGTCGAGTGCGACCAGTTCGGCGCATAGGCGGCGTTGCGGTTCGATGCGCGGTAACGCCATGCGAACCACAGCGTGAGCAGGATCACCGGAATGACGACGATCAGCATCGCCCACGTCGCTGTCGCGATCAGCGATTTTTCCGCGACGCCCACCGCGCCCTTCGGATCGAGCACGTGAAGGTCGCTGCATCCGGCGAGTCCAGCCAGCAGCCCGATGACGGGTGCCGCACGCGCCCCGCCGGTGATTCGTCCGATCATTGTTCGTTCGCCTGATTGTCGTTGAGAAGAACCGCTGGCCGCACGCCGCCATCGCGCGACGCATCCGGCCGCGGCGACCTGTGCGCGAACTGTACGGAAAATTGCCGCAGTGCAACTTGACGGGGGACAAGGTTTGCCGAGGTGAGTCGGAACTGCCCTGAGGGGTGGGCGCTGGGGCTAGGCTAGGCTCGGCTAGGCTAGGCTAGGCTAGGCTAGGCTGGGCTGGGCTGGGCTGGGCTGGGCTGGGCTGGGCTGAGGCTGGGCTGAGGCTGGGCTGAGGCGGGCTGAGGCTGGGCTGGGGCTGCGGCTGGCGATGGCCTGCGGCAAAACGGTCACCGGGCCTTCTCTCAAGCGTCGCGAATAGCAGGCACTAACGGGACGGAAAGCATGACGGCGCTGCGCCGCAACATGAGGGGCGCCGGCGCGAATTGCGAGGCGGTCTCGGCGGCGGAACTGCAGCGGATGCGGGAACGAGGAACACCACGAGAACGCATGGCGATTCAGAATCGAGCCGACCCGCCGCTTGATGCGTCGGCCACGAGGGCCAAACGCACGCCACGCGACGAGCAGCGCGCGGACGCACGCGTTGCCGCACCGGACGGCCAAGGCGTCCGGCGCAGCGAAGCGCCTGCGCCCCGTATCAGTCGAACTGACGGAAATCCGGCCTGCGCTTCTCAAAGAACGCCGTCATCGCCTCGCGCGCTTCCGGCGCGCGCAGCATCGCGGAGAAATGGCCGGCTTCCTCGCTCATCCGCGCGGCCACGGCCACCCCGCCCGTCTCCTTCAGCAGCGCCTTCGTCACGCGCAGCGACGACGCCGGCAGTGCCGCGAGCTTCGCGGCCTGCTTCGCCGCGAATGCGTCGAGTTCGGCGGCCGGCAGCACGCGATTGACGATGCCGATGCGATGCGCTTCCAGCGCGTCGAACGCTTCGCCGAGCAGCAGCTTTTCAGCAGCGACCTGATGGCCGGCCAGACGCGGCAGCAGCACGCTCGACGCGGCTTCCGGGCACAGCCCGAGCTGCGCGAAAGGCAGCGAGAACGTCGCGGTGTCGGCCGCGTAGACGAGATCGCAGTGCAGCAGCATCGTCACGCCGACGCCGACCGCGACGCCCGGCACCGCGGCCACGATCGGCTTGGTCGCGCCGCTGATCCGCGCGAGGAACTGGAACACCGACGCGTTCTCGTCCTTCGGCGGCGTCTTCAGGAAATCCTCGAGATCGTTCCCCGCGCTGAAGTTGCCGTCGCTGCCGCGCAGCAGGATCACGCGGATCGCCTTGTCTTCCTGCGCGTCGGCGAGCGCATCGGCCATCGTCTGGTACATCGCCGCCGTCAGCGCGTTCTTCTTCGCCGGGCGCGCGATCGTGATCGTCAGCACGCCGTCGGCGCGTTCCACTTGAATTTCGGCCACAACCGTCTCCTTTGACTTTCCTCTTCCGGAATGAAAAACGGTGCGCAAGCCCGTGGCTCGCGCACCGTGATCGCTACTGTCCCGCTCCGCTTACAGGCGTTCGATGATGCCCGCCGCACCCATGCCGGTGCCGACGCACATCGTGACCATCCCGTACTTCAGGTTGCGGCGGCGCAGGCCGTGCACGACGGTCGCCGCGCGGATCGCGCCGGTCGCGCCGAGCGGATGGCCGAGCGCGATCGCACCGCCGACCGGGTTGACCTTCGACGGGTCGAGGCCGAGATCGCGGATCACCGCCAGCGACTGCGCGGCGAATGCCTCGTTCAGTTCGATCCAGTCGAGATCGTCCTGCTTCAGGCCCGCGGCCTTCAGCGCGGCCGGAATCGCTTCCTTCGGCCCGATGCCCATGATTTCCGGCGGCACGCCGCGCACCGCGAAGCTCACGAAGCGCGCGAGCGGCGTCAGGTTGAATTCCTTCAGCACCTTCTCCGACACGACGAGCAGCGCGCCCGCGCCGTCCGACGTCTGCGAGCTGTTGCCGGCCGTGACCGAGCCCTTGTTCGCGAACACCGTGCGCAGCTTCGCGAGGCCTTCGAGCGTCGTATCCGCGCGCGGACCTTCGTCCAGCCTGATCTCGCGCGTCTTCACGTCGACCTCACCCGTCGCGAGGTTCGGGAAACGCTCGGTGATCGTGTACGCGGCGATTTCGTCGCCGAACTCGCCGGCCTGCTGCGCGGCGAGCGCCTTGCGGTGCGATTCGACCGAGAACGCGTCCTGGTCTTCGCGGCTCACCTTCCACTGCTCGGCGACGCGCTCGGCGGTCAGGCCCATCCCGTACGCAATGCCGAAATCCTCGCTGCGATCGAAGATATGCGGCGACATCGACGGCTTGTTGCCCATCATCGGCACCATGCTCATCGATTCGCAGCCACCCGCGAAGATCGCGTCCGATTCGCCGACGCGGATGCGGTCCGCCGCCATTGCCAGCGCCGTGATGCCCGACGCGCAGAAGCGGTTGACCGTCACGCCGCCGACCGTCTGCGGCAGGCCGGCGAGCAGCGCGCCCATGCGGGCGACGTTCAGGCCCTGCTCGGCTTCCGGGATCGCGCAGCCGATGATCGCGTCCTCGATCACTTTCGTGTCGAGGCCGGGCACCTGCGCGACTGCCGACTTGATCGCGTGAACCAGCAGCTCGTCGGGGCGCGTGTTCTTGAAGACACCGCGCGGGGCCTTGCCGATCGGGGTGCGGCTGGCGGCGACGATGTATGCGTCTTGCAGTTGTTTGCTCATTTCAGACTCCTTGTCGTCTGCTCGCTCAGTTACGCACCGGCTTGCCGGTCTGCAACATGCCCATGATCCGTTCCTGCGTCTTCTGCGTGCCGAGCAGCTCGACGAACGCGCGACGCTCGAGCGCGAGCAGCCACTCTTCGTCGACGAGGCTGCCGGCTTCGACGTCGCCGCCGCACACGGCTTCGGCGATGCGGCTCGCGATCAGGTAGTCGTGGTCGCTGATGAAGCGGCCGTCACGCATGTTGACGAGCGATGCCTTGATCGTCGCGATCGCCGAGCGGCCTGCGACCGGCACGTCCTTCGCGCGCAGCGGTGCGCGGTAGCCGACGGCGGCCAGCGCACGCGCTTCCTTCTTCGCGGTGTCGAGCAGTTCGAACACGTTGAAAACGATCGTGTCGGACGGCTTCAGATACCCCATCGCGCGCGCATCGTGCGCCGACGACGACACCTTCGCCATCGCCGCGTTCTCGAACGACTTCGTGACGAACTTCAGGATGTCGGTGGTCGCGTTCGCGGCCGTGGCCGCCTCCGCCGCGCGCAGCGCCGCTTCCTTCAGGCCGCCGCCCGCCGGCACGAGGCCGACGCCCACTTCGACGAGACCGATGTAGCTCTCGACGTGCACGACGCGCTTCGCGCTGTGCAGCATCAGCTCGCAGCCGCCGCCGAGCGCGATGCCCGATACGGCCGCGACGACCGGCACGTTCGCGTACTTCACGCGCAGCATGCCTTCCTGGAACTTCTTCACGAACGGCTCGATGCCCTTCGCGCCGCCCATCATGAACGCGGGCATCGCCTCTTCGAGGTTCGCGCCGGCCGAGAACGGGCCGCCCGGCGTGCCGAGCTTCAGCGACGTCGGCTGCCAGATCACCACGCCCTTGTAATCCTTCTCCGCGAGTTCGATCGCCTGCACGAGGCCGTCGATCACGCTCGGTCCGATCGTGTTCATCTTCGACTTGAACGACACGATCACGACGTCGTCTTCACCGGCACGATCATCGACCCATGCGCGCACCGTGTCGGTTTCGAACAGCGTCTTGCCGTACGTCTTCGGATCGGCGCCGGCTTCGCCGACGAGCGGCGCGCGGAACACCTGCTTGCCGTAGACGGCCAGGTCCGAACGCGGCACGAAGCGCTTCGACGCCGGCGCCCACGAGCCTTCGGCCGTGTGCACGCCGCCCTTCTCTGCAACCGCGCCTTCGAGCACCCACGACGGCAGCGGCACGTTCGCGAGCGCCTTGCCGGCCGCGATGTCTTCCTGCACCCACTCGGCGACCTGCTTCCAGCCGGCGGCCTGCCAGCCTTCGAACGGGCCTTCGTTCCAGCCGAAGCCCCAGCGGATCGCGAGGT
Organism: Burkholderia sp. BCC1988; assembly: GCF_905339895.1. Taxonomy (NCBI): domain Bacteria; kingdom Pseudomonadati; phylum Pseudomonadota; class Betaproteobacteria; order Burkholderiales; family Burkholderiaceae; genus Burkholderia; species Burkholderia sp. BCC1988. The sequence goes on from NZ_CAJPHA010000008.1 coordinate 253,341, forward strand.
CGACGTCGCGCGCGTTGTCGGCGATCGACTCGAGATGCACGCCGATGTAGTGGAACACGTCGCGGAAGATCGACCACAGGAACTGCGCGTGCGGATGGTCCGTCTCGCGCAGCAGCTTCAGGCGTTCCGCCGGCGGGCGCTTCAGGATGCGGCCGACAGTTTCGTCCGCCTTCGCGCCCGAATCCACGTAGGTGCCCGTCTTCGCGTCGAGCACCTTGATCGCCTTGCCTTCCTTCTTGTAGAAGCCGCCGCCCGTCTTCTGGCCGAGCGCGCCCTGCTTCACCAGTTCGGCGAGCACGGCGGGCGTCTGGTAGACCGGGAAGAACGGATCGTCGGCGAGGTTGTCCTGCATCGTCTTGATCACGTGCGCCATCGTGTCGAGGCCGACCACGTCCGCGGTGCGGAACGTCGCCGACTTCGCGCGGCCGAGGCGGCTGCCCGTCAGGTCGTCGACTTCGTCGAAGCGCAGGCCGAACTTCGCGGCCTCGGTGATCACCGCGAGGATCGAGAAGATGCCGACGCGGTTCGCGATGAAGTTCGGCGTGTCCTTCGCGCGCACGACGCCCTTGCCGACGATGCTCGTCAGGAAGGTTTCGAGCTGGTCGAGGATCTCCGGACGCGTATGCGCGGTCGGGATCAGCTCGACGAGGTGCATGTAGCGCGGCGGGTTGAAGAAGTGCACGCCGCAGAAGCGCGACTTCAGCTCGTCCGAGAATCCTTCGGACAGCTTGGTGATCGACAGGCCCGACGTGTTGGTCGCGAAGATCGCGTTCGGTGCGATGTGCGGCGCGACCTTCTTGTACAGGTCGTGCTTCCAGTCCATCCGCTCGGCGATCGCCTCGATCACGACGTCGCACTCGGCGAGCTTCGCGATGTCGTCCTCGTAGTTCGCGGCTTCGAGGTATTTCGCGTCGTCCTTCACGCCGAACGGCGCGGGCGACAGCTTCTTCAGGTTCTCGATCGCCTTCAGCGCGATCGCGTTTTTCGGGCCTTCCTTGGCGGGCAGGTCGAACAGCAGCACCGGCACGCGCGCGTTGACGAGGTGCGCGGCGATCTGCGCGCCCATCACGCCGGCGCCCAGCACGGCGACCTTGCGAATCAGGAAATTGCTCACGGGATGTCTCCGGATAGTGTCGTGCAGCGCGGGTTGTGAGGGCTGCACGGCGAAGTGAGTACCAGGAACCGTTGGGTTCGGGCGGCGCGCGGCGCGCACCGCCCGGACTCGCGTCAGAACAGCGATTCGTCGACTTCCATCAGCGTCTTCGAACCGGCGCGCGCGGCGCGGATCGTCGCGGCCGTTTCGGGCAGCAGACGCGCGAAATAGAAGCGGGCCGTCGCGAGCTTCGACTTGTAGAACGGGTCGCCCGACGCTTCCTTGTCGAGCGCGAGACGCGCCATGCGCGCCCAGAAGTACGAGAACACCAGGTGGCCGACGGTGCGCAGGTACGGCACGGCGGCGGCGCCGACTTCGTCCGGGTTCTGCATCGCCTTCATGCCGATTTCCATCGTCAGCTTCTGCACCTTGTCGCCGATGTCGGCGAGCGGGTTGATGAACTCGGCCATCTCCGGCTTCACGCCTTCGGCTTCCGCGAATTCGGTGACGAGCTTGCCGAACTTCTTCAGCTTCGCGCCCATGTCGCCGAGCACCTTGCGGCCCAGCAGGTCGAGCGACTGGATCGAGTTCGTGCCTTCGTAGATCATGTTGATCCGCGCGTCGCGCACGTACTGCTCCATGCCCCACTCGGAGATGAAGCCGTGGCCGCCGTAGATCTGCATCGCGTGGTTGGTCGACTCGAACGCGTTGTCGGTCAGGAACGCCTTGATGATCGGCGTGAGCAGCGCGACGAGGTCGGCCGCTTCCTTGCGCACCGCTTCGTCACCGTGCGACAGCTCCTTGTCGATCTGCAGCGCGGACCAGTACGTGAACGCGCGCGCGCCTTCCGCGTAGGCCTTCTGCGTGAGCAGCATGCGGCGCACGTCCGGGTGCACGATGATCGGATCGGCCGGCTTGTCCGGTGCCTTCGGGCCCGTCAGCGAGCGCATCTGCAGGCGTTCCTTCGCGTACGTCAGCGAGTTCTGGTACGCAACTTCCGTGAGGCCGAGGCCCTGCATGCCGACGCCAAGGCGCGCGGCGTTCATCATCACGAACATCGCGTTCAAGCCCTTGTTCGGCTCGCCGACCATCCAGCCCTTCGCGTTGTCGAGGTTCATCACGCACGTCGAGTTGCCGTGGATGCCCATCTTGTGTTCGATCGAGCCGCACTTGATGCCGTTGCGCTCGCCCGGCTCGCCCGCGGCGTCCGGAATGAACTTCGGCACGATGAACAGCGAGATCCCCTTCGTGCCTTGCGGCGCGTCCGGCAGGCGCGCGAGCACGAGATGGACGATGTTCTTCGACATGTCGTGCTCGCCGCTCGAGATGAAGATCTTCGTGCCGCTGATCGAGTACGAGCCGTCGCCGTTCGGTTCGGCCTTGGTGCGCAGGATGCCGAGGTCGGTGCCGCAGTGCGGCTCGGTCAGGCACATCGTGCCCGTCCATTCGCCCGACACGAGCTTCGGCAGATACTGTTTCTGGAGCTCCGGCGCGCCGTGCGCGTGCAGGCATTCGTACGCGCCGTGCGACAGGCCCGGATACATCGTCCATGCCTGGTTCGCCGAGTTCAGCATTTCGTAGAGCGCGTTGTTCACGAACGCGGGCAGGCCCTGGCCGCCGTAGTCCGGATCGCAGCCGAGCGCCGGCCAGCCGGCCTCGACGTACTGCCGATACGCTTCCTTGAAGCCGGTCGGGGTCTTCACGACGCCGTCGCCTTCATACGTGCAGCCTTCGCGGTCGCCGACCTGGTTCAGCGGGAACAGTACCTCGGAGCAGAACTTGCCCGCCTCCTCGAGGACCTGGTTGATCGTGTCGGCGTCGAGGTCCGCATGCCGCGGCATTTGCTTGACCTCGGCCTCGACATTCAGAAGCTCGTGCAACACGAATTGCATGTCGCGCAGCGGCGCGGCGTACTGTCCCATGACTCTCTCCAAAGGTGGGCAAACGGCTCGAGCTCCTGGCGGGCGGATCACGCGCCGCTAACGGCTCTCGCTCTGATACGAAACGATCGTCTTTTCCAGCGCGGCCCACGTGAGGCGCACGGCATCCGGCGAATGCAGGAATCGTGCGTCGTGATGCAGGCCGAGCGTGAAGCTGTACAGCTCGAAGAGCATCAGGTCCGGATCGGTATCCGCACGCAGATGGCCTTCTTCCTTCGCCTGCGAAATGGCACGCAGCATCGCGGCACGCCAGGCCGTCACGCTCGCGATCAACTGCTCGCGCACCGGGCTGTCAGGCCGGTCGTCGTACTCGACCGCACCGCTGATGTAGATGCATCCGGTCGTCACCTCCTGGATGCGCTTCTCCGTCCAGCGGGCCAGCATCGCCCGAAGGCGCGGCAAGCCTCGCGGCTCGCGCAGGCTCGGAAAGAACACCTCGTTCTCGAAACGATGGTGATACTCGCGGACGACCTCGACCTGCAGGTCCTCGCGCGATCCGAAGTGCGCGAACACACCGCTCTTGCTCATCTGCATGCGCTCGGCCAGCAGGCCGATCGTCAGCCCCTCCAGCCCGTCACGGCTGGCGAGGTCCAAAGCAGCTTCGAGTATCGCGGCACGCGTCTGTTCGCCTTTTCGCATAGCTATTTCTGTAACCGTTCGGGGGTTCGAATAAAATCGAACGGCCGTACTATTATTGAGTGCGGCCGCTCGCGAAAACAAGGAAATTATTAGAAACCGGTGTCTAACCGAGCCGCTATTTTGCGCGATTCCGGAGGACCGGAGCGGCTTTTCCGCACGAACGTGCGGACAGATTGATGAAGCGGATGCTGAATCCGTGTCAGTCGTAACCGCCGACCGTCAGCGCCTTCATCACGAGGCGGTACGTGTTGTATGCGAGCCAGTTCAGCATACGCTCGATGCGCGGCCGTGCGGCGTACCGGGCGGCATCGATTTCGCGGCCTTCGGAGAAGGCGGCCGCGATCGCGTCGCGCAGCTGGTTCGTGACCGCATCGTAGCGCACCAGCACGACGTTCGCCTCATTGTTCAGCATCAGGCTCAGCGCGTCCAGGTTCGACGAGCCGACGGTCGCCCAGTTGTCGTCGATCACGGCCACCTTGCCGTGCAGCATCGTCTTGTCGTATTCCGCCACGCGCACGCCCGCGCGCAGCAGCGCGTGATACAGGAACGGCACGGCCGTATCGAGCGCCGCGAATTCCTTGCGGCCGATCAGGATCCGCACGTCGACGCCGCGACGTGCCGCGCCGGTCAGCGCGCGGCGCAGCTTGCGGCCCGGCATGAAGTACGGATTCGCGAGCAGGATCCGCTGGCGCGCCTGGCCAATCGCGGCGAGATACGCCTTCTCGATCGCGCGGCGGTTCACGACGTTGTCGCGCGCGACGAACGCGACGCTCGGCTCGGTCACGACCCGCAGCGCACCGGCCTTGATCCAGCGGTGGCTGCGCATCCAGCGCCGGAACATGTCTGGAAACGCCTCGCCGCCGTGCAGCCCCGCCGCGTACTGCGCGTACGGCTTGTGGCCGAACTGGATCCGGTGCCACTGCAGCTCGAACGCGGCGCGCACGTCCGACACCGCCGGCCCCGCCATCTCGACCGCGAAATCCCAGCGCGGAAACGGCAGCGTTGCGCTGCCCTGCGTGAAGTCGTCGACGATGTTGATGCCGCCGCAGAACGCGACCGCATGATCGATCACCGCGAGCTTGCGGTGCGTGCGCGAGAAGCCGAAGCGGCCGAACAGGTAGCGGTTGTAGATGCAATGCTCGACGCCGGCCTCGGCCCACGTGTCGAACAGCGGCAGGCGCGCGGTGCCGATGCCGTCGGTGATCACGCGCACGCGCACGCCGCGCTGCGCCGCGCGGATCAGCGCATCCGACACCGGCCGGCCGGCCGCATCGTCGCAGAAGATGTAGGTTTCGAGCATTACCTGCTCGCGCGCCGCATCGATCCGTTCGATCAGCGCGAGGAAGAATTCGTTGCCGGTCTCGCAGAGCCGTACCGTGTTGCCGGCCGTGAACGCGAGCCGCGACGCGGAGCCGCGCTCCTGCAGGAACATCTGCCGCAATTGCGCGAAGCGCTTGCGGGTTTCCGCATTCATGCGGACGAGCCGTGCGGTGCCCGCGCGAGCGACACGCGCACGGGCAATTGCAGGATCGCCTCGGCATTCGACGGCGAGAAGCAGCGCGCGGCCGCTTCGCGGAACGGCAGCCACGCGTAGTCGACGTGCTCGCGCGGCGACAGCGTCACGTCGACGCGATGCGGCACGCACAGGCCGAACCAGTGCTCGACGTTGCGCGTGACGCCCGGCGCATAGCGATGCAGGTATTGCGGATAGATCGCGTATTCGATCCGGTGGTGCCAGTCGACCAGCGCGGTGGCCGGCACGTCGTGCGACCCGACCGCGATGCCGGTTTCCTCGGCGACCTCGCGTGCGGCCGTGAGCGCGAGCGGCTCGTCGGGCGCGTCCTTCGAGCCGGTCACCGATTGCCAGAAATCGGGCTGGTCGGCACGCTTGATCACCAGCACGTCGAGTTCGGGCGTGTAGATCACGACGAGAACGGATTCGGGGATTTTCGGCGGCTTCGTCATCTTGGTTTCATGCGGCACAGGGCCGTGCGTCGGGCCTGTGCCCGAACGTGCGGCAAGTGCTGCGACTGTACCGCAAAAAACGAAAAAGGCGCACCAGGCGCCTTCTTCGTTGGGCGTCGTGCGCGCGTCGCCGCGCACACGATCGTTGACAAGCGTTACGCCTTCGGCTGTTCCGGCTGACGCAGACGGATGTGCAGTTCGCGCAGCTGACGCTCGTCGACCGGGCTCGGCGCCTGCGTGAGCAGATCCTGCGCACGCTGCGTCTTCGGGAACGCGATCACGTCGCGGATCGAGTCGGCACCGGCCATCATCGTGACGATGCGGTCGAGACCGAACGCGATACCGCCGTGCGGCGGCGCGCCGTACTGCAGCGCGTCGAGCAGGAAGCCGAACTTCAGTTGCGCTTCTTCCGCGCCGATCTTCAGCGCGCGGAATACCTTGCTCTGCACTTCCTCGCGGTGGATACGCACCGAGCCGCCGCCGATTTCCCAGCCGTTCAGCACCATGTCGTAGGCCTTCGCGAGGCAACGGCCCGGGTCGGTCTCGAGGTACTCGAGGTGTTCGTCCTTCGGGCTGGTGAACGGGTGGTGTGCCGCGACGTAGCGCGCATCTTCGTCGTCGTATTCGAACATCGGGAAGTCGACGACCCACAGCGGCTTCCAGCCGGCCTGGACGAGACCGTTCGCCTTGCCGAATTCCGAATGGCCGATCTTCAGGCGCAGCGCGCCGAGGCTGTCGTTGACGACCTTCGCGCGGTCGGCCGCGAAGAAGATGATGTCGCCGTCTTCAGCGCCGGTGCGCTCGAGGATCGCCGCGATCGAGGCGTCGTGCAGGTTCTTGACGATCGGGCTTTGCAGGCCGTCGCGGCCCTTCGCCTTTTCGTTGACCTTGATCCACGCGAGGCCCTTCGCGCCGTAGATGCGCACGAATTCCGTGTAGCCGTCGATGTCGCCGCGCGACAGCTCGCCGCCCTTCGGCACGCGCAGCGCCGCAACACGGCCGTCCTTCGCGTTGGCCGGCGTGCTGAACACCTTGAAGTCGACGTCCTTCATCGCGTCGGTCAGCTCGGTGAATTCGAGCTGCACGCGCAGGTCCGGCTTGTCCGAGCCGAAACGCGCCATCGCTTCCGAGTACGGCATCACCGGGAATTTCGCGTCGAGTTCGACGTCGATCGTCGTCTTGAAGATGTGACGGATCATGTCTTCGAACAGGTCGCGAATTTCCTGCTCGCCGAGGAACGACGTCTCGCAGTCGATCTGCGTGAATTCCGGCTGACGATCGGCGCGGAGGTCCTCGTCGCGGAAGCACTTGGTGATCTGGTAGTAACGGTCGAAGTTCGCGACCATCAGCAGCTGCTTGAACAGCTGCGGCGACTGCGGCAGCGCGAAGAACTGGCCCGCGTTCACGCGCGACGGCACGAGGTAGTCGCGCGCGCCTTCCGGCGTGCTCTTCGTCAGCATCGGCGTTTCGATGTCGATGAAGCCCTGCTCGTCGAGGTACTTGCGCGCTTCGATCGCGACACGGTAGCGCAGGCGCAGGTTGTGCTGCATCTGCGGACGGCGCAGGTCGAGCACGCGGTGCGTGAGGCGCGTCGTTTCCGACAGGTTGTCGTCGTCGAGCTGGAACGGCGGCGTGACCGACGCGTTCAGCACGATCAGCTCATGACACAGCACTTCGATCTTGCCGCTCTTCAGGCCGGCGTTGACCGTGCCTTCCGGACGGTTGCGCACGAGACCCTTGATCTGCACGCAGAACTCGTTGCGCACGCCTTCGGCGGTCGCGAACATTTCCGCGCGATCGGGGTCGCACACCACCTGCACGAGGCCTTCACGATCGCGCAGGTCGATGAAGATCACACCGCCGTGATCGCGGCGGCGCTGCACCCAGCCGCACAGCGACACGGTTTGGCCCAGCAGGTGTTCGGTCACGAGACCGCAGTATTCAGTACGCATCGACATGATGTTTGCTTTCGTTCGGTTTGATCAACGGGCGCCGCAACGCGCGGCCCGGGCGATGATTCTTTACTTACAGCGGCGGCTCGACGGGACGGCGGGCGGGCGCCGGAGCCGGCGCCGAAGGCGCCACGACGCCCATCGAGACGATGTACTTGAGCGCGGCATCGACCGACATGTCGAGTTCGATGACTTCGCTCTTCGGCAGCATCAGGAAGAAGCCCGACGTCGGGTTCGGCGTCGTGGGCACGTACACGCTCACGTACTCTTCCGTCAGATGGTTGACCACGTCGCCGCCGGGCGCGCCGGTCAGAAACGCGATCGTATACGAGCCGCGGCGCGGGTATTCGATCAGGAGCGCCTTGCGGAACGCATTGCCGCTGCTCGACAGCAGCGTGTCCGACACCTGCTTGACGCTCGTGTAGATCGGCCCGACGACCGGGATGTGACGCACGACCGCGTTCCACCACGTGACGAGCTTCTGGCCGATGAAGTTCTGCGTGGCCAGCCCGACGACGAAGATGAACGCGAGCGTCAGCACCGCGCCGATCCCCGGCAGATGGAAGCCGAGCATCCGCTCCGGCTGCCACGATTCGGGCAGGAGCAGCAGCGTCTGATCCATCGTACCGATGATGAGGCCGAGCACCCACAGCGTGATCGCGAGCGGGACGAGAACCAGCAGGCCGGTCAGAAACACCGTTTTCAGGGTCGTCTTTTTCATCATCTGCCGTCAATGAACCGCGCCGGAAGCGCGGGTTGGTCGCGACCCGGCCGGGCCGCGACGGTCAACTGCCGGCGGCGGGCGCTGCGGCCGGGGCCGGCGCGGCGCTCGTCGTCGTACTTTCGGAACCCGACGCAGCGGGCGCGGCTGCCGCCGGCGCCGCGGCGGCCGGTGCTGCCGTGCCCGTGTCGCCTGACGCCGTCGCCGGCGCGCTGGTGCCGCCCGAGCCACCGCGGAAATCGGTGACATACCAGCCGGAGCCCTTCAGCTGGAAGCCGGCGGCGGTAACCTGCTTGCGAAAAGCATCCTTCCCGCATTCGGGGCACTGCGACAGCGGCGCGTCGCTCATCTTCTGGAGCACGTCCTTCGCGAAACCGCACGCTTCGCATCGATAGGCGTAGATCGGCATGATATTTTTCCCGCAGAAACTGGAAACGGCTTGCAAAACCTTGAATTATATCCGAAACCCCGGCGCACTCCGGCAACGGCCGCGACGCGCGGGCTTCAGCGACGGCGCCATGTGAGCCAGCGCTCGTTTCCGTCGAACACGGCCAGCGAATCGGTCACCGGCAGATCATCGATCAGCTCGAAGTGCGGCGCGAGCAGCGCATCCAGTTCGGCCCGCTCGATGCCGAACGGCGGCCCCTTCGGTTTCTTCGTCACGAAGAAATACCCGGCCAGCAGCGCACCGGCGGGCAGCAGTTCGGCCATCCGCGTCGCGTAACGGGCGCGCAGGCTCGGCGGCAGCGCGCACAGGAACGCGCGCTCGTACACCCACTGCACGTCGAACGGCGGCCGGTACGTGAAGAAATCGGCCTGCTCGACGACGTCCGCGTGCGCGCCGAGCTGCGCCTTCGCAGCCGCCACCGCCTGCGCGGCGAAATCGATCGCGCGCACGGGCCAGCCGGCCTGCGCGAGCCAGCCGGCTTCCTGCGCACTGCCGCAGCCGGGGATCAGCACCGCGCACGGCTCGTGCCGCTGCGCAAACGCGCGAAACCCGTCCGGCACGCCGCCGAATTCCCACGGCGTCACGCCGCGTGCGAAACGCTCGTCCCAGAACGCGGCATTGCCGGGGTCGCGCGTCGCGAAATCGGCGGCGCGCGGCGCGGACGGTTGTTTCGGTTCGGACATCGCTCCGGCCCCTTCGGTCACGCGCCGTACGCGAGCGCAAGCAGCACGCGCGCGACGAGCGCCCCGACGCCGACGGCAAGACCGAAGATCAGCAAGGCCTGCATCAGCCGGTTGGTCCGTTTCTGCTCGATGAGGATCTGGCGCATCAGGTCCTCGCTCGCCGCGCGCGGCGCATCGTGGCGCGCCGCCATCGCGTGGTGGATCAGCCGCGGCAGTTGCGGCAGCGTCTTGCTCCACTGCGGCGCCTCGACCTTGAAGCGCTCGTACCAGCCGCGCAGGCCGATCTGCTCGGTCATCCAGCGCTCGAGATACGGCTTCGCGGTCTTCCACAGGTCGAGTTCGGGATCGAGCGAACGGCCGAGCCCCTCGACATTCAGCATCGTCTTCTGCAGCAGCACGAGCTGCGGCTGGATCTCGACGTTGAAGCGGCGCGACGTCGAGAACAGGCGCATCAGCACCTGGCCGAGCGAGATGTCCTTCAGCGCGCGGTCGAAATACGGCTCGCACACCGCGCGGATCGCGCTTTCGAGCTCCTCGACGCGCGTCTCCGGCGGCACCCAGCCCGATTCGAGGTGCAGCGTCGCGACGCGGTGGTAATCGCGCTTGAAGAACGCGAGGAAGTTCTGCGCGAGGTAGTTCTTGTCGAAATCGGACAACGCGCCGACGATCCCGAAATCGAGCGCGATATAGCGGCCGAACGTGTTCGGATCGAGGCTCACCTGGATGTTGCCCGGGTGCATGTCCGCGTGAAAGAAACCGTCGCGAAACACCTGCGTGAAGAAGATCTCGACGCCTTCGCGCGCGAGCTTCTTGATGTCGACGCCGGCCGCGCGCAGCGTCTCGACCTGGCTGATCGGCACGCCGGTCATGCGCTCCATCACGAGCACCTGCGACGTCGAGAAATCCCAGAACATCTCGGGCACGAGCAGCAGGTCGAGGCCCGCGAAGTTGCGGCGCAGCTGGCTGCCGTTCGCGGCCTCGCGCATCAGGTCGAGCTCGTCGTGCAGGTACTTGTCGAATTCGGCGACGACTTCGCGCGGCTTCAGGCGCCGGCCGTCGGCCCACATGCGCTCCGTCCACGTCGCGATGTCGCGCATCAGCGCGAGGTCGGAATCGATCACCGGCAGCATGTTCGGGCGCAGCACCTTGACCGCGACGGCCTTGCCCGCGTGCACGCCCTGCTTCAGCTTCGCGAAATGCACCTGCGCGATCGACGCGCTCGCGACCGGCTCGCGCTCGAATTCGTCGAACAGCTCGTCGACCGGCGCGCCGAGCGACTTCTCGATGATCGCGATCGCCACCGCGGAATCGAACGGCGGCACCTGGTCCTGCAGCTTCGCGAGTTCGTTCGCGAAATCGACCGACAGCAGGTCGCGGCGCGTCGACAGCACCTGGCCGAACTTCACGAAGATCGGGCCGAGGCTTTCGAGCGCGTGACGCAGCCGCACGGCGGGCGGATCGGAAAAGCGGCGGCCGATCGTCGTGATCCGCAGCAGCAGCTTCACGCGCCGGTCGTCGATCCGGGACAGCATCACTTCGTCGAGGCCAAAGCGGATGACGGTGTAGACAATCTTGATGAAACGGAAAATGCGCATGCCCTGCGGCCCTCAGTGCGCGCCGCGCGGGCCGGAGCCCGTGCGCGCGCCGATTTTTTGTTCGAGTCGCTCGACCCGCTTTTCGACCCGCGCGAGCGCATCGCGCGCCCGCGCCAGTTCGGCGTCGAAGCCGCCGAGCACCGTGCGTCGGACGACTTGCGGGTTCTCGTCGAGCAAGTACTCGGCGACGGAATCGAGCACGTTGCGGCCGGTGCGGCGCGCGCGCGCGCCGGCGTCGCGCACGACCGTCGCGATCCGGTACGCCGCCGCGTCGCCGACCAGCTTCGCGAGATCTTCCTCAGGTTCCCAGCGCAGGTGCTCGGCCAGCTTCGCGATCTGGGTCGCGAACTCGGCGTCGCCCTCGATCTTCACGTGCTTCATCACGGCCGCCTGGCCGCCCTGCAGGAATGCGGCGACCGTGTCGCCCGCGAGCGCGATCGACACGTCGACGTGTTGCGCATCGTGCGCTTCCACCGCGGACAGGTAGCCGTCGGGCTGCACGAGCAGCGTGAGCGTGACGGGCGGCACGTCGAGCCGGGCAGTCTTGCCCGCGTAAGGGATCAGGCGATCGCGCGCCCACGATTCGCGCGCGAGCAGGTGATTGACAGCAGCAGCAAAAGGCTTGGCGGCAAAGGTCATCGGGCTGGGAAAGAAAAAACCCGCGCAGGCCGGGCGCCCACGCGGGTTTCTATTGTAACGTCGGATCGTCGGCAGCCCGCGGCCAACCGCACACCCGGGCGGCAAGCGGTCGCAGCGCGGCGGCCGTCGCCCGGGCAGCCGGCAAGCCGGCCGCCGGTCACGCTCAGTGCGTGTTGATCTGCTGGATACCCGCGAGCAGCCAGCCCTGGCCGCCCGACTTCGACAGGTTCCACACCTCGTCGAATGGCGCCGCCGACGCATTCGCCGATTCGCGGATCAGCCCGTGGAAGCGCACGCTCGCCGACTGCTCGATGCCGCGATCCTCGATCGCGACCAGTTCCGCGTCGAGCTGCACGACATCGGTCTGGTTCGCCTCGTTGCCGCGCGAATCGAGGTCGATCTTGATCTCGGCGAACATTTCCGGCGTCGTGAACTCGCGGATGTCGGCCAGGTTGCCCTGGTCCCACGCGGCCTGCAGGCGCACGAAGTAGACCTTCGCGCTGCGCAGGAACGCTTCGGTGTCGAAGCCGGCCGGCACCTGCAGCGGTGCGGCCGCCATCGCGCCCGCCGCGCCCGCGGCCGCTGCGCCGCCGCCGAACACGCCCTGCGCTTCGTTCGCGTAGCTGCTGCCGCTGCCGGCATAGTTGCTGCCGGTGCCGCCCTGCGGGAACGACGGGCTCTGCGAGTAGCCGCCCGACGACGAGGCCGAGCCGCCCACCGAGTACGCCGGTTCCTGCGGACGGCGACGGTTCATGAACTTGCGGATCAGCCAGATGCCGACCATCGCCAGCAGCGCGATCACGATGACGTTCGCCATCATGCTCGCGAACGCGCCGCCGAGGCCGAAGTGCGACAGCAGCGCCGCGATGCCGAGGCCGGCCGCGAGGCCGGCGATCGGCCCGAGCCAGCGCGAGCGGTTCGGCTGCGCGGCCGGTGCCGGTGCGGCCGGGTTCGCGCGCTGCGCCTGCGCCGGCGCGGCCTGCTGCATCGGCTGCTGCGCGGGCGGCGTGGCCTGGCGCTGCGTGACGGTGGAACTCTGGCGGCCGATGCTGCGCCCGCCGCCCATACGCCTGGCTTCGGCGTCGAGCGATGCGAACGTGCCGGCCGTGAGCAGGCCGACCATCAGCAGCGTGCCGACCCGTCGAGCCCACGGCTTCGACGGCTTGCTACGGTTGAACAACGAACGCGATTCGGACATCAGCTTCTCCAGATGTAAGGCGAATGTATGGGAAGAACCCCTTAGTACTTGGTTCCTAGGTGTAAAGCTACCACGCCACCTGACAAATTGTAATATTTGACGGCGTCGAGGCCCGCTTGTTCCATCATCGTCTTCAGCGTGTCCTGATCGGGGTGCATCCGGATAGATTCAGCAAGATACCGATAACTTTCAGCATCTTTCGCGAACTTGTCGCCAAGCCACGGTAATACTTTGAAAGAATACAGATCGTACGCTTTTTTCAGCGGATCCCAGACTTTCGAGAATTCCAGCACCATCACGCGGCCGCCGGGCTTCGCGACGCGGCGCATCTCGGCGAGCGCCGCATCCTTGTGCGTCATGTTGCGCAGCCCGAAAGCGACCGTGACCACATCGAAGTAGTTGTCCGGAAAGGGGATTTTCTCGGCGTCGCACAGCAGCGACGGCGTCACGATGCCCTTGTCGAGCAGCCGGTCGCGGCCCACGCGCAGCATCGATTCGTTGATGTCGGTGTGCCAGACTTCGCCGGTCGGCCCGGCCGCCTTCGCGAACGCCTTGGTCAGGTCGCCGGTGCCGGCCGCGATGTCGAGCACCTTGAAGCCGGGGCGCACGTTCGCCTGCGCGATCGTGAACGCCTTCCACGCGCGGTGCATGCCGGCCGACATCAGGTCGTTCATCAGATCGTAGTTGCTCGCGACCGAATGGAACACGCCCGCCACTTTCTTCGCTTTTTCGGTTTCCTCGACGCTCTCGAAGCCGAAGTGGGTTTTGCTCATCGCGTTGATCCTCAGTAAATGGCAAGACGGCGCCGAGCGGGCGCCGTCGATTTCAGTGGCAGTGGCCGTGCGGCGCGGGGGCCGCCGGCATCGGCGCGTCGCGCTCGACGCCCGCCGCCTGCAGTTTGTCGAAATAGTCGCGCCACAGCGCGTCCTGCTGCGTCGCCAGTTCGTACAGCAGATCCCACGAGTAGATGCCGGTCGAATGACCGTCCGAGAACGTCGGCTGCAGCGCGTAGTTGCCCACGCCCTCGAGCGCGGTGATCGTCACCTCGCGCTTGCCGGTCTGCAGCGTCTCCTGACCCGGCCCGTGGCCGCGCACCTCGGCCGACGGCGAATAGACGCGCATCAGCTCGAACGGAATCCGGTAATTTTCGCCGTTCGGGTACTGCAATTCGAGCACGCGCGACACCGCGTGCACGACGACGCCGGACGGAATCGGCGTCGTGGAAGTCAAACCGCTCATGGCTGCCTCGAATCGGTCATGCGTTGAATTTCCTCGCGCACCGCATTGTGCAGCAGCGAGGCCTGCGCCGCGCGCGTGCGCAGCAGCGCCTCGGACACGCTGCGCTGGCGCGGCGCCCAGACGGGCTGCGGAAAATGGGCGTCGTTGGAGAAGCGCGGGATCACGTGCCAGTGCACGTGCGGCACCATGTTGCCGAGGCTCGCGAGATTCACCTTGTTCGGCTGCATCACACGGCGCACGGCGCGCTCCACCGCGTACACCACGCGCATCAGATGTGCCCGCTCGGGCTCGCCGAGATCGGAAAACTCGGCCACGTGCGTGCCCCAGATCACCCGGCAGAAGCCAGGGTAATCGTGTTCGCCCGTCGCGAGCACGACGCGCAGCGCATCGTCCTGCCAGAGCACCTCGCCGCCGTCTTCACGGCAAAACACGCATTCCATCGTCGCTCCCATGTGGACGGGCGCCGGCGCATCTGCGCCGGCGCCCGCTCATTCCTGGCCCGATCGGGCGGTCGTCATGCCCGCATTAGACCAGCACGCGCTCGATCCCGCCATTGTTCGCGTGTGCGACATAGTCGGCCATCCAGTTCTCGCCGAGCACCTGGCGCGCGATCTCGACCACGATGTAGTCGGCCTCGAGGTTCGCATCCTCGTTGTAGCGCGACAGGCCCTGCAGGCACGACGGGCAGCTCGTCAGGATCTTCACGTCCGGGCCGTTCGCGCTCGCGGCGGCCGGCGCCGGCGCGTTGCCGGCCACGACCGGGATGCTGCGCAGCTTCGCGGCGCCCTTGCGGATTTCCTCTTCCTTGCGGAAGCGGACCTGCGTGGAGATGTCCGGACGCGTGACCGCCAGCGTGCCCGACTCACCGCAGCAGCGCTCGTTCTTCTCGATCTTGTAGCCGTCCTTCTCCGCGCCCATCAGCTCGTTGACGAGCTTCACCGGGTCCATCGTCTTGATCGGCGTGTGGCACGGGTCGTGATACATGTAGCGCGTGCCCGTCACGCCGTCGAGCTTCATCCCCTTCTCGAGCAGGAACTCGTGGATGTCGATGATCCGGCAGCCCGGGAAGATCTTGTCGAATTCGTAGCCCGCGAGCTGGTCGTAGCAGGTGCCGCACGACACGACCACCGTCTTGATGTCGAGGTAGTTCAGCGTGTTCGCGACCCGGTGGAACAGCACGCGGTTGTCGGTGACGATCTTCTCGGCCTTGTCGTACTGGCCCGAGCCGCGCTGCGGATAGCCGCAGCACAGGTAGCCCGGCGGCAGCACGGTCTGCACGCCCGCTTCCCACAGCATCGCCTGCGTCGCGAGGCCGACCTGCGAGAACAGGCGCTCGGAGCCGCAGCCGGGGAAGTAGAACACCGCTTCCGAATCGACGGTCGTCGACTTCGGGTTGCGGATGATCGGCACGATCTTGTTGTCCTCGATGTCGAGCAGCGCGCGCGCCGTCTTCTTCGGCAGGTTGCCCGGCATCTTCTTGTTGACGAAGTGGATCACCTGCTCGACCACGGGCGGCTTGCCGACCGTCGCCGGCGGGTGCTGCGTCTGCTTCGTCACGACCTTCTTCAGCATGTCGTTCGCGAAGCGCTGCACCTTGTAGCCGACGCCCATCATCACGCCGCGCGCGGCGTTGATCGTCTGCGGATTGGTCGCGTTCAGGAAGAACATGCCCGCCGCATTGCCGGCGTTGAACTTCTTCTTGCCCATCTTGCGCAACAGGTTGCGCATGTTCATCGTGACGTCGCCGAAGTCGATCTTCACCGGGCACGGCGTCGCGCACTTGTGGCACACCGTGCAGTGGTCGGCCACGTCGTTGAACTCGTCCCAGTGCTTGATCGACACGCCGCGGCGCGTCTGCTCCTCGTACAGGAACGCCTCGACCAGCAGCGAGGTCGCGAGGATCTTGTTGCGCGGGCTGTACAGCAGGTTCGCGCGCGGCACGTGGGTCGCGCACACCGGCTTGCACTTGCCGCAGCGCAGGCAGTCCTTCACCGAATCGGCGATCGCGCCGATGTCGGACTGCTGCATGATCAGCGACTCGTAGCCCATCAGCCCGAAGCTCGGCGTGTACGCGTTGCGCAGGTCGGCGCCGTCGAGCAGCTTGCCCTTGTTGAAGCGGCCGTTCGGGTCGACGCGCTGCTTGTACGCGCGGAATTCGGCGATCTCGTCGTCGGTCAGGAACTCGAGCTTCGTGATGCCGATCCCGTGTTCGCCGGAGATCACGCCGTCGAGCGAACGCGCAAGCGTCATGATGCGCGCGACCGCCGCGTGCGCGTCCTGCAGCATCTCGTAGTTGTCGGAGTTGACCGGGATGTTGGTGTGGACGTTGCCGTCGCCCGCGTGCATGTGCAGCGCGACGAACACGCGACCGCGCAGCACCTGCTTGTGGATCGCCTGCGCTTCGTCGAGGATCTGCTTGAACGCGCCGCCGTTGAAGATCGCGCGCAGCTCCGCGCGAATCTCCTGCTTCCACGAGATGCGGACCGTGCGGTCCTGCGTGACGTGGAACACGGTCGCGCCCGGCTGCTCGTCCGCGCGATCGGCGAACTTCTCGGCGAGCGCCTCGTAGCCGAGCTGCACGAGGTAGTGCTGCGCCTCGCGCAGCGGCTGGTCGAGCCGGTCGCGCACGAATTCCCAGCGTGCGCGCACGCGCTTGAGCAGCTCCAGCGCCTGCTGCACGCGATCCTCGAGCAGTTCGGCGCTCGGGATCTCGTTTGCGTCGTCGGTCTTGCCGAGCGGCAGGTTGCCGGCGCGGAAGAACGCTTCGAGCGCGTCGACCAGCTGCAGCTTGTTCTTCAGCGACAGCTCGATGTTGATCCGCTCGATGCCGTCGGTGTACTCGCCCATCCGGTTCAGCGGGATCACGACGTCTTCGTTGATCTTGAACGCGTTGGTGTGCTTCGCGATCGCGGCCGTGCGGCTGCGGTCGAGCCAGAAGCGCTTGCGCGCCTCCGCGCTGATCGCGACGAAGCCTTCGCCGCTCTTGCCGTTCGCCATCCGGATCACTTCGGACGTCGCGTGCGCGACCGCGTCGGCGTCGTCGCCGACGATGTCGCCGATCAGCACCATCTTGGGGAATGCGTTGCGCTTGCTCTTGGTCGCGTAGCCGACCGCACGCAGGTAGCGCTCGTCGAGGTGCTCGAGGCCCGCGAGAATCGCGCCGCCCTGCTTCGACGTTTCGAACAGGTAGTCCTTGATCTCGACGATGCTCGGGATCGCCTCGCGCGCCTGGCCGAAGAATTCGAGACAGACGGTGCGCGTGTGCGCGGGCATCTTGTGCAGCACCCAGCGCGCGGACGTGATCAGCCCGTCGCAGCCTTCCTTCTGCACGCCCGGCAGGCCGGCGAGGAACTTGTCGGTCACGTCCTTGCCGAGGCCTTCCTTGCGGAACCGGCGGCCTTCGATCTCGAGCATCTCGGTCTTCAGCAGCTTCTCGCCCGGCGCGTACGCGCCGTCGAACCACTTCAGCTCGAACCGCGCGACCGCGATGTCGTGGATCTTGCCCTGGTTGTGCTCGTGGCGCGTGACTTCGAGCCAGTTGCCGTCCGGGTCGACCATCCGCCACCAGGCCAGGTTGTCGAGCGCGGTGCCCCACAGCACGGCCTTCTTGCCGCCGGCGTTCATCGCGACGTTGCCGCCGATGCACGATGCGTCGAGCGAGGTCGGGTCGACCGCGAACACGTAGCCGGCCGCCTCTGCCGCTTCCGTCACGCGGCGCGTGACGACGCCCGCGCCGGAGAAGATCGTCGGCACCTTGTGCGCGACGCCCGGCAGTTCGGTCAGCTCGACCGCGCCGAGCTGTTCGAGCTTCTCGGTGTTGATCACCGCGGAGAACGGCGTGAGCGGCACCGCGCCGCCCGTGTAGCCGGTGCCGCCGCCACGCGGGATCACAGTCAGGCCAAGCTCGAAGCAGGCCTTGATCAGGCCCGCGATCTCGGCTTCGGTATCGGGGGTCAGCACGACGAACGGGTATTCGACGCGCCAGTCGGTCGCGTCGGTCACGTGCGACACGCGCGACAGCCCGTCGAAACGGATGTTGTCCTTCTGCGTGCAGCGGCCGAGCGCCTTGGTCGCGCGGCGGCGCAGGTCGGCCATCTTGTCGAATTCGTCGGCGAACTCGTCGACCGCGCGCTGCGCGGCCGCCTCGAGCATCTCGACGCGCTCGGCGCGTTCGCGGCCCGCGTCGTCGTGGTGCGCGGTCAGGTCGGCGCGGCGGCGCTTGCCGATCTCGGTCAGGCGGTGGTTCAGCGCCTCGATCAGCAGCGCGCGGCGCTTCGGGTTGTCGAGCAGGTCGTCCTGCAGGTACGGGTTGCGGCGCACGACCCAGATATCGCCGAGCACCTCATACAGCATCCGTGCCGAGCGGCCCGTGCGGCGTTCGGCGCGCAGTTCGTCGAGCACCGACCACGCCTCCGCGCCGAGCAGGCGGATCACGATCTCGCGGTCGGAGAAGGACGTGTAGTTGTAGGGAATCTCGCGCAGACGGGGCGCGGGGTCGGCGGCGACGGCGGCGGCCGCGCCATGCGGATCGAAAACTTGTGGTGCGTTCATGTTCGGACGACTCGGAGGGCCGATACACCGTGCAGGGGCGTCGGCAAGCGCGTGGGCGCAATCTTGGGGAAATCTGTTCTGTTGCCAGGCGTGCGACTAACTCGCATGGGGCCGGAACGGGACTGAACTCACCGTTCCCGACGGGTGGGGCCTGGCGGCACTCGGAGCCATCAGCACGATCGCGCGCGGCGCGCATGCCGCTCCGCCGCGGGGCTGGCTGCGCGCGGCGTCGGCTTCAACGGGGCGATCCGAGGGTGCCTCTGCATCTTCCGATCCTTGATTCAAAACGGAATTCTAACCCATGATCGGGCCACGCGTGACACGCCGGACAGGTCGTGGGGCTATCGCCGCAAGCCGCGCCGGGCTTGGCTCGGCACGTTTTCGCGCCGGAATTCGCCGTCCGTCCGGTCGGTAACCATGCGGTTAAACCGGTAAAAAGGGACGCCTCATGCGGCCAACACGCCCGCCGGCGCGGTTCCGCGACCGTGCGCCCGGCATGCCGCTTGCGTGCGGACCGACCCTTGGCGCTATCATTGATCCTTTACCGTCTGCTTCCGCACTGCACGCGAGCGCCCATGGCATCCCACGATTACCTGAAGAAAATCCTCACCGCGCGCGTCTACGACGTCGCGCTCGAGACGGAACTCGAACCTGCCCGCAACCTGTCGGCCCGGCTGCACAACCCCGTTTACCTGAAGCGCGAGGACAACCAGCCGGTGTTCTCGTTCAAGCTGCGCGGCGCGTACAACAAGATGGCGCACATCCCGGCCGACGCGCTCGCGCGCGGCGTGATCACGGCATCGGCCGGCAATCATGCGCAGGGCGTCGCGTTCTCGGCGGCCCGGATGGGCGTGAAGGCCGTGATCGTCGTGCCGGTCACGACGCCGCAGGTGAAAGTCGATGCGGTACGCGCGCATGGCGGCCCGAGCGTCGAGGTGATCCAGGCGGGCGAGTCGTACAGCGATGCATACGCGCACGCGGTCAAGGTGCAGGCGGAGCGCGACCTCACGTTCGTCCACCCGTTCGACGATCCGTACGTGATCGCCGGCCAGGGCACGATCGCGATGGAAATCCTGCGTCAGCACCAGGGGCCGATTCACGCGATCTTCGTGCCGATCGGCGGCGGCGGGCTCGCGTCCGGCGTGGCGGCCTACGTCAAGGCGGTGCGGCCGGAGATCAAGGTGTTCGGCGTGCAGGCCGAGGATTCGTGCGCGATGGCGCAGTCGCTGCAGAAGGGCGAGCGCGTCGAACTGAGCGAGGTCGGCCTGTTCGCGGACGGCACGGCGGTAAAGCTCGTCGGCGAGGAAACCTTCCGGCTGTGCCGCGAATTCCTCGACGGCGTGCTGACGGTCGACACCGACGCGCTGTGCGCGGCGATCAAGGACGTATTCCAGGATACGCGCAGCGTGCTCGAGCCGTCCGGCGCGCTCGCGGTCGCGGGCGCGAAACAGTATGCGGAGCGCGAAGGCATCGAGAACCAGACGCTCGTCGCGGTCACGTCCGGCGCGAACATGAACTTCGACCGGATGCGCTTCGTCGCCGAACGCGCGGAAGTGGGCGAGGCGCGCGAAGCCGTGTTCGCCGTCACGATCCCCGAGGAGCGCGGCAGCTTCAAGCGCTTCTGCTCGCTCGTCGGCGATCGCAACGTGACCGAGTTCAACTACCGGATCGCCGATGCGCAGTCCGCGCACATCTTCGTCGGCGTGCAGATCAAGCGGCGCGGCGAGTCGGAGGAGATCGCCGCGAACTTCGAGTCGCACGGCTTCAAGACCGTCGACCTCACGCACGACGAGCTGTCGAAGGAACATATCCGCTACATGGTGGGCGGCCGCTCGCCGCTCGCGCTTGAAGAGCGCCTGTTCCGCTTCGAATTCCCGGAACGGCCGGGCGCGCTGATGAAGTTCCTGTCGTCGATGGCGCCGGACTGGAACATCAGCCTGTTCCACTACCGCAACCAGGGCGCGGACTACAGCTCGATCCTCGTCGGGCTGCAGGTGCCGCAGGCCGATCGCGCCGAGTTCGAACGCTTCCTCGCGGCGCTCGGCTATCCGTATGTCGAGGAGAGCGCCAATCCGGCGTACCGCCTCTTCCTGTCGTAAAGGCTTCGTGCAATGAATCCCGAACATTCCCCGCTCGGCAAGGCGACCGTCTACGCAGCGCAGTACGACGCGTCGCTGCTGTTCCCGATCCCGCGCGCCGGGGCGCGCGAGCAGCTCGGCATCACGTCGGCGCTGCCGTTCTTCGGCACCGATATCTGGAACGCGTACGAACTGTCGTGGCTCAACGCACGCGGCAAGCCGCAGCTCGCGGTCGCGACGTTCTACGTGCCGGCCGAATCGCCGAACATCGTCGAATCGAAGTCGTTCAAGCTGTATCTCGGCTCGTTCGCGCAATCGAAGTTCGACTCGCTCGACGCGGTGCGCGACGTGCTGAAGCGCGACGTGTCGGCCGCGTGCGGCGCGAGCGTGTCGGTGCAGCTGGTGTCGCCGCACGATTTCGGCAAGCTCGAGATGGAGGAGCTCGACGGACTGTCGCTCGACCGGCTCGACCTCGACACCGACGTGTACGAACCCGATCCGTCGCTGCTGTCGGCCGCCGACGCCGAGGACGAAGCGCCGGTCGAGGAAACGCTCGTGTCCGACCTGCTGCGCTCGAACTGCCCGGTCACCGGCCAGCCCGACTGGGGCAGCGTGCAGATTCACTACGTCGGGCCGCAGATCGATCACGCAGGACTGCTGCGCTACATCATCTCGTTCCGCAATCACACGGGCTTTCACGAGCAGTGCGTCGAGCGGATCTTCCTCGACATCCTGCATGCGTGCAAACCGGTGAAGCTCGCGGTGTATGCGCGCTACACGCGGCGCGGCGGGCTCGACATCAATCCGTTCCGCACGAATTACAACCAGCCGATGCCGGACAACGCGCGGACTGCGCGGCAGTAATAGCGGCCCGCCTGTCACGAAACAGCCCCGCCGGCTCGCGCCGACGGGGCTGTTTCACTGTGCGCAGGGGATGCCCGCCCGCGTTACTTCACCGGCGGCTTGTAAGCGATGCAATCGACCTCGACCTTGCAATCGATGACCATGCTCGACTGCACGCACGCGCGTGCCGGCGGATGCTCGCCGAAGTACGACACGAACACCTTGTTGAACGACGCGAAATCGCGTGCGTCGTCGAGCCACACGCCGCAACGCACGACGTGTTCCAGGCCGTAGCCGGCTTCCTTCAGGATCGCGATCACGTTCTCGATCGTCTGCTTCGACTGCGTGACGATCCCGCCTTCGACGACCTCGCCGTTCACCATCGGCGTCTGGCCCGACACGTACAGCCAGCCGTCGGCCTCGACCGCGCGTGCAAACGGCATCACCTGCCCGCCGGTACCCTTCGCTTCGCCTACGCCATATCGCTTCATCGTTTCACTCCTGGTTGGTCGACCGGCCTCGGCGCGCACGCGCCGGCGCCGGTCCCATGCAACGCACGGTTGCGGATGCGCGCGCCGGCATGGCGCACGCGGCAAATCGGATCAGGACCGCGTTCAGAACGCGGCGTCGGCACTCGCCGGCACGCGCTGGCCGCGCGCGACGAAACCGCCGGCGCGCTCGCCGGTCGGCTGGCCGTTCTCATAGGTCAGCACGCCGTTCACCCACACCGCGTCGATCCCGTGCGCGGGCTGCTGCGGCTTCTCGAACGTCGCGGCGTCGATCACGCGCGCGGGATCGAACAGCACGAGATCCGCGTGGTAGCCGACGTGCACTTCGCCGCGCCGCGCGATCCCGTAGCGGCGCGCGGACAGCGACGTCATCTTGCGGATCGCCTCCTCGAGCGGCAGCAGGTTCGTGTCGCGCACGTAATGGCCGAGCACGCGCGGGAACGCGCCCCACAGCCGCGGATGCGGCAGCGGATCGTTCGGCAGGCCGTCCGAGCCGACCATCGTCGCCGGATGCGACAGGATGCGGCGCACGTCGTCCTCGGACATGTTGTGGTACACGGCGCCGGCCGGACGGATCCGCTGCGCGGCTTCCTGCTCGGTCACGCCCCAGTCGGCCGCGATCGCCTTCAGCAGCTTGGCGGCGACTTCCGGATGCGGTTCCGACCACGTGATCGTGATGTCGATGTCGCCCGTCACCTGCTTCAGGTCGAGCGTCGACGAGCTGCGGCTGTACGGATAGCAGTCGCAGCCGACCGGCTGGTAGCGGCGCGCGCCTTCGAGCGACGCGAGCACCTCGGTGCTGCGCCCCCAGTTCGACGGGCCCGCGCACTTCAGGTGCGAGATCACGACCGGCACCTGCGCGTGGCGGCCGACGCGGTACGCCTCGTCCATCGCGTCGAGGATCGCGTCGAATTCGGTGCGCATGTGCGTCGTGTAGAGCGCGCCCGCGTTCGCGAGCGGCTCGGCGAGCGCCATCACTTCCTCGGCCGGCGCCGCGAACGCGGAGCCGTACGCAAGGCCCGACGACAGACCGAGCGCGCCGTTCGCGAGCGCTTCCTCGAGTTGCGTGCGCATCCCGGCGATTTCGCCGTCGGTCGCCGCGCGGTCGAGGCGGTCCATCTGGTTGTTGCGCAGCGCGGTGTGCCCGACGAGCGCCGCGACGTTCACGGCCGGACGCGCGTCGTTCACCGCCGCGACGTAGGCAGCGAAGGTCGGATAGCGGAACGCGTCGCGATCGCCGAGCAGGTTCATCGGGTCGGGCGGATCGCCCGCGAGCGTCACGGGCGACGCGCTGATCCCGCAGTTGCCGACGATCACGGTCGTCACGCCCTGCGAGATCTTCGGCAGCATCTGCGGCGCGCGGATCACGTGCGTGTCGTCGTGCGTGTGGACGTCGACGAAGCCCGGCGCGAGCGCGCGGCCGTTCGCATCGACGACGGTCTCGGCGAGCCAGTTCGACAGGTTGCCGATCGCCGCGATCACGCCGTTGCGGATCGCGACGTCGCGCGTGACGGGCGGTGCGCCCGTGCCGTCGTACAGCTGCGCGCCGACGATCAGCGTATCGGCGGCTTCGGGATGCGAATGCATGGTCAGTCTCCTACCGGTTGACGGTCTCCGCCGCCGCGGTGCGCATCGAGCGCATGCTTGATGCGGCGCAGCGATTCTCGGCCCGCATCGCCGAGCCGCAGTGCGACTCCGGTGACGAGCACGTCGATCGCCATCATCATCGCGTAGCGCGATGTCGAAGGCTTGTAGATGAAATCGGTTTCGAACGCGACGACCGGGATCAGGTGGTCGGCGAGCTTCGCGAGCGGCGAAGCCGGCGCGGTGATCGCGATCAGCTTCGCGCCGTAGCGCTTCGCGAGGCGGCAGCTCTCGAGCAGCTCGGGCACGCGCCCGCTCACCGACAGCGCGACGACCACGGTGTCGCGCGACAGCGTCGCCGACACCATCCGCTGCAGCAGGCTGTCCTGGTAGCTCGCGACCGGCCGCCCGAAGCGCACGAGCCGGAAGCGCAGTTCGTCGGCGAGCGCGGTCGAGCCGCCGCCCTGCCCGTACACGTAGACCATCTTCGCGCCGGCGAGAAGATCGGCCGCGGCGTCGAACGACGTGTTGCGCAGCAACTGGTGGTTGTGCGCGAGCGCCACGCGGATCTCGTCGTAGACGACCGATGCCGGGCTCGCGTCCACTTCCGCAGGCTCGCCGGACGGCACGAGAAAGCGCTGCCCGACCGCCGCCGCCTGCGCGACGAGCACTTTCAGTTCGCGCACGTCGCGGCAGCCGACGGCCTTCGCAAACCGCGTGACCGTCGCGACGCTGACCTCCGCGTCGCGCGCGAGCGCGCCGATGCTCGCGTGCGCGGCGCGCGCGAGATCGGCGAGGATGAAGGCCGCGACCTTGCGTTCGGCCTCGCGCAGCTCGGGCGCGCATTCGGCGATCCGCGCGACGATGTCGAGGACCGGCTGGGCAACCGGTTGCTCGCCGGTGAACGGAACGGACGGAGTGGCGGACGAATTCATCTGCTGAAAAGGGTGTGGCGCTTTATGTTACTAAATAACATCACCGCGCCGATGCTACTTTCTGTACCATCTGCATGTCAACTTCAGTGCAATGCATAGTGATGATGGAGCGGGATGACATGAAAGTTACAAACTATCAGGAACCGACAATCAATCCGTTGGGCAAGGGCCTCGGCAACCTGCCGAGCGCGAGCGTGCCGCTCGACGACGCAGGCCGCCTCGAGTGGAACCTGCTCGCGGAAGACGTCAGCCTGCCGGCAGCGGTGCTGTACGAGGATCGCATCGAACACAATCTGAACTGGATGCAGGCGTTCGTCCAGCAGTACGGCGCGCAGTTCGCGCCGCACGGCAAGACGACGATGGCGCCGCAACTGTTCCGCCGCCAGCTCGCCGCCGGCGCGTGGGGCATCACGCTCGCGACCGCGCACCAGACGCAGGCCGCGTACCACGGCGGCGTGCGCCGCGTGCTGCTCGCGAACCAGCTGGTCGGCCGCCAGAACATGACGATCATCGCGGGGCTGCTGTCCGATCCCGACTTCGAATTCTTCTGCCTCGTCGATTCGGCCGACAGCGTCGACCAGCTCGGCCGCTTCTTCGGCGAAGCGAAGAAAACGCTGAACGTGCTGATCGAGCTCGGCGTGCCGGGCGGCCGCGCGGGCGTGCGCGACGCCGCGCAGCGCACCGCCGTGCTCGACGCGATCGCGCGCTATCCGGACACGCTGAAGCTGGCCGGCATCGAACTCTACGAAGGCGTGCTGAAGGAGGAAGGCGAGATCCGCGCGTTCCTGCAGGACGCGGTCGCGTTCACGCGCGAGCTGGCCGAAGCCGGCCGCTTCGCGCGCACGCCGGCGATCCTGTCGGGTGCCGGCTCGGCGTGGTACGACGTGGTCGCGGAGGAATTCGCGAAGGCGTCCGATGACGGTTTCGCGGAAGTCGTGCTGCGTCCGGGCTGCTACCTGACGCACGACGTCGGCATCTACAAGAAGGCGCAGACCGACGTGTTCGCGCGCAACCCGATCGCCCGCAGGATGGGCGAAGGGCTGCTGCCGGCGCTGCAGCTGTGGGCGTACGTGCAGTCGGTGCCGGAAGCCGACCGCGCGATCATCGCGCTCGGCAAGCGCGACGCGGCGTTCGACGCGGGCCTGCCCGAGCCGGCGCGCCATTTCCGCCCGGGCCGCGACAGCGCGCCGCGCGATGTCGCCGCGAGCGAAGGCTGGGCCGTCACCGGGATGATGGACCAGCACGCGTACCTGCAGATCCCGCCGGGCGCGGACGTGAAGGTCGGCGACATGGTCGCGTTCGATATCTCGCATCCGTGCCTGACGTTCGACAAGTGGCGCCAGCTGCTCGTGCTCGATCCGCAGTTCCGCGTGACGGAAGTCGTCGAAACCTTCTTCTGACGCCTGGCGCGCCATCGCGCCGCCTCGCCGCCCCACCGCAGCGCGGGGCGGCCGTCACGCGCGCTTCAATCTGCCGGAGTACACTGCGCTTTCGTCCTCGGGGCTGCTTCGGCGCCGCAGCGCATGCCTGCCGCGCCCGGCGCGAACGGCCCCTCAACGCTGTTCAATGGAGAAAGCCATGGCCGCGAAGAAGATCCTGTTCCTGACCGGTGATTTCGCCGAAGACTACGAAACGATGGTGCCGTTCCAGGCGCTGCAGGCCGTCGGCCATCACGTCGATGCAGTCTGCCCGGGCAAGCGCGCGGGCGACAAGGTCAAGACCGCGATCCACGATTTCGAGGGCGACCAGACCTACACCGAGAAGCCCGGCCACAACTTCACGCTGAACGCGACGTTCGACGACGTCGATGCGGCGGGCTACGACGCGCTCGCGATCGCGGGCGGCCGCGCGCCGGAATACCTGCGTCTCGACGCGAAGGTGATCGCGCTGGTGCGCGCGTTCGCCGAAGCCGGCAAGCCGATCGCCGCGATCTGCCATGCGGCGCAGCTGCTTGCGGCCGCCGACGTGATCCGCGGCAAGCGCATCTCGGCCTACCCGGCCTGCGCGCCCGAAGTGAAGCTCGCGGGCGGCGAGTATGCGGACATCCCGGTCGACGCGGCCGTGACCGACGCGCCGTTCGTCACCGCGCCTGCGTGGCCCGCGCATCCGGCCTGGCTCGCGCAGTTCCTCGCGCTGCTCGGCACGCGCATCGAGCTGTGAACGAAGTGGAATGAATTGAAGTGAAACGCCGGCCGGCGGCGGGTTCGCGCAGCCCGCATGCCGTGCTGATCAAGACCGGCCGACGGGGCGCATCCCGTCGCGCCGCTTCCGCCCCGCCCTTCAGCGCGATGCCGGCGTCGAGCCGACATCCGCAATCCGCGACTCCAGCATCGCCAGCGCGCCCGACAAGGCGGTCAGCACGTCGTCCGGCAGTTGCGCCATCGTCTGGTCGAGGAACGCCTTGCGGCGCGGCAGGCACGCGTCGAACGCGGCGCGGCCCTCGGCGGTCAGCGTGACGTTGGTCACGCGGTTGTCGCGCGCATCGGACGCGCGCTCGATCCAGCCGAGCGCTTCGAGCGACTTCAACTGGCGCGTGAGCGCGCCCGGATCGATGCGCAGCACCTCGACGAGCTTCTTCTGCGACGAATGCCCGTCCATCGTGTGCAGCGCGACCATGATGCGCCAGCGCGGCATCGGCTGCCCGACGTGCGTTTCGAACGCGGTCATGAACGCGCGATACGTGCGTCCGAATTGCTGCAAGATCGCGACGCGGTCCTGTTCTTCCATGCGCTGATGCCTACTCGTTCAATCGGTGAATCGTTCAATCGGCCGCGACATGCGGCTCGATCTTGTGCCGCAGCGCGATCGGCGGCACGCGGCGGGACTGCCACACCGACACCACGGCGACGACGGCCGCCATCGCGACACCCAGGTGAATCGCGCCGACCAGCGATTCGCGGGCCGTTTCCAGCAGCAGCGCGCCATTATGCCCGGCGCGGGTCAGCTCCGCGACCAGACCGCCTTGCGCGGCGCGGTCGATCAGGATCTGCGGATCGGCGAGCTGCGCGTGCCACTGCAGCGCGTGCTCGCCCGACAGCGCGTCGCGCACGCCGCTCGAATACATCTGGTTGACCAGCGTGCCCGTGAGCGCGGTGCCGATCATCCCGCCGACCATCCGCAGCGACTGCAACAGCGCGGTCGCGATGCCGAGGTGCTCGCGGCCGGCCGTCTGCTGCGCGAACACGGTGAGGTTCGGCAGCACGAAGCCGAGGCCGATGCCGCCCGCGACCATCAGCGCCATCAGCATCCAGGTCGGCGTCGTGTGGGTCGACACGACGATGCCCGCGCATGCGATCGCGAACAGCACGAAACCGACATGCAGCATCGCGTTCGGATTGCGGATGCGCGTGACCACGCGTCCGTTCATGATGCTGCCGATCGTGATGAACACGACGAGCGGCGTAATCACGAGCCCCGCCGCCTTCGGCGACATCCCGAAGCCGCCCTGGAACAGCAGCGGTGCGTAGAACAGCAGCGAGAACATCGAGAAGCCGGCCAGGATCGCGAGCACGAACAGCGCCGACAGCGCGCGGTTGCCGAACATGTCGAACGGCAGAATCGGCTGCGCGCAGCGCTTTTCCCAATGCCACAAGCCGATGCCGGCGCCGACCGCGACGACCAGCAGCAGCGACGCCCAACTCATCACGCCGTACTTCGGCAGCCATTCGACGAACAGCTGCAGCGCGCCGAGCGACAGCGCGATCAGGAGCGCGCCGGGCCAGTCGAGCCGCATCTTGCGGTCGTGCTCGACGTGCCGCAGGTGCGGCAGGTAGCGCCACACGAAGAACAGCGACAGCAGGCCGACCGGCAGGTTGACGTAGAACACCGAGCGCCAGCCGAACGACTGGGTCAGGATCCCGCCGAGCGACGGCCCGACCGCGTTCGCGATGCCGAATGCGGAGCTCATCAGCACCTGCCAGCGCAACCGCACGACGGAATCGGGGAACAAATCGGGAATGCACGCGAACGCGGTACCGACCAGCATCCCGCCGCCGATCCCCTGCAGGCCGCGCGCGAGCACCAGGAACAGCATGTCGTTGGCCATCCCGCACAGCACCGACGCGCCGGTGAACACGACGATCGACGCGATCACGAACGGCTTGCGGCCGTAGTAGTCGCCAAGGCGGCCGAAGATCGGCACGGTGATCACGGAACTGAGCAGGTACGAGGTCGCGACCCACGCGTACAGGTCGAAGCCCCTCAACTCGGCGACGATGGTCGGCAACGCGGTGCCGACGACCGTCTGGTCGAGCGCGACGAGCATGGTGACGAACGAGATCCCGATCATCGCCAGCAGCGATTCGCGGAACGGCAGGACTTGCCCGCTCGAATGGTGGGCGGCAGTATGGACGGCCATTTTTTGTTGATGCAACTTTTGACGAGTCAAATAATCTCAAAATTCTAGCACGGCGGAGTAATCTAGGCCGGCGAAGGTGCGGGGCCCGTTCCCCACCATCAAGGAGAAAGATGGAACCGATTTCAATCACGCCTGCCGCGACGCTGTCGCCGGAAGACCAGGACGCGTTGCGACGCGCGAAACAGGTGCTGGAAAGCCCGTCGTTGACGATGAAGCTGACGGGCGTGCTGGGCGCGCCAGTCGAGAAGATGATCGCGCGGCTGCCGGACTTCGCGACCGGCAAGATCAACGACGCGACGCAGCTTGCGCTGCGCAAGTGCCTGAACATCGCGCTGCGCACGCTCGGCAAGCCGCAGACGCCCGATGCCGAGCCGGACAAGCCGAGCAACCTGCTGCACAAGCTCGCGGTCGCGACGACCGGCGCGGCGGGCGGCGCGTTCGGCTTCCTCGCGCTGCCGGTCGAGCTGCCGGTCACGACCACGCTGATCTTCCGCTCGGTATGCGACATCGCGCGCAGCGAGGGCGAGGACCTGGGCTCGGTGGACACGCAGCTGCAGTGCCTGGCCGTGCTCGGCATGGGCGGCAACCCGGACAAGCGGGAAGAAGACGCCGATCTCGGCTATTTCGTGCTGCGCGGCGCGCTCGCGCAGGCGATTTCGAAGGCGTCGTCGGACATCACGACGAAAGGGATCGCCGCGCACAGCTCGGCGGCGGTGTTCAAGCTCGTGCAGACGGTGGCATCACGCTTCTCGGTGCAGGTCACCGAGCAGATGGCCGCGAAGTCGATCCCGGCGATCGGCGCGGTGCTCGGCGCGACCGTCAACACGCTGTTCATCGACCACTTCCAGCAGATGGCGCACGGCCATTTCACCGTGCGCCGGCTCGAGCGCAAGTACGGCTCGGTGGCCGTGCAGGCCGCGTATCAGGCGATCGACGGCTCGCCCGCGCGCTGAACCGCCCGCTCGACCGCGACGCGGCGCAGGAACGCGGCCGCCCGGTCAAGCGCGGCGCGCGACTCCGGCACCATCGGCGTGTACAGCTGCCACACGTGCGGCATGTCGGGCCACACCTCGATCTCCACCGGCACGCCGGCCGCTTTCGCGCTGTCGGCGACGCGGCGCGCGTCGTCGAGCAGCACCTCGGTGCTGCCGGCCTGGATGAAGAGCGGCGGCAGCCCGGTGAAGTCCGCATAGAGCGGCGACGCGTACGGATGCGTCGCCGATGCGTCGCCCAGATACAGCTGCGCCGCCTTCGGCAGCGCCGCGGCCGCGAACATCGGGTCGAGACCGTCGTTGCTGCGCATCGTCGCGCCGGTGCCGGCCAGGTCGGTCCAGGGCGAGAACAGGATCGCGCCGGCCGGCAACGGTTCGCCGCGATCGCGCAGCGCGACGAGCGTCGCGAGCGCGAGGCCGCCGCCCGCGGAATCGCCGCCGAACACGACCGACTCGGGCGGCGTGCCGAGCGCGAGCAATTGCCGGTACGCGGCCAGCGCGTCGTCGAGCGCGGCCGGGAAGCGGTTCTCGGGTGCGAGCCGGTAATCGAGCGAGAACGAGCGCACGCCCGCGCGCTTGGTGAGGCCGAACACGAGCGGCCGATGGGTTTTCGTCGAACAGAAGTAGTAGCCGCCGCCGTGGAAGTACAGGAGCGTGCGGCCGGGCCCGCGCGCGCCGAGCGCATCGGTGCGTTCGAGCCATTCGCCGCGCAGCGGCGCGTCGCCGGGACGGTAGCATTCGCGCAGCCGGTAGCCCGACGGCGCGCGACGCGGCACGACCATTCTCAGGTCGGTGAAGCGCCGCGCGCGGGCGGGATCGAGCACCGGGCGCGTGGTCTCGGGACGAAACTGCCGGCGCAGCAGCCAGCACGCGAACTTGCTTTGCCAACTCATCGAACCTACTCCGTCATCGCAGTGTCACGATGGTACGTGCGATCGTTGCCGCGCCGCTCGACGGGAGCCTCTACATCAAACGCCAGCCTCGGTTTGCCGGCCTAGGTTCGCCTGCCTCAGTTCGCCGGCATCACCTGGCCGCGGATCTCGCCGGCCGGATGCTCCTTCGTGTGCACGTTGAAGTACCACTTGCCGCTCATCAGGTCGGTCACCTGCGCGTCGGTGAGCGC
Source organism: Burkholderia sp. BCC1988 (assembly GCF_905339895.1). NCBI lineage: Bacteria > Pseudomonadati > Pseudomonadota > Betaproteobacteria > Burkholderiales > Burkholderiaceae > Burkholderia > Burkholderia sp. BCC1988. The sequence goes on from NZ_CAJPHA010000008.1 coordinate 284,425, forward strand.
CTTCGATCCCTTGATCGGGCTCGCGAGCTCGTCCTTCGGGATCGGCACCTGCACGCCGGCGTTCTGGCCGACCGGCGCGGGCCCGTGGAAGTGCGCGGCGGTCGCCGGCCCCGTGAGGTGTTCGTAAGTCACCGTCCACTGCAGCAGGTGGCTGGCCGTGTCGTAGGTCGCATCGACGGCGCCGGCGCCCTTGGTCGCGGTGGGCGGCACTTCGCTCGACGGCTGCAGGTTGGCGGACAGGCGCACCGTTTCGGCAGCGGCGCTACCGGCGGCCAGCACGCCCGCGAGCAACGCCACCTGGAGCAAACGCAGCTTCGGCATGAATTCTCCTTGTACGACGTGGTACGCCACCCGGCCGGGGGACGCTCCATGATGGTAGTCGATCGCCGCCGATCCGGCAGCCCGCGCGTCGCGCGCCAGCCTGACGGAACCTGGAAGAGACCTTTGCAGCACGCGCCCTGAATCTGCGCGCGGCCTTTCGCTACACTTCGTCTCACAGTTGCTTGTTTCCTTCGTCCGAAGGAGTCTGCGAGTATTCACGCGGCCATCCGGCCGCGTTTTTTTTGCGCGTGCCGCACGGCATACGGGCATCGTCCGGCACATTCCGCTGCGCTCACCATCAAGCGTCGCGAATCGATTTCGCCGCGGCGGTCGAGCCCGGCATCGCGCCGGCACCGCGCCGGCACCGCGCCGGCACCGCGCCTCACGCGCGATAGCCGGGATCGATGCGATCGACGATGCGCTGCAACGCGTCGAACGCGTCCTGCCCCGCGCCGTGCCTCGGATCGAAATTCAGCGAATCGCGCACGCAGCCCTCGAGCACCGGCGGCGCGATCGGCAGTGCGTCGCCGATCGCATGGGTCGCGACCTGCACCTCGCACGCGCGATTGAGCAGCCACATCAACGAGAAGGTCTGTGCAAGCGTCGCGCCGATCGTCACGGGCCCGTGGTTGCGCAGCAGCAGCACGGGCCGACCGCCGGCGCTCTCGACGATGCGCCGCCCTTCCTCGAGATGCACGGTGATGCCCTCGAAATCGTGATACGCGATCTTCCCGTACAGCTGCGCCGAATAGAAGTTCGAGAACGACAGCCCGTCGCGCGAGCAGCACACGGCCATCGTGGGCGTCGTATGCACGTGCATCACGCAGTGCGCGTCGGGCAGCGCCGCATGGATCGCGCTGTGGAAGGTGAAGCCGGCCGGATTGATCGGCCAGTCGGAATGGCCGATCACGTTGCCGTCGAGGTCGATCTTCACGAGGTTCGACGCGCACACCTCGCGGTAATGGAGCCCGAACGGATTGATCAGGAAATGACCGTCCTCGCCCGGCACGCGCAGCGAGATATGGTTGTAGATCAGCTCGGTCCAGCCGAGATGGTCGAAGATCCGGTAGGCGGCCGCGAGCTGCACGCGCGCCTGCCATTCGGCTTCGGAAAAACGGGCGGGACGCGTGAACGGCTGGTTGGGTACACGTTGCATGGGGCACTCCGGTTGCGGGCTTGCGCGGCCGCGCGGGCGGCGCGCGTATCGTCCTTCGTCTCCTGGCGGCACACGCGGCGTGCTTGGTGCACATGGCGCGTGCGGCGCGTCGTTCGGCACCGCTTCCGCCCGCATTGCGCGAGCCGTCCGGCGGCACCCTTCACGATACGCATATCGTTGTGCGCACAACCATATCACCTTTCCCCGCGCACCGGTATCGCGGGTTTGGCCCGAGCCGTTCCGGCCCTTACAACTGGTCGTCGACCGGCAGCAGCATGAAAAGGCCGGTCATCACGTTGCGCAGCAGCCCGGCATGCGGATCGACGTGATAGAGGGTCGACTGGCCGCCGTCGACGCCCGTCCATTCGAGTGCCGGCGGCCCGCCGTCCATTTGCTTCACGAGCGTAACGCGATAGCTTTCGTCGGGCTGCGTCACCCGTGCGAAGATCTCCGCGGCCTGCTGCGCGAGCACCGGGCTGTGGATCACGAGCGCGAGCTCGGTGTTCAGGTGCGCCGAGCGCGGGTCGAGATTCAGCGAGCCGATCACCAGGATGTGCCGGTCGATCACGTACGCCTTCGCATGCAGGCTCGCACGCGAGCGCGAGCCGAACAGGCGCGTGGGCTGCTGGCCCGGCTGTGCCTTGAACTCGTACAGCTCGACGCCGCGCTCGAGCAACGGCACGCGGTACGGCGCGTAGCCGGCCTGCACCGCGACCGCATCGGTCGCCGCGAGCGAATTCGTCACGATCGCGACGCGCACGCCGCGCCCGACCGTGTCGCCGAGGATCTTCACGCCGGCATCGTGCGGCACGAAGTACGGCGAAAACGCGAGGAATTCCTTCTGCGCGCCGCGCATCAGTTCGACGAGGCGCTGCATCGGCGGGCTCACGTATGCGTCGGTCGGCTGCGCGACCTTGGTCGGCGCATCGACCTTGAATTCGGCCGGCGCCCACACGAGCGCGAGCTCGTCGCGCGCGATCTGCTGCGCGAGCGGTGTCGCGTTCAGCGGCTTCGCGTTGTACGGGTCGGCATTCTTGCGCCAGTGGTCGCGCAGCTCGTCGCGCATCGCGTCGAGATCCTTCGGAGCGAACGTCTGATGATTCAGCACGCGCAACGGATAGCTGCTCGCGCTCGCCCAGTAGCCGTCGAAGCTCTTCGAGACATCGTTCGTCACGGGGCCCGCGGCGAGCACGTCGAGATCGCGAAACTGCAACGTCGGGCTCGCACTGAAGTATTCGTCGCCGAGATTGCGGCCGCCGACGATCGCGAGCTGGTTGTCCGCGATCATCGCCTTGTTGTGCATCCGCCGCGTGAAGCTGTCGATCCGCGTGAAGTAGTTGGCCGTGCGCTCGACCATCCCGTATTGCGACGCGCCGAACGGGTTGAACACGCGAATCTCGATGTTCGTGTGCGTGTTCAGCGCGGCCATGACGCGATCGATGTCGCGGAAGTTCAGGTCGTCGACCAGCATCCGCACGCGCACGCCGCGATCGGCCGCATACAGCGCCGCGCCCAGCAGCAGCTTGCCAGTCGTGTCCTCGGTCGCGATGTAGTACTGCATGTCGAGCGTCTTCGTCGCCGCGCGCGCGAGCGCGATGCGCATCTGCAGCGCGGTCGCGCCGTCGGGCAGCAGCCGGAAGCCCGACTGCCCCGGATGCGCGGCTTCCGGCGCGGCCAGCGCGGCGCGCAGCGGCGTCGCGGTATCGGTCGGCAACGCGTGCGAGACGGGGCGATCGAGCGTGGTGGCGGGCGGGTGCGTCGCGCAGGCGGTGGCCAGCGACAGCAGCGCGCACACGGCGAGCGCGCAGGCCGGGCGGCCGACGGCGCGCCACGACAGCGCGGCCGGCGCGCACCGGATCAAGGACGTGAGCACGGAAACTCCCTCGACAGGCGGATCAACGGGTCCGCAATCGCCGCGGCGCGCGGCTGACGGGCGGGTTCAGTCGATTCTAGGGGGCGCCCGATGAACCGGTCAATCGCGCGCCCGGCGCATGCGGCGCCGAGCCGCCACGCACGCCGCGCGCGGCCGCGGCCCTGCGCGGCCCGGGACCGCGGCCGGCGGGCGTCCTCGGATTCGACCGCCAGGCGGACCCGCCGCGCCCATGGTCCAACCAATCTCACGGCGCGTCGTCGTTTCGCTCGAAGTGGCTGCGCACGTAGTCGATATGGGTCTGCATCGCCGTGCGCGCCTCCTCGGGCCGGTGCGCGCAGATCGCGTCGCAGACCACCCGGTGCTGCTGCAGCAGCAACTCCGATGCCTGCTCGTCGTGCGTGGTCATCCCCGCGACGTTGATCGAGATGTGCTCGCGCAGCATCCCGAGCACGCTCGTGTGCAGGTGCAGGAACATCGTGTTGTGCGACGCGAGCGCGATCGCCTCGTGCAGCTTCGCGTCGGCCGACGCCTCGAGGGCCGCGTCGTCGTTCGCGTGCGCGGTCTCGAGCTCGCGCAGCAGCGCGCGGATCCGGCGCCGGTCGTGCGCGTCGGCGCGCAGCGCGGCGAAATACGCGGTCGCGCCTTCGAGCACGCGGCGAAACTCGAGTATGTCGTCGCGCAGCGCCGGATGGTCGGCAACCAGTTGGCCCCACGGCGACGCGATGCCCGCGCGCAACTGGTCCGTCACGTAGACGCCCGCGCCGCGCCGGCTCTGCAGCAGCCCGCGCGCGACGAGCCGCTGGGTCGCCTCGCGCACCGTATTGCGCGCGACGCCGTACTGCTGCGCGAGCACGCGCTCCGCCGGCAGCCGCGCGCCGGCCGGCCACGTGCCGTCGAGCAGCGCCGTCTCGATCTTGCGCATCACCACTTCGGTCCGGCCCCGTGCCGTCATCGCCGCCATCGCCGTCTCCCCATCCGGAATACCCGTCACGCCGATTGGCCCAACCAATTTGAGCTGCGGCGCCGTCGCGGGAATTATGCAGCGAAATCGTCGTCCCGCATTCGCATGCCGGGCCGGCCCCCCTGGAGCGAGACATGAACGAAAGGCACTACCCCGCCGCCGCCCCCGCGCACGTCTATCTGTTCGCGACCTGCCTGGTCGACCTGTTCGTCCCCGAAGCCGGGCTCGACGCGGTCCGCCTGCTGGAACGCGAAGGCCTGACCGTCCACTATCCGCGCGGCCAGAGCTGCTGCGGGCAGCCGGCCTACAGCAGCGGCAATCCCGACGAAGCGCGCCGCGTCGCGGCCGCGCAGCTCGACCTATTCGCCGAGCCGTGGCCCGTGATCGTGCCGTCCGGCTCGTGCGCGGGCATGATCCGGCACCATTGGCCCGCCCTGTTCGCCGACGATCCCGTGCACGGCCCGAAGGCTCGCGCAATCGCGGAGCGCACCTACGAACTCGCCGAATTCCTCGTCCATGTGCTCGACGTGCGGCTCGACGCCGTCACCGCCAACGCCGGCCCGGACGAGCGCGTCGTGCTGCACACGTCGTGCGCGGCCCGCCGCGAGATGGGTACGCGCGTGCATGGCGTCGCGCTCGTCGATGCGCTGCCGGGCGTCACCCGCATCGAACATGAACGCGAATCGGAATGCTGCGGCTTCGGCGGCACGTTCTCGCTGAAGCATCCCGACATCTCCGGCGCGATGGTGCGCGACAAGGTCGCATCGGCCTGCGCGACGGGCTGCGACCGGCTCGTGTCGGCGGACTGCGGCTGCCTGCTGAACATCGGCCACGCTGCGGCCAAGGCCGGCGCCGCGCTGCCCGTCGAGCATCTCGCGAGCTTCCTGTGGCGCCGCACGGCCGGTGCCGGCTCGCTGCGCGGAGACACGCAATGAGCGCGCGCGACGCCATCCTCGCGCGCCTGCGCGCCGCCGCCCCCGGCGTCGCCGTGAACGCCGCACCCGCGCTCGATGCGCGCATCGACATGCATTACGCGGCGCGGCGCGCGGCAGTCGCGCCCGATTCTCGCGCGCTCGCGCAGACGATGCAGGCCGCGCTCGCCGCGTCGCACGCCGAAGTCTGGTGCGCCACCGCCGACGCATGGCCCGCGCAGCTGGCCGCGCGCCTGGCCGAGGCCGGCGTGCGCCGCCTGCTGCTCGACCCGGCCCGCGCCGAATCGGCGGCCCTCGCGCAGGCATTGCCCGACGCGGTCGCGCCGGTGCCGTTCGACCGGCCGATCGACGCATGGAAAGCCGAGCTGTTCGACACGATCGACGCGGGCTTCACGGTCGCGCGCTCGGGCATCGCGGCGACCGGCACCGTCGTGCTCGCGCCCGATGCCGGCACGCCGCGCACGGTGTCGCTGGTGCCGCCGCTGCACGTCGCGCTCGTGCATGCGAACACGCTGCACGCGGACCTTCACGCGGCCGCGCACGCGGAGCGCTGGCACGCCGGCATGCCGACCAACGTCGTGCTGGTGTCGGGCCCGTCGAAGACCTCCGACATCCAGCAGACCCTCGCGTATGGCGCACACGGCCCGCGCAACCTCTGGGTCGTGATCGTCACCGAACCGACCGCAACCGCCTGCCAGGACCTGCCGCGATGAGCGACCAACCGCTGCAATTCGTCGCCCCCGGCGACTTCAAGGCCCGCGCGCGCGCCGCGCTCGGCGATCCCGCGCTGCGCCGCAGCTTTCGCGGCGCGATGGATTTCCTGCAGGGCAAGCGCGCGACCCAGTTCCCCGACGACACCGAGCTGCAGCAGCTGCGCGATCTCGGCGAAGCGGTGCGCCAGCACGCGCTCGCGCAACTGCCCGCGCTGCTCGAGCGGCTGGAGGCGAAGCTCACCGCGGCCGGCGTGCACGTGCACTGGGCCGAGACGGCCGCCGACGCGAACGCGATCGTGCTCGGCATCGCGCAGGCGAAGAAGGCGCGCCGCGTGATCAAGGGCAAGTCGATGGCGAGCGAGGAAATCGAGCTGAACCATTACCTCGCGGATCACGGCGTCGACTGCATCGAGTCCGACATGGGCGAGTTCATCGTGCAGCTCGCGGGCGAAAAGCCGTCGCACATCGTGATGCCGGCGATCCACAAGACGCGCGGCGACATCGCCGAGCTGTTCAAGGAACACATCCCGGGCACGCGTTACACGGAGGACGTCGACGAGCTGATCCAGACCGGCCGGCGCGCGCTGCGCCGCGCGTTCGCGGAAGCCGACATCGGCCTGTCCGGCGTGAACTTCGCGGCGGCCGACACGGGCACGCTGTGGCTCGTCGAGAACGAGGGCAACGGCCGGCTGTCGACCACCGTGCCCGACACGCACGTCGCGATCATGGGGATCGAGAAGGTCGTCGAGAAACTCGAGCACATCGTGCCGCTGTCGAGCCTGCTCACGCGCTCGGCCACCGGCCAGGCGATCACGACCTACTTCAACCTGATCTCGGGCCCGCGCCGCGACGGCGAACGCGACGGCCCGCGCGAGCTGCATCTCGTGCTGCTCGACAACGGCCGCACGCAGGCCTACGCCGACGAGCAGCTGCGCGCGACGCTGCAATGCATCCGCTGCGGCGCGTGCATGAACCACTGCCCCGTCTATACGCGGATCGGCGGCCACGCATACGGGACGACCTACCCGGGCCCGATCGGCAAGATCATCTCGCCGCACCTGCTCGGCCTCGACGCGACGGCCGACCTGCCGACCGCATCGACGCTGTGCGGCGCGTGCGGCGAGGTGTGCCCGGTCCGGATTCCGATCCCGCAATTGCTGGTGCGGCTGCGCACCGAGGCGAACCGCAAGCCCGACGAACCCGTCGCGCATCCGCTGCGCGGCCAGGGCGCGAACTACAACCGCGCGGAAGACCTCGTGTGGCGCTTCTGGTCCGGCGCGTTCGCGCATCCGCGCGCGTATCGCGCGTTCCGCTGGAGCGCGACGCGGCTGCGCGCACTGACGCCCGCGAAGCAGATGGGCTGGACCCAGCATCGCACGCCGCTCGAGCCGGCGCCGCGCAGCCTGTCCGACCTGCTGCGCGCACGCGGCCAGCCCGAATAGACCACCCCGCTTTCAAACCCGTACCGATAGAAATCCATGGAGGAGACAACCATGCAGGTTTGGCATCAGATCTACACCCCGCTCGGCAGCCTCGGGCTGTCGGCGTTCGTCGCCGCGATCCCGATCATCTTCTTTTTCGTCGCGCTCGCCGCACTGCGGATGAAGGGGCACGTCGCCGCCGCGATCACGCTCCTGCTGGCGCTCGGCGTCGCGATCCTCGCGTACGGCATGCCCGTGCCGCAGGCGCTCGCCGCAGCCGGCTTCGGCTTCGCGTACGGCCTGTGGCCGATCGCGTGGATCATCGTCGCGGCGGTGTTCCTGTACAAGATCGTCGTGAAGACCGGCCAGTTCGAGATCATCCGCGCGTCGGTGCTGTCGATCACCGACGACCAGCGGCTGCAGATGCTGCTGATCGGCTTCTCGTTCGGCGCGTTCCTCGAAGGCGCCGCCGGCTTCGGCGCGCCCGTCGCGATCACGGCCGCGCTGCTCGTCGGCCTCGGCTTCAAGCCGCTGCACGCGGCAGGATTGTGTCTGATTGCAAACACCGCGCCGGTCGCGTTCGGCGCGATGGGCATCCCGATCATCGTCGCCGGACAGGTGACCGGCATCGACGCGTTCCACATCGGCGCGATGGCCGGCCGCCAGCTGCCGCTGCTGTCGCTCGCGGTGCCGTTCTGGCTCGTGTTCATGATGGACGGGCTGCGCGGCGTACGGCAGACCTGGCCGGCCGCGCTCGTCGCCGGCGGCAGCTTCGCGATCACGCAGTACTTCACGTCGAACCATATCGGGCCCGAGCTGCCGGACATCACGTCGTCGCTCGTCAGCCTCGTGTCGCTCGCAGCGTTCCTGAAGGTCTGGCAACCGGGCAGCGCGAAGCAGACGGCCGGCGGCCTCGTCGCGTCCGGCGGCGGCGCGGCGCTCGCGGGGTTCGGTGCGGGCGGCAACGGTGCGGGCGCGAGCCGCCAGGCGTCGCCGTACTCGCTCGCGCAGACCGTGCGCGCGTGGTCGCCGTTCCTGATCCTGACGGCCGTCGTCACCGTGTGGAGCATCGCGCCGTTCAAGGCGCTGTTCGCCGCGCACGGCGCGCTCGCGTCGACCGTCCTCAAGTTCCACGTAGCCGGGCTCGACCAGCTCGTCGTGAAGACCGCGCCGATCGCCGCGACGCCGAAAGCGCTCGACGCGGTGCTGAAGCTCGATCTCGTGTCGGCGGTGGGCAGCGCGATCCTCGTGACCGCGCTGATCTCGATGGCGCTGCTGCGGATGAAACCGCGCGACGCGCTCGTCACGTTCGGCGAAACGCTGAAGGAGCTCACGCGCCCGATCCTGTCGATCGGCCTCGTGCTCGCGTTCGCGTTCGTCGCGAACTACTCGGGGATGTCGTCGACGCTCGCGCTGATGCTCGCCGCGACCGGCGCCGCGTTTCCGTTCTTCTCGCCGTTCCTCGGCTGGCTCGGCGTGTTCCTGACCGGCTCGGACACGTCGTCGAACGCGCTGTTCTGCTCGCTGCAGCAAGCGACCGCGCACCAGCTCGGCGTGCCCGAGACGCTCGCGGTCGCCGCGAACACGACGGGCGGCGTGACCGCGAAGATGATCTCGCCGCAGTCGATCGCGGTGGCATGCGCGGCAACGGGGCTGGTCGGCAAGGAATCGGAGCTGTTCCGCTTCACGGTGCGCCACAGCCTGCTGTTCGCGGTGATCGTCGGCCTGATCACGCTCGTGCAGGCGTACGTGCTGCCGGGGATGGTGCCGTAAGCACGCGGCGCGGCCGCTTTCCGGCGGTTTTCCGGCCGCTTTCCGGCCGTTTTCCGTTTCCCCGAAAAAACAAAAACCCCACGCCCGCAAGAGCGTGGGGTTTCGTTCATCCCGGGCGCCGGACGAGGCCGGCGCCATCAGGCGGCGCTCAGCTGCCCTTCGCGATGCGATCCTGGATGTGCTGCGCACGACTCGTCGACGACGGGTGCGAGCTCATCATCGAGCTCTTGCCGCCATCGAGCTGCGCGAGCTTCTGGAACGCGGTGACGAGGCCCTTCTGGTTCATGTTCTTCTGCTTCATCAGGTCGAACGAGTAGTCGTCGGCCGCGCTTTCCTGCGTCTGCGAAAACTGCGCGTTGATGAACTTCTCGGTGATGTCGCCGAGCTGCGAGCTCGTCAGGGCCGCGACGCCCGGCGATGCCGCGCCGGCCGCCGTGCGTGCCGCGCTGACCGCGTAGGCAGTCTGCATCGCCTTCTTCGAGTGACCCAGCGCGACGTGGCCCATTTCATGGCCGATCACGCCGCGCAGCTCGTCGTCGTTCATCATGTCCATCAGGCCGCTGTACACGCGCACGCAGCCGTTGCCCATCGCCCACGCGTTGACGTCCTTGGTCATGTAGACCTTGTAGTTGATCTTCTGGCCGTTCAGCGTCATGTCGCCGAAGCCCTTCATCACCTTCGTCAGGCGCTTCGCGTACGCGCTGTTCGGCGCGGCGATCTTCGATTCGGCGTCGCTCGCCTTGCACGAGTCGTTCGACAGTGCCGCGATGTCGCTGTCCGACAGCGTCGCCGCCTTGACCAGGCTGGTCCCCGCCGACGTCAGGCTGTTCGCGTCGAGACTCTGCACGCCACCGCATGCGCTCAACAGGAAAACCATGCCGCACGCGGCCGCCGCTTTCTTGATATGCATCCCGGATCCCTCGGTAGTTGTATTTGGGAGCGGCGATTTTGCATAATCCGGCAGAAAATTACCAGATGTTTACATCGAATGACAGCTTGATTACTGACAAATACGGAATGGACGGCGCGATTGCTCAGCCGATTGATGACAATCGGGCCGTCAATCGCCACGGCCGGACGACCGGCCGAACGCGGAACGCGACCGGCGCGTCAGCCGCCGCGCGACCAGCATCGGCAGCCGCACCACGAAACCGGCGAACAGCCGCAGGTGCATCCACGCGAGCAGCGCGTTGTCGCGGCCGTAGTGGAAATGCGACACGCCGCCCTCGTGCGCGCCGAAGTAGCGCACCGGCGCTTCGATGCGGATCGGCCGCACCCCGGCCCAGCACAGCCGCACGGCGGCTTCCGGATCGAAGTCGAAGCCGCGCATCCACGGCTGGCGATGCATGATCGCGGCGAGCGGCGCGACCGGGTACACGCGAAAGCCGTACAGCGAATCGCCGATCCCGGCCCACAGCGTCTCGAGGTCGGCCCATCCGTTCGACAGCCGCCGTCCCTGCACGCGCAGCTGCGGCGCGCTCGCGTCGAACTTCGGCAGGCCCAGCACCATCGCATCCGGCGCCGCCTGCGACGCGGCCATGAATTCGGGAATCAGGTCGGCCGGATGCTGGCCGTCGGAATCCATCGTCAGCACGTGCGTGAAGCCGCTCGCGGCCGCCGCGTCGAGCCCGGCCAGCACCGCGGCGCCCTTGCCGCGGTTCGCCGGCAGCACGATCACGCGCAGCCCGGGGTCGCGCTCGGCCATCGCCTGCAGGCGCTCGGCGCTGCCGTCGGTGCTGCCGTCGACGACGACCCACACCGGATTCCACTGCGCGCGGGCGTTGCGCACGGTCGTGTCGACCTTGACGCCCGGGTTGTAGCTCGGAATCAGTACGAGATGGGTGGACGAGGCCTGCAGCGTGGACATGGGAACGGCCGATTGCGAAGACGAGGATCCTGACAAAAGTTTATGACCTGCAGGCGACGGCCGACAGGCTTCGTCGACGCCGCCCGCGTGCGGCGACGGTTCGCGCAGCGACAGGCCCGCGCGCTTCACGACAGGTGCTCCAGCGGATGGCCGGCGCTCGCCTCGATCTCGACCAGCAGATCGTCGCGGCACACGTCCGCATGGACGAACAGCGGCCGCACGCCGGGGCCGGCCGCATCGCGCAACGCGCGTTCGATCGCGGCGAGCGCCGCGGGATCGCCGGCGTCGCGCACGTAGACGCGGTAGCTCAGGTCGGCGAGCGTGAACGGGCCGTGCCCCTGCCGCGCGGCCTGCTCGAGCACGGCGGCCAGGTTCGCGATCGTCTCGCGCGTTTGCGCGACGACGTCGCCGTGATGCACGGTGCGATGCCCGACGATGCTGGCGGTGCCCGACACGAACAGCAGCGGCGCGGCAGCGTCGCCCGGCCATGCGGCCGCGCGCGCGAACGTCGGCGCACGCGGGCCGTACTCGGCCGGGTAGTGATACGCGCTGACCTGGCGCGGGTTCTCGACCGGATCGGCCGGCGCACGGCTCGCGATGAAATGGATCGCGAGCGGCGCGGCCGGCGGCGTGTCGCCCGCGACCGGCACGACCGAACCGAGCGCGCAGGCGGCCGGCACACCGTCCGTCAGCGCGCGGCGGCACGCGTCGAACGCGCGCTGCCTGCCGATATTGAACTGACGATAGCGTTCGATCCCGAACTGCTGCGCGTTGATCGCCGGCACGGTGTTCCAGATCCGCAGCGGATGCGGGATGCCGAGCGTATCGAGCACGTCGAACAGCGCGCGGTATGCGTCGTAGGTCGCGCGCTCGAGCGGCGTGCCGCCGTCGCGATCCGCATCGGCCGATTCCCGCGCTTCATGCGCTGGCTGCGCTTCCTGCACGACGATGCTGCCGAACACGAGCCCCGCCGTTGCGCTGTAGCGGTACTGCAGCGCGCCGCGTCGCTCGCTGCGCAGGTCGCGCGCGTCGCACTGCCAGATTTCGCAGACCGCATCGGCGCGTGCATGGCTGCCGGCATCGAGCAGCGCCATCTGCACCGGTGCGAGCGGCAGGTCGGGCGCAGCAGCGGCGAGCATGCGGGCCATCGCATCGGCCGGCGACCCGGCCGCACCGATGCAGACCGCGCCCAGCGCACCGGGAAACACGCAGTCGAATGCGTCGCCCCGCTGCTGCGCATCGTGCAGCAGCGCAGCCAGCCGTGCCTGATCGATCTGGACGAGCCGCAACGCACGAGTGCCGCCGTTCGCGGTGGACGTGGCCGCCACGGGTCCGTGTGCGACCGCGCGCGTGGCGGACGACGGGGAACACGCTCGCCGTTCGGCGTCGACTGGATGCACTGACACTTCGATTTCCTCACTATGCGGCGCGGGCTCGCGGCATCGTGGCCACGCGCCGCGTTGCGCGCCGTTGCTTCGCGTCAAGCCGACGCCGCGCGCGTCGTCATGCGAGGCCGCCGTTGACGGACAGCACTTGCCCCGTCACATAGGCGGCCGCATCGGATACCAGATACGCGACCATCGCCGCGACTTCGTCGGGCCGGCCGGCGCGCTGCGCGGGCACGAGCTGCTTGATCCGTTCGGCGGGAAACGCATGTTCCGCCATCGGCGACTCGATGATGCCGGGCGCGACCGCGTTCACGGTAATGCCGCGCGACGCGAGTTCCAGCGACAGCGACTTCGTCGCGCCGATCAGCCCCGCCTTCGCGGCCGCGTAGTTGACCTGTCCGCGGTTGCCGGTCACGCCGGCGACCGACGCGATGTTGACGATCCGGCCGCGCCGCGTGCGGATCATCGGCAGCAGGAGCGGTTGCGTCACGTTGAAAAAACCGTTGAGCGTCACGTCGATCACGCTGTGCCATTGCCGGCGCGACATGCCGGCCATCGGCGCGTCGTCGTGAATGCCCGCGCTGTTGACGAGGATCTGCACCGGCGCGTCGTCGACGAACGGTGCGAGCGCGGCGAGCGTCGCATCCGCGTCGGTCACGTCGAATGCGATCGCATGCGCGATGCCGCCGGCCGCGACGATCTGCTGCGCGACGGCTTGCGCCTGCGCGAGATTCCGGTTCGCGTGTACCCAGACTTCGTGGCCGGCCTGCGCGAGCGTCGTGCAGATCGCCTGCCCGAGTGCGCCGCTGCCGCCCGTTACGAGCGCCCGCATCGAATTGCTCCGTTCATCGCGTTCCTCCTCGATCGACGCGGCGGCGGTGCATCCAGCCACCGCCGCCGCGTGCCGTCATCCTCTGCGTGCCGCGTCGCGCCCGCGCGCGCCGCCGTCACTTCGTGCGATGCGCGGCGACATACGCGGCAAGCGCGCCGAGCGTCGCGAAGATCTTCTGGTTGTCCGGATTGTCCGAGCGCAGCTCGAAGCCGTACTTCTTCGAGATCAGCAGCGCGATTTCCAGGATGTCGATGGAGTCGAGCCCGAAGCCCTCGCCGTACAGCGGGGTCCCGGCCGTCACCGTTTCGAGCGGGACGTCTTCGAGATTCAGTTCGCCGATGATCAGCGTGGCGAGCTCTTGTTCCAGTGCGTTCATCATGCTTGCGGGCAGGCGGCCCATGGCAGCGGGAGGCGCCCGGAAAACGGCAACCGTCGTGCACGCCCGGCGCGGTGCGAGGCGCGCGAATCTCCGTCCCTCCGGCGTCTGCCGGCTTCCCCGCCTGCGTTATTGGGGATCGTTTGTAAAAGTTACGCGGATTCTAGACGATGGGTATCGGCACGTATACGGGGAATGGTTACAGACTGAAGGGCCCCCGCCGCGGCCGGTTTCGGGACCCGATCGCAGCAGACGCTTGAGCCGCTTCGGATGGAAATGGATCGTCGCCGCAAAAGCTTCAGTGCGCTGCCATACATTCGGTTACAAAACCCGGCTGCATCTGCCTCGGACCGCCGCGCCGGGGCCCTAAAATGTGCGTGCACGACAGCCGGCCCGGACTAGCGTCCCGGCCGCCATTCATATGATGTTTGACGGCCCGACGCACGCGTCCGGCCCCGATCCGCCCGATGTTTCCAGCAACCATGCCGCGCCCGTCCGCTCCCCTCGCTCCGGTTTGTCCGCTAGTTTGCCCGTCCGTTTGCCGCCGTGCCGCGGCAGCCGGCGGCAACGCGCACCCGCGCCGCGCGCCCGGAGCGCCGCGATGAGCACGCCGCTCGGCATCGTACGCGGCGCCGGCGCGGTCGCCGCAGTGGCGGCGTACCAGATCGGCGCGCACTACGCGGCCGCGACGCCCGGCGCGCACGGCTTCGGCCTCGCGATGGCGCTCGCGCCGCCACTGCTGCTCGCGCTCGGCGCGGCACTGCGCTCGCCGCAGCGCGCCTGGCTCGTGCCGGCATGGCTGCTGGCCGCCGTCGCGCTGTGGGCCATGCGCATCCCGCTCGCGCGCCATTTCGAATGGGGCCTGTATCTGGAGCACGCGAGCTTCAACCTCGCGATGGCGCTGCTGTTCGGCCGCACCCTCGCGGCCGGCCAGGTGCCGCTCTGCACGCGCTTCGCGACGCTGATCCACGGCTCGATCACGCCGGCCGTCGCGCGCTACACGCGGCACATCACGCTCGCATGGACGCTGTTCTTCGTCGCGATCGCCGCCGTGTCGACGCTGCTGTTCGCGACCGCGCCGATCGTCGCGTGGTCCACATTCGCGAACTACCTGTCGCTGCCGCTCGTCGCCGTGATGTTCGGCGCCGAGCATGCGTGCCGGCGCTTCGCGCTGCCGCACGACGCGCGGCCGCGGATGGTCGACGCGGTGCGCGCGTACCGCGCGTCGACGCAGCCGTCACGATGAATTCATGGCCGGCGCGGCGCCGCATCGCGGCCGCGCCGGTGACTGCCTTCCGCTTTGACCGATTTATGCCGACTCACCCGCTGGTATTCCATTCCTCGCCGGACCAGACGATCGCCTGGCGCGACGGCACGCCCGTCACCGTCCGCACGTTCGTCGCCGACGTCGCGCGCGTGGCCGCCGCACTGCCCGCCGGCCGCCACGTGTTCAACGTGTGCCGCGACCGCTACCGCTTCGCGGTCAGCCTGTGCGCGGCGCTCGTCACCGGCAGGATCAGCCTGCTGCCGTCGACGCACACGCCGGAGATGGTGCGCCAGCTCGCGTCGTTCGCACCGGACGCGTTCTGCCTGCACGACGCGCCGGACTGCACGATCGACCTGCCGCGCTTCGCGTATCCGGACGCCGCACCCGGCGAACTCCCCGACGACGCACCGTGCGTGGTGCCGCAGATCGACGCGTCGCGGATCATGGCGTACGTGTTCACGTCCGGCTCGACCGGCGCGCCGGTGCCGCACCGCAAGACCTGGGGCTTCCTGGTCGGCTGCGTGCGCGCGGCGGCCGAGCGCCTCGGCCTGCTCGACGGCCGCGCGGCCACGCTGATCGGTACCGTGCCCGCGCAGCACATGTACGGCTTCGAATCGACGGTGCTGCTCGCGCTGATCGGCGGCCTCGCGTTCAGCAACCGCCAGCCGTTCTACCCGGTCGACATTCGCGACGAACTCGCCGCGATCCCGCAGCCGCGCGTGCTCGTCACGTCGCCGATCCACCTGCGCGCGCTGCTGTCGGCCGGCGATGCGCTGCCCCCGGCCGCGCTCGTGCTGTCGGCCACCGCGCCGCTGTCGGAAAAACTCGCGTGCGAAGCCGAGGCCGCGCTCGAGGCGCCGCTCGTCGAAATCTACGGCAGCACCGAAACCGGCCAGATCGCGACGCGCCGCACGTCGCAGGGCGCCGCGTGGCAACCGTTCCCGGACATCCGGCTCGACGCGCGCGCGGCGCACGACGCGTCGGACCACGATGCCGCCGGCGACGACAGCGGCCCGACCGTGTGGGTGTCGGGCGGACACGTCGAAACCCCGGTGCCGATGGGCGACGCGCTCGAGCTACTCGACGACGGCCGGTTCCTGCTGCACGGCCGCAAGGCCGACCTCGTCAACATCGCCGGCAAGCGCACGTCGCTCGCCTACCTGAACCATCAGCTGAACGCGATTGCCGACGTCGTCGACGGCGTGTTCTTCATGCCGGACGACATCGCGCCGGCCGACGCCGATGCGACCCGCGAACCGGTCACGCGCCTCGTCGCGCTCGTGGTCGCGCCGACGCTCGCCGCTGCCGACGTGCAGCGCGCGCTGCGCGAACGGATCGATCCGGCGTTCATGCCGCGCCCGCTCGTGTTCGTCGACGCATTGCCGCGCAACGAAACGGGCAAGCTGCCGCGCGACGTGCTCGCGGCGCTCGTCGCACGGCACACGCGCGCCGCCGGGGCCGACGTGCGCGAGCGCGCCGCGACGGACGCGCCCGACGCGCCGCTCGCGTTCACGATTCCCGCCGATCATCCGGCGCTGCCCGGCCATTTCCCCGGTCGTCCGATCGTGCCGGGCGTCGTGCTGCTCGATCACGCGATCGCCGCACTCGGCGCATCGCTGAATCGCCCGCTCGATACGTGGCGGCTGGCTTCCGCGAAATTCCTGAGCCCGGTCGCGCCGGGCGAGGCGCTCGATCTCGCGTTCGATGCTGCGGCCGGCGGTGCGATCCGCTTCACGCTGCGCGCGGGTGCGCGCGACGTCGCGACCGGCGTGCTGTCCGCGCCGCCGGCCGCGCAGGACGGCGCGCAGCCATGAAGCGCACCGCATGGGCCGAGCGCCAGGAACGCAGCAACGCCGGGTTGCTGCGCGTGATGACCTGGATCTCGCTGCGTTTCGGCCGGCGGCCGTCGCGCATCGTGCTGCATGCCGTCGCGGCTTATTTCGTGCTGTTCTCGCCGGTCGCGTGCGCCGCGTCGCGCGACTACCTGCGCCGCGTGCTCGGCCGTCCCGCGCGCTGGCGCGACGTGTACCGGCACGTGTTCACGTTCGCGGCGACGATCCACGACCGCATCTACCTGATGAACGGCCGCTTCGACCTGTTCGACATCCGGCTGCACGGCGAGACGCGGGTCGACGCCGCGCTCGCCGGCGGGCGCGGCGCATTCCTGATGGGCGCGCATCTCGGCAGCTTCGAAGTCGTGCGCGCGATCGGCCGCACGCGCCCGGACCTGCGCGTCGTCGTCACGATGTTCGAAGAGAACGCGCGCAAGATCAACGCGACGCTCGCCGCCGTCAACCCGGCCGCGAAGCCGGAAGTGATTCCGCTCGGGCAGGTCGACTCGATGCTGAAGGTGCGCGAACGCCTCGACGCGAACTGCATGGTCGGGATGCTCGCCGACCGCACGCTGCTCGACGACGCGACCGCGTCGCTGCGGTGGCTGCCGCTGCTCGGCGCGCCGGCGGCATTCCCGCTCGGGCCGCTGTACATGGCCGCGATGCTGCGGCGTCCGGTGCTGTTCATGACGGGCCTCTATCGCGACGGCAACCGCTACGATGTGCACTTCGAGACGCTCGCCGATTTTTCCGACGTGCGCCGCGACACGCGCGCGGCGGCCGTCGACGCGGCGCTCGCGCGCTACGTCGCGCTGCTCGACCAGTACTGTCGCGCGGCGCCGTACAACTGGTTCAACTATTTCGATTTCTGGCAGACCGGCACGGCCGCCGCGCGCCGCGACGCGGCGCACGCGTGCGCCGGCCTGTCCGCCACGAGGGATTCCGACGCATGACCGCCGTTCGCCGCTTTCCGCCGATGTTCCCGCTGCCGCACCCGCGCGCGCTGCGCCGAGCAGCACGCACGTTCGCCGTCACGGCCGCCGTCGCGCTCGCCCTGCCCGCGCACGCGGCCGACACCGGTTCGGCATGGACCCTCGACCGGCTGATGTCGACGCTCGCGCAGCACAAGTCGGGGCGCGCGACGTTCACCGAGACGAAGACGCTGTCGATCACCACGCAGCCGCTCGAATCGTCGGGCGAGCTCGTGTTCGTCGCACCCGACCATCTCGAGAAGCACACGCTGAACCCGAAGCCCGAACATCTCGTGGTCGACGGCGACATGCTCACCGTCGAGCGCAACAGCCGCAAGTACACGCTCGCGCTCGCGCGCTATCCGGAGCTCGGCGCGTTCATCGACAGCATCCGCGCGACGCTCGCCGGCAACCGCTATGCGCTCGAGCAGGTCTACAAGGTCGCGCTCGCCGGTCGCGGCGACGACTGGACGCTGACGCTCACGCCGCTCGACTCGCGGATGCTGAAGGTCGTCAGCACGATCACGCTCGAAGGCTCGCGCGACGTGTTGCGCAGCGTCGCGATCCGGCAGGCCGACGGCGACCGTTCGACGATGCGCCTGCAACCCGTCCCGGCGAACTGATGGACGATCGCACCCGGCCGCCCGCGCCCGTCACGCACCGCCTGCCCGCCTGGCGGCAACGCGCGGTGCTCGTGTGGCTGCTCGCGCTCGTCGCATGCGGAATCGCGATCGCCCGCGCGAACTTCACGGCCGACCTGTCCGCGTTCCTGCCGCGCGCACCGAGCGCGGGGCAGCGCGTGCTCGTCGATCAACTGCGCGACGGCATCGTGTCGCGGCTGATCCTCGTCGCGATCGACGGCGGCGATGCGGCCACGCGTGCCGCGCTGTCGCGGCGCGTCGCCGGCACGCTGCGCGCCGACCGGCAATTCTCCTCGATCAACAACGGCGAAGCCGTCGACGACACACGCGACCGGCAGTTCGTGTTCGACCATCGCTACCTGCTGAGCCCGGCCGTCGCGCCGCGGCGCTTCAGCGCGGACGGCCTGCACCAGGCGCTCGGCGACAGCCTCGACCTGTTGAGTTCGTCGGCGGGGCTCGTCGCGAAGGCGCTGCTGCCGCGCGACCCGACCGGCGAAGTGACGGCGCTCGTCGACCAGCTCGACAGCGGCGCGCAGCCCGCCAGCCGCGACGGCGTATGGGCGTCGCGCGACGGCACGCGCGCGGTGCTCGTCGTGCAGACGGCCGCGCCCGGCTCCGACACCGATGCGCAGGCACGCGCGATCGACGCGGTGCGCCGCGCGTTCTCCGCCGCGACGCAGGCGCTGCCGAACCCGGCCGCGTACACGCTCGCGATGACCGGCCCAGGCGTGTTCTCGGTCGACACGCGCGACACGATCCGGCACGACGTCGAGCGGCTGTCGACGGCGAGCGTCGTGCTGATCGTCGCGCTGCTGCTGACGCTGTACCGCTCGCCGCGCACGCTCGCGCTAGGGCTGCTGCCGGTGCTGACGGGCATCGCCGCCGGCATCGCGGCGGTCAGCATCGCGTTCGGCACGGTCCACGGGCTGACGCTCGGCTTCGGCACGACGCTGATCGGCGAAGCCGTCGACTATTCGATCTACCTGTTCGTGCAATCGGCGCAGGCCGGCGCGCGCGGCACCACGCGGCCCGCCGACGCGACGCGGGCATGGATCGCCGCTTATTGGCCGACGATCCGGCTCGGCGTGCTGACGTCCGTGTGCGGCTTCGCGTCGATGCTGTTCTCCGGTTTTCCGGGCCTCGTGCAGCTCGGGCTCTACTCGATCGCCGGGCTGACGGCCGCCGCGCTCGTCACGCGCTTCGTGCTGCCGCACCTGCGCGGCGAGCACGTCGCGATTCGCGACGTGTCGCGCGTCGGCGCGGTGCTCGCGCGGGCGGCCGCTGCCGCGCCGCGGCTGCGCTGGCCGCTCGCCGCGCTCGTGCTCGCCGCGTGCGCGACGCTCATGCTGCATCGCGACGGCCTGTGGAGCCGCGAGCTTGCGGCACTGAGCCCCGTGCCCGCTCGCGCGCAGGCACTCGACGCACGCCTGCGCGCCGATCTCGGCGCGCCGGACGTGCGCTATCTCGTCGTGATTTCCGCGCCGACCGAACAGGCCGCGCTCGAACGCGCGGAACGGGTCGCCGCGCAATTGCAGCCGCTCGTCGAGCGCGGCGCGCTCGCGGGCTTCGAAAGTCCCGCGCGCTACCTGCCGAGCGACGCCGCGCAGCGCGCGCGCCAGGCGAGCCTGCCGGACGCCGACACGCTTGCCGCACGCATGCGCGCGGCCGTCGCGAACCAGCCGATCCCGGTCAGGCCCGAGCTGTTCGCCCCGTTCATCGCCGATGTCGAGGCCGCACGCCACGCGCCACTGCTCACGCGCGCGGACCTGCGCGGCACGTCGATGGCGCTCGCCGTCGACGCGCTGCTGACCGAGCGCGCGGGCCGCTGGCGCGCGATGCTGCCGCTGCGCGCGCCGGACGTCGCACGCACCGGTCCGGCGGCTCCGGCGCTCGATGCCGCGCCGATTCGCGCGGCCGTCGCGCGCGCCGGCGTGCCCGACGCGCTGTTCGTCGACATGAAGGCCGAGGCCGACCGCCTGTACGTGAACTACGTGCACGAGGACATCCGGCTGTCGCTCGCGGGTTTCGCGGCGATCGCCGTGCTGCTGCTGATCGCGCTGCGCTCGCCGCGCCGCGTCGTACGCGCGCTCGCGCCACTGGTCGCGGCCGTGCTGGTGGTGACGGCCGGCTTCGCGCTCGCCGGCGTGCCGCTGACGATCCTGCACCTCGTCGGGATGCTGCTGATCGTCGCGGTCGGCTCGAACTATGCGCTGTTCTTCTGCAAGCGCGACGACGCGCAACCGGTCACACCTCGCACGCTCGTGTCGCTGCTGATCGCGAACCTCGCGACGGTCGCCGGCTTCGGCCTGCTCGCGCTGTCGCGGGTGCCGCTGCTAGAAACCTTCGGGTTGACCGTCGGCCCTGGCGCGATGCTCGCGCTCGCGTTCGCCGCGATTCTCGCGCCGCGCATGGCGGCGGTGGCCGCGGGCAGCCCTGATCGTGAGCCGACAGGAGGTCACGCATGAACGCGCCGTCGTCCGTTCCGCCTCGCCAGCCCGGCGATGCGCGCCGCTGGAAACCGACGCCGCTGATCGCGGGCACGGCCGCGCTGCACGCGGGCGCGCTCGCGGCCGTCGTCGCACAACCGGCCGCATGGCCGTGGGCCGCCGGTGGCGTGGTCGCGTCGCATCTCGCGCTGACCGCCGCCGGCCTGTGGCCGCGCAGCGCGCTGCTCGGGCCGAACTGGACGCGCCTGCCGGCCGGCGCCGGCCGCCGGATCGCGCTGACGATCGACGACGGCCCGGACCCCGACGTCACGCCGCGCGTGCTGGACCTGCTCGATCGCCACGACGCGCGCGCGACGTTCTTCTGCATCGGCGATCTCGCGCGCCGCCATCCGCAGTGGATCGAAGCGATCGTCGCGCGCGGCCACGCGGTCGAGAACCACAGCCAGCGGCACCGGCATACGTTCTCGCTGTCGGGGCCCGCCGCGCTGCGCCGTGAAATCGCGGCCGCGCAGCAGACGCTGACCGAGATCGCCGGCACGCGCCCGCGCTTCTTCCGCGCGCCGGCCGGCCTGCGCAATCCGTTTCTCGAGCCGGTGCTGTGCGAGTTCGGCCTGCAGCTCGCCAGCTGGACGCGCCGTGGCTTCGACACGCGCGCGCGCGATGCGGATACCGTCACGCACCGCCTGCTGAACGGCCTGGCTGCGCGCGACATCCTGCTCGTGCACGACGGTCACGCGGCGCGCGACGCGCGTGGCGAACCGGTCGTGCTCGACGTGCTGCCCGCGCTGCTGCACGCGGCCGCCGATGCGCAGTTGCACTGGACCACGCTGCGCGCCGCGCTCGCCCCCGAACCGTCCGATCCGCCCGCCGGGCCGGGCATGCCGGCCTCCGCGTTTGATAAAATCTGACCACGCCCGGCGCGCCCGCCAGCCCCGCTGCGGCGCCCGTTCCGGCCACCGGATACGACCCTCGTGAAACCTCTCCTGCTCTCGCACTTCACCGCCACCAGCTGCATCGGCCGCGGCCTCGACGCGACCGTCGACGCGCTGCGCCACGCGCGCGGCGGGCTCACGCCGTGCGACTTCGAACGCGCCGATCTCGACACCTGGATCGGCGCCGTGGACGGCGTCGATGCGCAGCCCGTGCGCGCGGATCTCGCCGACTTCGACTGCCGCAACAACCGCCTCGCGCAACTCGGCCTCGTCCAGGACGGCTTCGACGCGCGCGTCGCGGCGGCCGTGTCGCGCCACGGCGCCGCGCGCGTCGGCGTGTTCGTCGGCACGAGCACGTCCGGCATCCTCGAGACCGAGCGCGCGTACGAGCAGCGCGATCCAGCCAGCGGCGCACTGCCCGCCCGATTCCGCTACGCGCACACGCACAACCCGTATTCGCCGGCTGCGTTCGTGCGCGCGTATTTCGCGCTGCGCGGGCCGGCGATGGCGATCTCGTCGGCGTGCTCGTCCGGCGCGAAGGTGTTCGGCTCCGCGCGCCGGATGATCGAAGCGGGGCTGATCGATGCGGCCGTCGTCGGCGGCGTCGATTCGCTGTGCCTGACGACGCTGTACGGCTTCAATTCGCTCGAACTGCTGTCGCGCCGGCCGTGCCGGCCGTTCGACGTCGCCCGCGACGGCATCTCGATCGGCGAAGCGGCGGCGTTCGCGCTGCTCGAACGCGTGCCCGATGCGCCCGCCACGCTCGACGGCGACGCGATCCTGCTGCTCGGCATCGGCGAATCGAGCGATGCGCATCACATGTCGTCGCCGCATCCGGAGGGGCTCGGCGCGCGCATCGCGATCGAACAGGCGCTCGCGTCGGCCGGCCTCGCTGCAACCGACATCGACTACGTGAACCTGCACGGCACCGCGACGCCCAGCAACGATGCCGCCGAAAGCCGCGCGGTGGGCACGCTGCTCGCGCGCACGCCGTGCAGCTCGACGAAGGGCGCGACCGGTCACACGCTCGGGGCGGCCGGCGCCCTCGAAGCGGTCGTCGCCGCGCTGGCGCTGCGCGAACAGTTCGTGCCGGCCGGCGTCAACACGACGCAACCCGACCCGGCGCTGGCCGCCGACTACGTGCTCGCGAGCCGCGATGCGCGCGTGCGTGCGGTCCTGTCGAATTCGTTCGGCTTCGGCGGCACGAACTGCAGCCTGATCCTCGGCCGCGCCGGGCATGCGAGCCGCCGGGAGCCGACATGACCGTCACCGCCTTCATCGAAAGTGTCGGCCTCGTCGGGCCGGGACTGAACGACTGGCCGCACGCGGCCGACGTGCTCGCGGGCCGCGCGGCCTATGCGAGCGCGCGCACCGTGCTGCCGCCGCCTGCCAGCCTGCCGCCGGCGGAACGCCGCCGCACCGGCCCCGTCGTGCGCGTCGCGCTCGCGGTCGGCCTCGAAGCGGCAGCCGCGAGCGGGCGCGATGCGGCCACGCTCGCGACCGTGTTCAGCGCGTCCGGCGGCGACGGCCAGAACTGCCACGCGATCTGCGAGACCCTCGCCGGCGACGATCGCCACCTGTCGCCCACGCGCTTTCACAACTCGGTGCACAACGCGCCGGCCGGCTACTGGAGCATCGCGACCCGCGCGATGGCGACGTCGAACGTGCTGTGCGCACACGACGGCAGCTTCGCCGCGGGCCTGCTCGAGAGCGTGTGCCAGGTCATGGTCGATCGCGTGCCGAGCCTGCTGATCGCCTACGACACCGACTATCCGGAGCCGCTGCACGCGGTGCGGCCGATCGTCGACGCATTCGGCGTCGCGCTCGTGCTCGCGCCCGACGCGAGCGAACGCACGCTCGCGCGCATCGACGTGCGGCTCACCGACGCGCCGGCGACGACGCTCGCGAACCCCGAACTCGACGCGCTGCGCACCGGCAATCCGGCCGCGCGCGCGCTGCCGCTGCTCGACGCGCTCGCGGCGCGGCGCGCGGCGAGCGTCGTGCTCGACTATCTGGAAGATACGCGCGTGCAGGTCGATATCGCACTGCCGAATGCCGCGGCGAGGCACGCGCGATGACGACGCCCGTTTCGACGCCGATGCCTGCGCCGGCGCCGGCCACGCTCGATCGCGCATGGATCGCCGCGCACATTCCGCACGACGGCGCGATGTGCTTGCTCGATCGGGTCGAAGCGTGGGACGCCGCGCGCATCCGCTGCAGCGCGACGAGCCACCGCGACCCGCACAACCCGCTGCGCTCGCGCGGCCGGCTCGCGTCGGTCTGCGGGATCGAATATGCGGCACAGGCGATGGCCGTGCACGGCGCGCTGCTCGGTGCGCAGCAGGCGCAGGCGGAACCCGCGCGGCCGCGCGCCGGCTATCTCGCGAGCGTGCGCAACGTCGACGCGTTCGTCGACCGGCTCGACACGTTCGACCTGCCGCTGATCGTCGATGCCGAACGCATCGGCGGCGACGACCGCTCCGTGCTGTACGGCTTCACGCTGCGCTGCGGGGAGCGCGTGTTGCTCGGCGGCCGCGCCGCGGTGATGCTCGATGCATCGGCAGCCGGCATACGTGTTGCGCCGCCCGCGGGCCGCGCGGACCCTAGATGAACCAGCCCCAAGGAAACCAGGCCGTGAAAGCACGTCAGTTCATTTGCACCGCGTTCGTTCTCGCGCTGATCAGCCCGATCGCGCACGCGGACATGTCGGAAGTGAAGCAGGACATCAAGCGCGATTCGAAGGAAGCCGCGCACAAGACCGGCGAGGCCGCGCGCAGTTTCGGCCACGCGACCGCGAGCGCCGCGAAGACGGTCGGCCACGGCATCGCGCACGCGTCGCGCGAAGGCTGGGATGCCACCAAGCGCACGACGAAGCGGATCTTCCACAAGAACGATTCAGGCGAAGGCGCGCGAAACAGCGATTGAGCGCGAACGTCCCGCGCACCGCAGACGGATGCGCGGGACGCGGCACGACGCGTGAACGCGGCGGTGCCGCACCGCCGCCGTCAGCGCGCGCCGCCGCGCGTGCGACGCGCCGGCCCGCGCGCGAAGCACTTGCCGTACGCGACCAGCCAGCAATCGCGATGATCGAAGTTGCGCAGCAGCCGCGCGCGGCGCCGCTCGAGCCAGTGAAGCGCGATCGCCATCGTCAGCGCGACGGCCAGTGCCGAGCCGCCGATCGCGAGTCCCATCCAGGTGTCACCCATGCCTCCTCCGGAATGCGAGGCCGGTGCGGCGTGCGTGCCGTGACGCGGTAGCCGGCGCGCGGGCGCACCCGGCCCGCCGCATGCGCGGCGAACCTGCGTCCGTGTTCCGTCACCGCGCGCGTGCGCGCCGCCCCGGCGCTGGATACAGCGGGAGCACGGCCCGGACGCGCGCGCGAACGCCGCCCGGGCCGCCGCGCGTCAATGCATGTGCTGGCCGCCGTTGATCGCGATGTTGGAGCCCGTCACGAAACCGGCCTCTTCCGAGCACAGATAGGCGACCAGCGCCGCGACTTCCTCGGGTTTCCCGAGCCGTCCCGCCGGAATCTGCGGAAGGATCTTGGTATCGAGGATGTCCTGCGGGATCGCCGTCACCATCTTCGTCGCGAGGTAGCCCGGCGACACCGTGTTCACCGTCACGCCCTTGCGCGCGGTCTCGAGCGCGAGCGATTTCGTGAAGCCGTGCATGCCGGCCTTCGCGGCCGCGTAGTTGGTCTGGCCGACCGAGCCCTTCGAGCCGTTGACCGACGCGATGTTGACGATGCGTCCCCAGCCGCGCTCGACCATGCCGTCGCAGACCGGCTTCGTCATGTTGAACACGGAATCGAGGTTGGTGCGGATCACCGCATCCCAGTTGACCTTGTCGAGCTTGCGCAGCGTCATGTCACGCGTGATGCCCGCGTTGTTCACCAGGATGTCGACCGGGCCGACGTCCCGGACAATTTTCTCGACGCATTGCTGGCACGAATCGTAATCGGCCACGTCCACCGGATACGCGTGGAATTCGCGACCGGCCGCGTGCATCTCGGTCAGCCAGCGATCGGCGCCGGTGTTGTTCGGCGAATACGTGACGACGACCTGGTAGCCCGCATCGTTCAACCGGATGCTGATCGCTTCGCCGAGACCGCCCATCCCACCCGTCACAACTGCAATTCGCTTAGTCATCCTATGAGTTACCGACAAGAAAAGTAGTCAAAGGTGCGGGGCGACGGCATGGCACATGCTGCCGCCCCGCCGCTGCGATGCGCTGGCGCCCGCAGGGCGGACGTGGCGCGCACCGGAACATCACGCTTGTTATTGGCAGCTTGTTGCGCGCGAAGTTTGCTGCATCTGTGTGCGGCGCTGGCCGGCGCCGCACGCGTGCACTATCGTCAGACCGTGTTCAACCGCGCTCGACCGCGAGCGCGACGCCCATCCCGCCGCCGATGCACAGCGACGCCAGCCCGCGCTTCGCA